>NZ_HF991874.1:19175-42155 GCF_000432355.1 Eubacterium sp. CAG:161
GGTGGAAATGCCGCAAGATCAACCAGTTCAAGTCTTAATGTATTGGCAATGGCACCTATTACGGCTGCTGATGCTGCTAAAGGAATAGGACTGTTAAACATTATTGAAAAACCAAATACTCCTCCGAAGCTTGCTAGTAATCTTAGAAGCAGTAGTGCCGTTGCACTAAGGGAAAGTTCAGGAAAATCAAGAGGCTTCAGATTTAATATAAGAGCCATTATCCACGCTGTTATTGTTGCCACAACAATTATAACAATGGCATAGGCAAGTCGCTCAAGGCCTGAACGCATATCTAACTTTGACAAGTCAATACCACTGGTTATAAAAGGAAATCCCGGAATTATAAATAACATCGAGCATATATAACCCGCCTCGTGTTGAGGTGAAATGGCAAAAAATACTTCGGCAAATTTGAGTATTCCGGCATATACAAGGCATGCTAATGTTATAGATGAAACAATACATAAAAAAAGTGTAAAGTGATGCTCTGATAACTTACATCTCAAATAATTTCCCATTCCTGCTCCTAAAAAAGCACAAATCATTTCAAAGGGCCCACCACCAAGAAGAAACGTAAATGCCCCACAGGCAAGTGCCGCAGCAAGTCCCAGGGCAACAGGTGAGTAAAGACCATGTATATGTTCAATCTCATCAAGGTGGACATGAAGTTCCTCACCGGACATTTTAATACCTTCTGATGAAAAGTCATTTATAAAATGCTCTAAACGGTTAAGTTTGGATGTATTTACTCCTGTATTTGTAAGACAGAGAGACTGGGAAAAACAATTATCACCATCAAAACAGGTGTAGTCTATAGACATAAGACCAATGTTGGCGGTGCATGTTATTCCCAGCTGTTCAGACAAAGTATTCATGGAACTTCTCACACGCCATGCTCCTGTTCCACAGGATAAAAGCATAAGACCGGTACGTCCGATTATTGATGCCTTTTCAACAAGACCGGCATTTGTAATAGGAATGTTTCCCAAACTGTCAGCATAGTCATGCCAATAAATATCCATATGATTTTTTTTTATATTATTTTGAACCATATTATCACTCCCTAAAATATTATTAACTAAAATATAGTATAATTTTGCTGAAAATAATGTCAAGGTTTGTATCGGAATAGGTAATAATATGTTAGAAAATTTTAATCCACAGGGAAAATTAATACGTAGATTTTCCAGGCTTATGCCAATTAGTGGTGTTGTATTTTGACATATAACGTGGTATATTGTGTGGAAGTATGTAAGCAAGGAAAAAAGTGATATGAATAATAAGAGAATGAATGAATTGAACATAAAAGGGAAGATTGCTCTAGTGGCCATATTATTGATTTTAAGTTGCCTTGTGGGATATATGTTGTTGGTTATGGCTTATGGTATTCCAACAGATTATATGAAAGGCAATATGTCTGAAAGTGCCGGGATAATCAAAACAGAGGGAAGATATTTTAGAACTATGAACCGGGAAAATTCCCAGCTGGATAATTATACAGATTCATTAATGCTTTTAACAGCATCTCATCCCACAACAGAGAATGCGTGGAAAGGGGCAATTAATGTATCGAGATACTATAGGAGTGATAAAAAACCGGATGAGGTATTAGTGGACAAGTATCTGGGAAAGGGAAAAGGTTATAATGAGGTCCAATATTCAAGATATTGGCATGGATACCTTGTTTTTTTAAAACCTTTAATAGCTCTATTTGATTATGGTACAATCAGATATCTGTTAATGTTTCTACAAATAGGTTTATTTGCATTATTAGTATCAAAATCTTCGACTATAAATAAAAGACTTATATTCCCAATAATTTTTTTATGGATTTTTTTGAACCCTGTGTCAACAATGATGTCATTGCAGTTCGGTTCAGTGACTATAATAACATTTTGTGCAATGTTATTTATTTTATGTAAAAGCAGGAAATGGCAGGGAAATTTATTCTTATGGAATATTTTCTTTATGCTTGTAGGAATTATTACAAGTTATATGGATTTACTTACTTTCCCATTGATAACTCTAGGCATACCATTAACATTGTGGGTGTGTATGTATCAGAGGGATAAAGTTAAA
Organism: Eubacterium sp. CAG:161; assembly: GCF_000432355.1. Classification (NCBI taxonomy): domain Bacteria; kingdom Bacillati; phylum Bacillota; class Clostridia; order Eubacteriales; family Eubacteriaceae; genus Eubacterium; species Eubacterium sp. CAG:161. The sequence continues at coordinate 21,255 of NZ_HF991874.1, forward strand.
GGCAATATTATGAATATTGTGGAAAAGTCGTTTTTTTGGGCTGTTGGATACGGCGGAATGTGGGCACTGAAATGGCTTCTTGGAAGCATAATAACAGGGCAAAACATAATACGAAATGCATTTGATACTATTGAGGTGAGAACATCCTCAAGTGCGGCTAAAGAGAAAATCAATTTTGTTAATGTATTATATAGAGAGTTTAAGGCTTCATATCAAATAGGGGTGGTTATAGCATTGATTATTTTAATTGTTATATTTGTTATAACATTATATAAAACAAGGCATATTAAGGTGAACAATATTATCCCATATGCCATAATGGCGTGTTATCCTATTGCATGGTATGTTCTTATTCAAAACCATTCATACATTCATTATTGGTTTGCATATCGTGAACTGGCAATATCTGTTTTTGCCGTATCACTATGTATTATGATGTTAATGAGGAAGGAAAATTATGGACAAGATTGCAGTTTTAATACCATGCTATAATGAAAGTAGTACAATAAGTAAGGTGGTAAAAGATTTTAAGAGGGTACTCCCGGAGGCTGTGGTATATGTATATGATAATAATTCTACAGATGGAACTGATAAAATAGCAGAAGAGGCCGGTGCCATAGTGCGTTATGAACATCGTCAGGGGAAAGGAAATGTTATAAGGAGAATGTTCCGTGAGGTAGATGCACAATGTTACATAATGACGGATGGAGATGATACATATCCGGCAGAATCAGCAGGAAAAATGGCGGATTTAGTGCTTAAAAAGAATGTTGATATGGTTGTAGGGGATCGTTTATCGTCTACATATTTTAAGGAGAATAAGAGACCTTTTCACAACATGGGAAATTCTCTCGTTAGAAAAAGTATAAATGTATTATTTAAAAATGATATTAAGGATATAATGACAGGACTTCGAGCCTTTAGTTTTGAGTTCGTAAAAACATTTCCCGTTTTATCAAAGGGATTTGAGATTGAAACGGAGATGAGTATACATGCCGTTGAAAAAAATATGTATGTTGAAAATGTAATTATAGATTATCGTGACAGGCCTGAGGGCAGCGAATCTAAATTAAATACATATTCAGACGGAATGAAAGTGTTGAAAACAATTGTAAAATTATATAGAACGTACAAACCCATGGGATTTTTTGGTGCAATTGCAATATTATTAGGTATCATTGCATTAATTAATTTTGTACCTGTTATGAAAATATATTTAGAAACAGGACTGGTTCCTAAGTTTCCAACATTAATTGTTTGTGGTTTTATGGTAGTGACAGCTGTTCAGTCATTTTTTGCAGGTCTTATGCTACAAACAATGATGCAGAAAAACAGGCAGGATTTTGAGATGGAACTGCAAAGGGTTTATGAACAGAAAAAACGTTTGCTTGAAGATAAATGAATTTAGGTTACATATGTTTAAAAAGAATTATAGAAGTTGCAGCATAACAGAAATGTAGAATACGTTGTTGTGCTGCTCTATTTTTAATACTCCGTTATATCTCTCGATAATTCCGGCAACTGATTCAAGACCGATACCAACCCCTTCATGTTTAGTGGAGTAGTAGGAGCCACTTTTATCTTTTCTAATTGCATTACTATATGTATTATCTATTGTAAATAGAAGAACATTATTTTGAACTTTTCCCTTTATTATTATATTTTTAGGCATGTCAGGTTTGGAAATGCACGCATACACTGCGTTTTCTATGAGATTTCCCACAACAACAGTAAGGTCAACATCCTCCACAGGTATGGAAGCGGGAATGTTTACATCTGCTTCAAAATCAATGTTATTGTCCTTGGCAATGCCATAAAAATGAGATATTAAAACATTAATTACTGTATTTTCACAGAAGCTCATAGGAGTATCATCAGGCAAAACATTTAAGAAAGATTCAAGATATTCCTTTAAATGAGGGTAATCATCCTGCTCTATATAACTTCTTATAACCGTTGAGTAATGTCTTAAATCGTGTCTTGCTCTTCTGGTTTCACTGATTTTATTTTGAAGATTAACAAATTGAAGCTGTTCCATTTTTAAACTGTGATTAGCATTTTCAAGTTGCATATTTTTATTATTTTCAGATAGCATACGGGCAATTATGTAATAAATCAAAAAGGCACCTAAATTAATTAAAAAAGAAATTATATTATTTTTAGGGTTAAGAGCCAACTGTAAACTTGATAAAGTAGAATTAAAGTATATATTGTAATACCAGATTAAATAAAAGGTGGATGGAACAAGCCATAAATAATGCCATATGTAATCCTGATTTCTAAGTAAAAGTACTGGTCTTAAAATCCTGTTTATAAAAAGGGATACTGCCGATAAAACCACTAATTGGGTAAATAATGTGGTTACACAGAAAGTCCACCTGTAAATGTCAGAAGCCATATCTGGAAATAGTAGTCCCTCTATACATTTTGAAAGGGAAACTATGAAATTTGAAATATTTGAAAGCATTAAAAGAACAAATAAGGACTTGCCAAATTTTGCCTTTACACAAAGAAAATAGAAAAATATGTAAAGAAAGGTACTCACTAAAGAAATCAAAGAAATGGCATTATCTGAGCCATATCCTGCACATAGTCCTAAAATTATCTGAATAAATGACGCTAAAACAATAAGCAGGGCTGTATTTTTTTGGGAAAATCTAAAGGAATCCCTAAATGGATACAACGCTACGGTAACATAGGGTAAAAAATTTAATAATGAATAAACTATTAATTCTTCAGTAGAAAAGCCCTGTGACATTATTTTAACATATCCTTTCTTAATTTTTGAAATAGAAAATCAGAGTATATGGTGTTTATATCCTTAATATTTCTACGGCTTATGGGAAGAGTCTCACCATTTGACATAGAAAAGGAATTGTCGGTTTTAGATTCAACTTCATAAAGATTTACAATAACACCCTTGAAACAATTAACTATATAAGAGTAGTTACATATCATTTCTTCCCATTGATGCTGTGACATGCGAAAGCACGGGTTATTACCATCCTTTTGATAGATAATAATTTTATGGTTTTCGTATTCAGTATATATAATATTTCTTGGATATATTTTAATACCTCCGGGAAGGGTTATAAACTGTGACAATTCAAAATCAAAGGAGCTTAATTTATGTATAAGGTTTTGTATATTGCTGTCACTGAAGGGTTTGACAAGATAATAAAAAGCATCAACCTGATAACTTTCAGTGGCAAATTCATTACTGGTGGTGCAAAATACAATTTGAACATTTTTGTCTGTTTTTCTAAGCTCGAAAGCCACATCCACACCGGTAAGCTTGTCCATAAATATATCAAGAAAAACAATATCATATTTGTTAGTGGAAAATTCCGATAAAAAGCTTTCACCATTTAAATATATGTCATAGGAAGTAATGTTAAAAGAGTTATTGGAATACTTTGTAATCATTGAAATTAAGGTGTCCATATCCTGTCTGTTATTGTCTACAAATGCCGCTCTCAAATTTTTCTCCTTTTTTGTATGAAATAGGTTGAAAACCATGAATTATTATAACACATAAACCATAAAAGGTAAAAAACATAACAAACCACTTAAGTAAGAAATTAACCGCTTGAGTCAGATTCGTTGATATTTGTATTGAAATAAACAATAATTGTTAATAACATTAGCTAACTGTGCATATAAATAACGTGGAGCGTTAAAAGCACCGGAATGCTGAAAAAGATGAAAGGAGTTATATATGAAAAAAGGAACAAAGAAAATTGTGTCAGGCATAATTTCAATGGTTTTGGCAGTTGTCATGGTTGTGACAATGCTTCCTACAGGTTCATTTAGCGTAGCTGCAGATGATTTGGGTATTGATATCGAATTAAATAGCTACCAGATTAACGGAACTTCAGGTGAGCAGGGAACAATTAAGCCTGTAGTGAAATATGGAGCCACAGTAATAACACATATTGTAAGTGTATCATACACATCTACGGATAGTGATATTATAAGTGTGGATAGTGATGGCGCATACATATTAAAGAAGGAAGGAACAGCTGTTGTAAAGGTTGCTGCAGAATATGAGGTAGCAGGCGGAAGTTCAAGTAGTGTTGTTACTTTGAATGGAACTCAGAGTATTGCAGTAACTGTTAAGAAGCCTGCGGGTACATTAAATGTTACTCCTTCTAGTGGAGAACTTTTAGTAGGAGAGTCATTAAAGATTTCACCTGTCGAAATTTGTGATGAAATGGATACAGCAACAGTTGTCAGAAGTTATTCAAGCAGTAGGGATGATGTTGCAACAGTAGATAATAACGGGACAGTTGCAGCAGTTGCTCCGGGAAAAGCAGTTATTACGGTTAAATCAGAGTTTCAGGATACTTATGGAAATTCACATATGTATACTAAAGATGTGGATATAACAGTTGCAAAGCCGGAAATAAGCTTAGTGGGAGGATTAGAACAGACAGTTGAAATAACTGAGGATAATCCAAATCCTATAGTTACATTTAAGGCAAATACATCAAACACCAATGATACGGTAGTATATACATTAACACCAAATGATGCAACAAAAGCAGAGCTTGGTGAAAATAGCATTACATTCCATGAACCGGGCATATATACTCTTACAGCTACACTTCCTACAGGTAATGTAAGTGCAAGTATTATTTATAAAGTAGTTAAAGTAGAAAAGCAGACACCTAAGCCAACTATAACTTCAAGTGCAAAAGAAGTAGAGATTAACTTAAGTGAAACTGATTCATTTAATTTAAAGTCAATTCTTACATCTTCCGAGCCGGTTATTGATTATGATATTTCCAGTCCTAAAGCACAAATTACAAATGATATAATAAGCTTTAGTGAAGTGGGATATTATACAGTTAAGGCAAGTGTAAGCAACACTGCAGGAAGTGCAAATACAACTATAATTTTCCATGTAACAGATACTACAAAAAAAGACAGTGGAACAATTAGCATAAATGGAGCTGACAGCTTTTCTTTAAGTGAAGTTGGAGCAACAGTAAAAGCTGAAGTTAGCGTAACAGAGTACAGTATTTCTGATGTATCATGGGAAAGCAATAATACAAAGGTGGCAGGTGTTACTAATGGAATTATTACTGCCAACGGAGAAGGAACAGCAATAATTACAGCAACTATTCCAAATGGTCAGTATGTAACATTTACTGTTAATGTTAAAGTTTCATCTTTGGAAATTGAATTAAATCAGCCGGTTTCATCAATTGAAGTTGTAAGCGGTGAATATTACAGTGAGAACTTAAAGAAGTATATTTCATTTAAAAATAATAATGGTGATGTAAATAAAGATTTAGCATGGCGTTCAAGTGATGAAAGCATTGTACAGGTTGTAGATGGATATGTATTAGGAAAAAATCCGGGAATTGCTGTTGTTATAGCTTACACAGCAGACGGATATTCTGTGTCTTTCCCGGTAACTGTAATAGGAAAACCTGAGCTTTCTGCCAGTGTAACGGAATATACTGTTGACATGAAGGATGTTAATGCCATAGCAGGTTTTGGAATTGACTTATCATCAGTAATTAGCCTTAAAAATTCCAACGAAGTAATTACATATGAAACATCAAACAATACAATATTAGATGTAAATAACTCAGGATTTGTTACATTTAAGAATGTTGGAATTGCTTATGTTACTGCAAAAGCAGGAAATGAGAAGATTACGTTTACATTCCATGTCATTGATACAACAGTACCGGAACCTATCAGAATAGTGTATACCACAAATGCTGAAAAGAGTTTTGATATGGTATTGGGACAGGAACCCAAGGATCTTATTCCAAGTATTTCATTAGTTCAGGATGGGGTTTTAAGTGCACCGGAGGTTAATTCGGAAAATGTAAAATGGTCATCTGATAATGAAAAAGTGGCAACAGTAGTAAATGGTATGGTAACCCCTGTAAGCGGAGGAAAGGCTGTTATAACTGCTACTACAAAGGACGGATATTTTGTTACATTTTCCGTTAATGTTTTAGTTAAACCTACTGTAGCATTTGGATTTAATAAGGCAGAAGTTGTGGAAGGAACAGCAGTAGATGTGGCGGTTAAAATTGCTCCTGAGTATGCAAATGTAACATATGAAGTAGAATTAGACGGCCAAACAGCTGATACTTCAACATATATGCTTGCTGAAAATGGTGACAGCATAACCTTTACACCGCTCGTAAACGGTAATTTTATAGTAAAGGCAAAAGTTACAGCTGATGGAACATCATTTTCTAAAACAGCTGAATTATCAGTGAAATCATTAAAGGATGTAGATAGCATAACCTTTACGGAAAATAATAAGATTCTATATACAGGAGATTCTTTTGATTTATCTTCATTAGTATTATGGAATGGAGGAACGTCTGAACCTTATAATACGGACATTACATGGACTAGTGCCAATGAAGAGGTTGTTTCTGTGGATAAAGCAGGAATAATAAAAGCTAAAAAAGCAGGAATGACAGTTATTTATGCTCAAAGCTATAATAACAAACGTGCTAAGATTACCATAGAAGTATTACAGCAGTTAGAAAATATCATTCTTTCTAAAGACAGTATTTCCCTGTGGGAAGGAGAAAGCGATGATATTGAGATAACTCCGGTACCCGCAGATGCAGATTATGAAAAGGTTGAGTATTCATCAGAGGATGATAGCATTGCCACAGTGGATGCAAGTGGTGAGATTAAAGCTATTTCAGGTGGAAAGACAAATGTGGTTGTAACTGCAAAATATACAGATAAAAATGGAAATCAGGCAACTATAGTAAGAAAAGTAAAAGTATTGGTAAAAGCAAGTGTAAAATCAGTTGAAATAAGAACTGTAAGTACAGACTCACCGGATACAATTTACTCAAAGAAAATAGGTGATAAAGTTCAGTTAAAAGCTGTTATTACTCCTGTAAATGCATATGACAAAAAGGTTTTATGGAGTGCAGAGGATGACGGTATTGCTACAGTAGACGCAAATGGAATTGTGACTACAAAGGGCAAAGGAACAACTTATATCTATGCAAAGTGCACAAGCGACGGATATGGTATGGATGGAAATGGTACACCGGCAGTAGGTATGATTAAAATCATAGTCGGTGGAGATGAATATTCTCTTAACATTACACCGGAAAGAAGTATCGTATATCCTGGTGAACAGATTAAATTTGATGCAGATCTTCTACCGGAAAATGCTGTTGAAGGTAAGGTTACATGGTCAGCTGACAGTAGTGATATAAGCCTTGATTCAAAGGGATATGCTACGGTATCTCCTGACGCATCAGCAGGACTTATAACTGTAACTGCAACTATGAAATTAGTTGATGGAGATGAGTATAAGGCTGAAGCTTTGGTATACGTTAAAACACCGGTTAAGACCATTGAATTTGAAAAATCTTCTATGAACTTGTACATATATGAAGATGTAAACCTTTCACCGGTATTTAATGGAGGAACAACTGTACCATCAGATACAAATATTAATTGGAGTGTAAAGGACAGTAGCATATTATCAGTGGATAGTTATGGAAAAGTTTATGCAAAGAAACTTGGCTCTACATGGGTTTATGCTACAGCATATAATGGAAAGAGAGCAGAGATATTTATAAATGTAATAGCTGCTCCAAAGAGCATTAAACTTAGCAGACATGGTATCACATGTTACAGTGGAGAAAGGAAAAATATAAGTTATACATTTAATCCTGATTACACTACACAAAAGGCAGTAACATGGACGTCAACTAACAAAGATGTAGCATATTACGATACAGCATCAAAGAAAATAGTTGCTGTTAGTGGAGGAACATGTTACATAACTGTAACCGCCAATGATACACATTTTGGAAATGTAAGTGACAGGGTTAAGGTTGTGGTTAAGCAGAGAACAACAGGTATTGAGATTTCAAAATCAAAACTCACAAAGAAAGTGGGTAATATGTTTAAGCTTTCAGCAACAGTGAAACCGTCAAATGCTTATAATAAGGCTATATATTGGACCAGTTCAAATGTAGCAGTTGCATCTGTTGATGAATTTGGTATTGTAACATGTCATAAAAAAGGAAAGGCTACAATAACAGCACTTACAACAGATGGATATGGAGCAAAATGCAAACTTACTGTAAAGAAGGGAAAGACCAAGATTAAGTACGGTGTTACAAATGTTAATGGCTTGTATATCAGAAAATCTCCAAGTTTACAGGGAGTTCAGTTAGGACAGTATAACGCCGGAGTATCGGTTACAATTGTAGGAAAAGTTGGAGAATGGTATAAAATAAAATACAAATCAGGATATGCATATCTTAGAAGTGCATATGTTACGGTTTTAACTTCAACAGGCAGCAGTTATAAAGGAAATAAATCTAATGCAGTAGTATCATCAACTACCGGTATTTATACGGGAGTAGGAACAGGGTTTAATACTGAGGCTCCAAAGGGAACGAGAGTGTTGGTAGTAAACAAGGTTGGAAATTATTATAAGATAAAGTACGGTACTAATGCACTTGGAACAGGATATGTTGCAGTAAACAGTGTAAGTCTTGATAGTGGATTTAAGTACGGTATAGCTACACCTTCTAAAAAAATTACAAAGAAGAAGGTAAGTAGTACACCGAATGTAACATTATTTAGAACTGCAAGAGTTTCATGCAAAACGGCAATTTATTCAAATGCCAGAGGAACCGGAAGAAAGTTAGGTATTGTTTCAAGAAATACAAGACTTGTACTTAACAGTCAGAAAATTAATGGTTACTATCAGGTGGTATTTAGTAATGGGGTAATCGGATACGTAAAGGGTTCAAAAATAAAGAAACTTAAATCTTTAGTTAAAAGGAATGTAAATAAAACAAACACTTTTATAAGGTACAATAAATAATAGGGATTATTAAAAAGGAAGCTGTTGCTAAGGCGGTTTATGTACGTTTTGGCAGCAGCTTTTTTATCAAAAAACGGATATTCATTGAAATTAGTGGCAAAACAAGGTAAGATATAGAGGAGATTTTGTAAAAATACATATTTGAGGAGAGAAAAAATGGGTGGTTTTTTTGGTGTAGCATCTAAAGAAGATTGCGTATTTGATTTATTTTATGGTATTGATTACCATTCACATTTAGGAACAAGGCGTGGAGGAATGGCTGTATTAGGAGAAGACGGATTTGACCGTGCAATTCATAATATAGAAAATTCTCCTTTTAGAACAAAGTTTGATAAAGATGTACAGAAAATGAAGGGTACATATGGAATAGGTTGTATTTCTGATTATGAGTCACAGCCATTAATAATACGTTCTATTCATGGAACTTATGCTCTTACAACAGTTAGCAAGATTAACAATGTTGACGAACTTATAAAGGATTTATTTAAAAACGGGCATACTCATTTTCAGGAAATGAGCGGAGGGGACATTAATGCCACAGAACTTGTAGCCACACTTATTGACCAGAAAGATAATTTAATTGATGGAATTAATTATGCCTTAGAAAAAATTGACGGTTCCCTGTCACTTCTTTTAATGAATGAGGCAGGTATATATGCTGCAAGGGATAAAATGGGACGTACACCTATTGCCATAGGAAGAAAAGAAGATGCTTTTTGTGCTGCTTTTGAAAACTTTTCTTATAAGAATCTTGGATATTCAGATTATAAGGAATTAACACCGGGAGAAATTGTTGTTATGACTCCAAAGAATTGTGTTACATTATATAAGCCTGATAATGACATGAAGATATGTACATTTTTATGGGTTTATTATGGATATCCTGCAAGTTCATATGAAGGAATCAGTGTTGAAAAAATGCGTTATAACTGTGGTGAAAAAATGGCAAAGCGTGATAATGTTCACCCTGATATTGTTGCAGGAGTTCCGGATTCAGGAATAGCCCATGCTGTAGGGTATGCCAATGAATCAGGAATACCTTTTTCAAGACCGTTTATTAAGTATACACCTACATGGCCCCGTTCTTTTATGCCTACAATGCAAAGCAAGAGGGATATGATAGCTAAAATGAAACTTTTGGCAGTAGAGGATTTAATTAAAGATAAGAGTCTTTTGCTAATAGATGATTCAATAGTACGTGGAACACAGCTAAGGGAAACAACGGAGTTTTTATATCAAAGTGGTGCTAAGGAGGTACACATAAGACCGGCATGTCCTCCATTATTATATGGATGTAAATACCTTAACTTTTCCCGTTCCCGTTCTGATATGGACTTAATTACAAGGCGTGTAATAGAAAGATTAGAAAATGGAAAGGTAACGGAAGAAGTATTGCAGGAGTACGCTGATCCTGAATCTGAGAAATACGAAAATATGGTTGAAGAAATCAGAAAAGAATTGAATTTTACATCTCTTAGATTTAACAGATTAGATGATATGCTTGATTCAGTAGGAATTGATAAAAGTAAATTATGTACTTTCTGTTGGGATGGAAAGGAATAAAAAGCAATTATAAGTATAGGCTATTGCATTAAAGAAGAAATGCAGTAGCCTTTTTTTGTTATTAGTATCTGAATTTTAGAAAGTATTTATTGGAAACAACAATTTAAGTAAAATTAAAATGTATTTTAATGATTATACGGCATAAGTGATATGGCATTTTATGGTAAGTCCTAGGCTATGAAAGATTTTAAGTTTCTGATATGTTCATCAAGGTCAATGTAATTTTCAAGCAGAGTAAGAAACTGAGGTTTGTCAGAATCATAAATTTCTTTACAATCTTCAAAAATATCTGCCAAAGTGAGTTGTTTTTGTGGTATCATAGTAATGTCTCCTTTCGGGGCGTGATTTATGGTTTTTAGTCAACTCTATTATATCACAAACCGTGAGGAGATTTTTGATTTTAGCAACAAAAAAATGCCGTATTTATGCGGCTTTTGGCGTTTCGCAAACGCCTAGAAAGGAGAACTATATGAAAAGGATAGTGGCATATGCAATGCCAGTGATTTTGGCGTTTCGCAAACGCCTGGTAAATGTAAAAGGAAAGGGAGGAGGAAATATGATGAAAAAGCATTTGAAAAAAGTTGTTTCATTTGCCTTAGTTTTGAGTATGGCTTTTCCGGTAGGCATGTCATACAGAGAGACATCAGTAGAAGCAAAAGTGATTGATTCGGATTATAATAAGGACGTTTTGTGGTCTACATCCTTTGAATCAGCAGATGGATTTAAAACTTCTACAGTAGATGATAAGAAGGGCACCGCCAATATTGCAACAAATGAACTAAGGTATCAGATAAATGGAAATTTATCCGGTGAAATCGAGAGTTACTCGGGAAGTGCCGCGAAAAATGATAATGAAGTTTTGAAAAATTTGTTTGACGGAGACTCTGGAACAAAATATTTAACTGAGGCAAAGCCGTCGGAAGTTATTGTAAAACTAAAGAGTCAACAGGTTATAAAATCGTATGCGATAACTTCTGCGAATGATGCTTCCGGAAGAGACCCTAAGAATTGGAGTCTTCAGGGTAGAAATTCGGATAATGAAAGCTGGGTAACCATCGACAATAAAACAAATCAGGTGTTTAATGGCAGATATAAACAAAATTATTTTGAATTGGATAACAGCACAGCATATAGCCAGTATAGATTGCGGATTACAGCAAATAAAAATGGTGGTTCCATGACACAATTTTCAGAGTTTATTCTTGCAACAGGCAAGTGTCAGGAAGTTGGTGCTTCTATTAGCAAAATGAATAGTGAGATTACTTCCGGACCGAGCGATGCATGGAATCAAAAATCCAATGTGGGTTGGACAGGAAGCCACTCTCTTGTATGCAAGGGAGCTCATGTAGGAACTGGTCATGCATATTCTTATAATGTTATTTATGACAACTTGAATCTTACAGTAAGTGATAATACAAATTTAAGATATGTAATTTTTCCTTCCATGTCTAATGGAGACGAATATGACTATGAATATACACAGATGCATATGGCTGTGGATTTAAAGTTTAAGGATGGAACTTATTTAAGTGAGTTAGGTGCAATTGATCAAAATGGAAATAAGGTGGATGCACAGTCTCAGGGAGATAGTCGTACACTGGTGGCACAACAGTGGAATGAAATTTACAGCAAAATTGGTGATGTGGCAAGGGGAAAAGTCATTGAAAAGATTTTGGTTGTGTACGATATGAAAGCTCATAATGCGGGGGCTTTAGCAAAATTCCAGACATATTTTGATGACATTGAAATATATAATCAGGATTATCCGGTATATTCTCATTTATCAGATTATGTAAATATTCTAAGAGGAACGAACAATACAGGAAACTTCTCCAGAGGGTTGACAATTCCGGCAGTAACAGTGCCAAACGGATTCAACTTTTGGATTCCTGCAACCAACGCAAGCAGTAATTCGGCTTATGAATATCAGAAAACAGATGAATTTCGTTGTATGAGAATAAGCCATGAACCGTCTATATGGGTTGGTGATAGAGGAACCTGGCAATTTATGGTAAATACCAGCAAAGATTATAATACAAATGACGATTATGGATTGGGAACGTTAAAAGCAAACTTTAGTCATGATAATGAGGTAGCAAAAGCGCATTATTATAAAGTTTCTTTTGATGGCAATGGAGGCGATGCAGCAAATTCACAGATAGAGCTGACACCGACATCTCATGGTGCAGTGGTACGGTTTACTTATAATAACACGGCAAACAAGAGTGTTATCTTTGATTGTGCCAATGGTGGAAGTAAGACCGAATATAGCGGAAATACATTTAAAACATATTCTGACCATACAGGGAATGGTTCGAAGCGTATGTACATTTACGGAGAATTTAGTGAGACTCCTAAGGGAACTAAAATAAATGACAGGAAAAGTATTGCATCCTTTAATTCCAATACAGTTACAATGAAACTTGCCACATCATACATCAGCTATGATCAGGCAAAGAAGAATTTGAAACTTGAAATTGGGGGAGACAGTTTTGAAACGGTTTATAACAAGGCACAGTCTAAATGGGATAATCAGCTTGGAATTATCACAGATGTTAAAGGCGCAAATTATGAACAGTTAGTTACACTTTATTCTTGTATTTACCGTATGTATTGTTATCCAAATCTTATGTCAGAAAATACAGGGTCAAACAGTAATCCGGTTTGGAAATACAAGAGTCCTTACAAAGATGATAATGCAGCTCCTGTGGAGGGAAAGATTTATATTAATAATGGTTTCTGGGATACATATCGTACTGCATGGTCAGGGTATGGACTGTTTACACCGTCCAAAGCAACAGAGTTGTTAAACGGTTTGGTACAGCATTATAAAGATCAAGGATGGGTTCCAAGGTGGATTGCGCCGGGTGGAACCAACAGTATGGTGGGAACAAGCAGTGATGCTATTTTTGCCGATGCAATGGTGAAGGGCATATCATTTGATTATGAAAATGCATACAAGTCCGCATTGAGAAATGCAGCTACTGTATCCGATAACCTTACAAATGGAGGAAGAAAGAAATTAAATATTTCGAACTTTATCGGATATGTACCTGCTGATGAAAATGAAAATTTCTCATGGTCCATGGAAGGATATATTAACGATTATGGAATTGCTCAGATGGCAAAGAAATTGGCAAATCAGACGAACGATGCAACAAAGAAAGCAAACTATATGTCTGAATATTACTACTATCTAAACAGAGCAAAGAACTATTCCCTCTTATTTGACAATTCTGGTTTTGATGCCACGTCAAAATGGTTGAGAGGAAGAAAAGCTGACGGTTCTTTGAATTTAGGAAACAGTGACAATAATACGGGATTTAATCCATTCTGGTGGGGGGCAGATTATACAGAAACCAATGCATTTAACATGGCAGTTTCTGTACCACAGGATGGACTTGGACTTGCAAACTTATATGGCGGTCGCGACCAGTTGGCAGACAAGCTTGATACAATCTTTACAACTGATGGAGGATATATTGGATATGGCGCCATGGATGGTGTTGGCGGTATTCATGAACAGAGGGAAGCAAGAGAAGTAAAACTGGGTCAGTATGGACACAGCAATCAGCCGGCCCATCATATTCCATATATGTATCTGTACTCATCCCGTCCGTGGGAGACACAGAAGTATGTAAGAGACATTCTTGCAAGATGTTATGCAGGAAGTACCTTTGGGCAGGGTTATATTGGTGATGAAGATAATGGTGAAATGTCAGCATGGTATGTATTGTCTTCCATCGGCTTTTATCCATTGTCAATGGGAAATGATGAATTTGCTATCGGTTCACCACAGTTTGAAGAAGTAACTGTTAATTTGGAAGGAAATAAAAAACTGGTAATTAAGGCAAATAACAATAGTAGGGAAAATGTGTATGTAGACAGTATGTACGTTAATGGAGAAAAGTATGATAAAACATTTATAAAATACGAGGATTTAATTAAAGGTGGAACAATTGAATTTAATATGTCCTCAACACCTAATAAAGAGCGCGGACTTGAACAGGATAGCCTTACATCCATAACTACAGGTGACAATAAGCCGCAAGTATATACGGACTATTCAAAGGATGCCGATAAGTCTTCAAGTACAGGAGTGACTACATTGGATAACTTATTTGATGATAATTCAGATACAGAGACAAAGGTTGATAATACAACTACACTTATGTTTAAGTTTACCGATAAAAAAGCTGTAAGAATGTTGACTCTGACATCATCAAAATCAGGAAGAACACCGGATAGGGCACAGGTGTATGGCGATAATGAAGATGGTAACTGGGTTTTACTGGGAGACTACCATGACAGTGGCAGCTTGTTCTTTAATGTTTGGGGCAAGTATACAAGACCATTTGGAATAAGTGCAGACAAAGTGGGCAAATACTCAAGATATAAAGTTGTTCTTACAGGAACAGATGCTTATTTGTCAGAAGTTGAGATGCTGGGATATAAGGATAACGGAATATTAAAGAGTGATTTAAAAAATGCCATTGATGTAGCAAAATCAATAGACACTACAGGTGAATATCTGCCTATTGCAAAACGTCTTGAAAATAATTTAAAAGAGGCATGCAGTGTGTATGATAATGGAGAAGCATCAGATGATGAAATTCTAAAAGCTTATCAGTCATTGGGTAGAATTGTGGACATTGAGAAGAAGACAATTAAAATACATGATGCAAGCAAAGTAGAAGCAGAAGAGTTTGATGCAAAGTCCGACCATATAGTTAATGATGGCAAAAACATTGGTGGAGTGAAAAATAATACATGGGTAAGATATGACAGTGTGTACTTTAACGGTTTGGCATCTCAGGTAAGCTTTAACTATTCGGGACAAAAGAGTGATGCAGGCGGATATGCACAGGTGTATATAGACAGCAAGGTAGGAGAACCTGTAGCAACTATTAATCTTCCGGTTACAGGAGATAATTGGAGTACATATACTACTGTAAGTCAGCAGCTTGAAAAATCCATAAGTGGTCTTCATGATGTATATATTGTATTTAAGAATGATGGCTCACATAAACATGTGGCAAATGTTGACAATATTGCCTTTGATGTAAAAAGTGTTGAGGGAAAGGAAGATGTTGTTATTTCAGATAAGATAAATATTGAGGGATTCCAGATAAGTCAGACTAACTGGGGCTTAAGAACGGTTTCCTCTGTAGAACCTGAAATCGATGGCAGGAAAGTAGTAGAGTATGGTAATATTTATGCTGTAGACAACGGAGAAGTTAAAAATAAAGATATGGTAGTTGGAAGCACCAGTAAATATGTTGCGGCTTTTAAGTCTACGGAAAAAGGTATTATTAACAAAAAGTTCTCTGCATCAGATACGGCAACCAACTATGTAATGACAATGAAGGATAATGGAAGCACCAAGGCGGCATATACTCAGGAATACCGAATAAGAGGATATGCAAAACTTTCAGATGGAAGTTATGTATACAGTAGTGTTTCATATTTTTCAATATATAGAGTATCAAAATTATTGTATGATAATTGCAAGATGAGCACCAACAGAGCTCACGAATATTTGTACAATAACATATTAAAGGTGGTTGACCCTGAATACAAACCGGTAGATTACAACTGGGGAAGTATTGTAGTAAGACCTAAATAAATAAGTAAGTAAAGCAGTTCTCTGATTATGGCAAATAAGCTATAGTCAGGGAACTTTTTTTTTTGCGCCTAAAATAAAAAATGAAACATAGTAATAAAAAAATGATACTGGTATAATGGGTATTGTAAATGACATTAAAGTCAAGGAGCGGAAGAAAAGGAGGAAATTATGGAAAGGAAGAAAAAACATTTCAGTAAGCTTTTAAAAAAAATTATGGCAGTTGCATTAACCTGTGCGCTGACTTTAGGAATGGCAAATGTTCCCGGATGGAATCAGCCGGGAGAAGTGTTAGGAGCAACTACCGCAATTACATCCATGAGCTATTATCCGGGAGAAAATGGCCCTACGATTACCCATTCGGCAGTAGGAGAGGCAAGTTACGGATTTGTTATGCCTAAATTTAACGGCAAGGAAAGCAGCGAACTGTCAATTGCCGACGTGGAAAAGGATTTGCAGGTATATGTAAGACAGCAGGAAGGTACAAAGGGACAGTGGAAAAAAATAGAAGATGTTGAGTATTTCAAATGGAATGACACCTGGGCATGGGAGTACCAAAGCTGGGGTGGCTGGGTATGCTGGATGAAATTAACTGAAACCACTGAACTTAAATTTCATGGAAAAACAAATGATGTTGACTTAATTTATAACCTTGTATTAAACAAACTTGATAAGCTTAAGCTTACAAGTATTACAACAACAGAGGCAAATATAACAGCTGATTCAACAGGAGGTTCAGCAACCCATTGGGGACTTTGGACTTTTAATGGTGATAAAAACATTAAATATGAACAGGTTCAGGATGATATTAACATTTTGGTAGATAATCATGATGGAAAGGGATTTGTTAAATTTTTAAGCAATGCTTCATCAGGATTTTTATGGGATCAGAATTTTGGTTATTATTCAGAGGGTGACGGAGGTTACTGGTTTAAAAATATAGGCTGGTCATTTACCCTTCGTTTCCAAAAAGTAGGTAACAGCAGTATTTATCAGGACGTAAATGTTACATATACTGAGCCTGCAAGAAGTAATTATAATCTTACATCTTACGATGGAAAAACATCTTATGATGCAGGTTCCGTAGAAACAGCATCTGTAGGAATACCACTTCCTAAAATTGGAGGAACCAGTGCAATTAAAAAGGATTTGGAACTGTTTAAATATGAAGTTAAGGTAAATAATGTATGGATTCCTCTTACGGATGTAGCCACAAGCGGATGGGTTTATCAGGGAAATGGATTTAATAACAGTTCCATAAGCCAGCAATGGGGATATTTTGTTGATAACATATATGGATTATGGTTCCAGCCTGTTAAGAGGGATACAGAGATTAGAATAAGCTACCCAAAAGATGGAAAGAAAGGCGGAGATATGAGTGGAAATTCCGTAACATATACAATAAAAGGAAATTCATCATATAAAGATAAGCTTCCATCAGACATGGCAGATATAACAGTAGAAGACAGTTCAAATCCTTATACACCATCAGGCTGGAAAATGATTTGGAATGATGAGTTTACGGGAAATAAACTTGACACAACTAAGTGGAACTATCAGGAAGGTTTTCTGTTAGATGTAAATGATATTAACACTGCCGGATGGGGAAATCAGGAGTTAGAGTATTATACAAAAGATAATGTATCTGTTTCAGATGGCAATTTGAATATTATTATGAAAAAGCAGTCAAAGGAATTTTCACAGAAAAATGATTCCACAAAGAAGGCAACTGCAAAATATTCATCAGGAAAAATAACAACTCAAAATAAATTTTCCGTTAAATACGGAAGAGTGGATTTCAGGGCAAAAATGCCTACAGGAACAGGTGTATGGCCGGCAATGTGGATGCTTCCAAATGACTCAAGATATGGCTCATGGCCTCTTTCAGGAGAAATAGATGTATTTGAGGGACGTGGAAGAACACCGGATATGGTTTTTGGTACTCTTCACTATGGCGCACAGTGGCCTAACAATATAAACACATCAGATGTATTTAATATGGTGCAGGATGGAAAGAAAAAAACAGGAATTGCAGACTGGCATGTATACAGCGTTGTGTGGGATGCAGAAATAATAAAGATATACTGTGACGGTAAGTGCTATTTTAAATGCACATACGGGGAATGGTATTCAGGCTCAGACAGAGGAAATGCCTATGCACCTTTTGACCAGAGATTTTATCTGATTTTAAATCTGGCTGCAGGAGGAACTTTTGACAGCGGTTACGTTCCTGATGATAGTTTTACATCAGGGCTTATGAAGGTAGATTATGTAAGGGTATATCAGAAAATATTAAGAGACACAGAAGATGAGAAACCGGACAAGAATAAGGGAGTTACTACTGATGGAGCCCATGACCACCTGTACGGTGATTACAAATTAGGAACAAAGACTCCTGAAAATCCTACAACAAAGCCGGCAGTGGAAAATCCTACAACAAAGAATGCAGTGGAAGTGCCTACTAATAATGGCAATAAAAAACCTAATTCGCTGAAGAAAGCATTGGCAAAGACTAAGATAACTAAGGCGGTTAAGAAGAAAAAAGCTGCTAAGTTAAGTCTTAAATTTAAGAAGGTTAAAGGGGCAAAGAAGTATAAAGTTCAGATTGCCTCTAATAAGAAATTTAAGAAAGTTTTGCTTAAAAAGACCGTGAAGAAAGTTACCGTGGTAATAAAGAGCAGAAAGCTTAAGGGAAAGAAAAAGCTTTATGTAAGGGTAATGGCAGTAGGAGCAAAGAAATGGTCAAAAGTTAAAAAAGTTAAAATAAAATAGAATAAATTAAAATTATAAAAACCGTAGTTCTATGTGCAAGTACATTAAGTGTATTTTTACAGGAAACTGCGGTTTTACTTATATTTAGTGCAAAGCCGGTTTTAATCATTACCTAATGGCTTCACCAAAATTCAAAAAATATTGTATCATAAAAAACAGGTTAAATTTGGTATTAACTTATGTAGCGTAGAATGAGAGGAGAAGATATGAGCAATTACATAGGAAGTAGCAAACAGAAATTAGATAATAAATTAATTGGATTAATTGTTATTGTGGCGATGACCTTTATTTCAATTAATTTAGAAGCAGTTGGAGTATACAATATTAAAGCTGACGGAAATGTGACAAATATTTTAATTTTTAATTGCGAAAAATATTTTTGTATCCTACAATAGAAGGTACAAATATATTTGGTAGTCGTATTTGACATACCGCAGGAGGAAATTATGGGAAAATCACAGAAGAAATGGAAACTTAAAAAGATTTCCGTATTTATGTCAGTGGTGGCACTAATGACACTTATATGTGCAACGGTAGTTGTGGCAGGGGACGATGCAGATTACGTTCCGTCATTATATGCTACGGCTTGGGCACTTTTGCCACCGGTGGTAGCTATTGCATTGGCATTAATTACAAAAGAAGTGTATAGTTCACTTTTTATAGGGATTTTAGTAGGGGCAATTTTGTATGGAACAAATCCTGAAACGGTTGTTATGCATGCTTTTAAAGGTGGATTCGTAAGTGTGTTATCAGACGGTGACCATGTGGGAATTTTAATATTCCTTGTAATCCTTGGAACTATAGTTGCACTTATGAACAAAGCAGGTGGCTCGGCAGCTTTTGGTAAATGGGCAGGAGAGCATATTAAAACAAGAGTGGGAGCTCAGTTAGCAACAATTTTATTGGGAGTTTTGATTTTTATTGATGACTATTTTAACTGCCTTACAGTAGGAAGTGTTATGAGACCTGTTACGGATAAACATAATATTTCCCGTGCGAAGCTTGCGTACATAATTGATGCAACAGCTGCACCGGTGTGTATAATTGCACCAATTTCTTCATGGGCAGCAGCAGTTAGCGGATGCGTAGAGGGAGAAGATGGTCTTTCGTTATTTGTAAAAGCAATTCCTTATAACTATTATGCAATTCTTACAATTGTTATGATGGTTTCAATGGTTTTACTTAAAGTTGAATTCGGACCAATGGCAAAGCATGAAAAAAATGCAAAAAATGGTGATTTATTTACAACAGGAAAGGAAATTGATTCATCAGAGGATTATGGTGCTGAGAAAAAAGGTAAGGTTAAAGACCTGTTAATTCCAATTATATGTCTTGTTGTATGTTGTGTTATTGGAATGATATATACAGGTGGATTCTTCAGTGGAGTAGGATTTATTGAGGCATTTTCCAACAGTAGTGCGTCAGTAGGTTTGTCATTGGGAAGTTTCTTTGGATTGGTAATTACCATATTGTTATACGTAATTAGAAGGGTGTTACCGTTTAAGGAATGTATGGATTGCCTTGTTGAGGGATTTAGGGCAATGGTACCTGCTATTTTGATACTTATTATGGCATGGACACTTAAGGCTATGACAGATTCCCTTGGAGCAAGTGACTTCGTGGCTAATTCCATGAAGTCAGTAGCAGGAGATTTCGTAAATTTCTTGCCGGCAATTATTTTCCTTGTTGCATGTTTCCTTGCTTTTGCAACAGGAACATCCTGGGGAACCTTTAGCATATTAATACCTATTGTTGTGGCTGTTTTCCAGAAGGACAATTATGAACTCATGATTTTAGCTATTTCAGCATGTATGGCAGGAGCTGTATGTGGTGACCACTGTTCACCAATTTCGGATACCACTATTATGGCATCAGCAGGGGCACAATGTGAACATGTAAATCATGTATCTACACAGCTTCCATATGCAATAGTTGCAGCAGCAGTATCTTTCCTATCCTTTATTTTGGCAGGTTTTATTCAGAATCCATGGATTGTACTTCCAATAGCAATAGCGTTGATGGTAGGACTTATTGTGTTTATTAGGATTTTAAATAATTATCAGCAAAAAGCTGAATAGATGTAAAAGGGGCT
>NZ_HF991874.1:42194-46352 GCF_000432355.1 Eubacterium sp. CAG:161
CCCCTTTTATATTCAATAAATATTTAGTTATTATATCTGTAATCAATAACACGTTTTGTTTTCTTTTCGCTTCTTGGAAGAGTTCCCGCAGGAACAACTGTGATTTTGGGAGTCACACCAATTCTGGATTTAAACAATTCTCTAATGGTAGCTCCGGTTTTTTCAAAATCAACACGTCCTTCCGCTTCAACAGTTACAATCATGATATCTTTATTTTTAGAATCGTCATGAGCAATTGTAACATTATATTCAGATGAAACTCCATCAACATTTGAAAGTAAGTCTTCAATCTGACTAGGAAACATATTAACACCGTGAACCTTAAACATATCATCACTTCGCCCTTTAATAATGTCAAGTCTTGGATATTTACTTCCGCAGGCACATGTTCCGGGAATAATCCTTGAAATATCATGGGTACGGAAACGAATAAGAGGAGCTCCTTCTTTAACCAAGGTTGTAATAACAATTTCCCCTTCTTCTCCATCAGGAACGGGCTTTCCGGTAACTGGGTCAATGATTTCTATGTAAACATAATCATCCCAGTAATGGATTCCACATTCGTTTTTACAGGTAATACCAATACCCGGTCCGTAAATTTCCGTAAGACCATAAATATCATATAGTTCAATACCAAGGCTTTCACGAATGGTTTCCCTCATTTTGTCACTCCAACGTTCAGAACCGAATACACCTTTTTTTAAGTTGATTTTATCCTTAAGACCACGTCTGTTGATTTCTTCGGCTAAAAGAAGGGCATAAGATGAAGTGGCGGTAATAACAGTTGACTGCAAATCTATCATCATTTGTAACTGCTTTTCAGTATTTCCCGGGCCCAAAGGAACAGCCATGGCACCAAGCTTTTCGCAACCGGCCTGAAAACCAATACCTGCTGTCCAAAGTCCATATCCCGGAGTAATCTGAATACGGTCTTTTTTTGTGATACCGGCAGTTTCGTAGCATCTTGCAAACATTATTGCCCAATCATCCACATCTTTGGCTGTATAGGGAATAATAACCGGTTTTCCCGTAGTACCTGAAGAAGAATGGATTCTTACAACATCTTCATCAGGCACAGCCTGAATGCCTAAAGGATAAGCATTTCTTAAGTCATCCTTACTTGAAAAAGGAAGTTTCTCAAAGTCTTCCTGAGAAGTAACACCGTCAATTCCCTTTTTCCGATAAATATTTCCATAATAACTGTCTGTATTTAAAAGACGTTTAATTTGAGCATCAACCTGCTCCAATTGAATATTAGTTAATTCCATATTTTTCTCCAATCTTTATGCCGGCAAGAAAAGCCGCTTTATTTGTTTCTACAAAACGTTCCGGTACCCTGTGTTCAATCTCATACATAATAGTATCAGCATTAAGCCCCGTGGCATTAGTTCCCACTGCAACCCCTAAGATAGCTACATTGAAAAACTTTGAGCTGCCAAACGGTTTACATAATTCATCAGCGTCAACCACAACGCATTTACATTTTTTATTTAAATATTCTATCATTTCCACACCGTCGTAAGTTGAATCATTTAATGACTCTGTAGTAGGTTTAACGGGAACGCTATTTACAATAACAATTCCGTCCTGCTTTAAGTAACAAAGATTTCTAACGGCTTCTGAAGGCTCGAAAGCTAAAATAATATCTGCCTTTCCTAAAGGAATAAGAGGCGAAAATGCTCTGTTACCGATTCTGATATGACTTGTAACTGAACCACCACGCTGAGCCATACCAATGGTTTCGGCAGAGTGGGCGGTGTTTCCCAAATGCATTGCAGCTGAGGCAATAAGCTTTGAGGCAAGAACAGTTCCCTGACCGCCTACACCACATAATAAAATATCTTTATTCATCTAAATCACCTCCAATAGCATTTACCGGGCATACCTGACTACATAAGCCACAACCGGTACAAAGGTCTTCGTTAATGGTAACCTTTCCCTTTATCGTACTTATTGCAGGACAACCGATTTCCCGAATACATTTCTTACACTGAATACATTTATCGGATATACAAAGCTTCTTTTCAGGCTTAAACAGTGCAATGCATGGTGATTTAAAAATAATGGCTTTTACACCCGGAAGAGAGGCACAGTCCTTAATAACCTCAACTGATTTATTTAAATCAAGAGGATTAACCGTAACAATCTTCTTAACTCCCATGCCTTCTAATATATGTTCAATACTTATCTTATCAACAATATCACCCATCATGTTTTTTCCGGTTCCGGGGTGAGGCTGATGTCCTGTCATGGCTGTGGTTGAATTGTCAAGAACGCAAAGAATCATGTCAGCTTCATTGTATACAGCATTAACAATACCAGTCATGCCGGAGGCAAAAAACGTGGAATCTCCAACAAAGGCAAAACAGGTACCTTCCTTATCTACCCAGTGAAAACCCTGAGCCATTGTAATTCCTGCACCCATACAAAGACAGGTGTCTACCATGTCAAGAGGCATTGCATTTCCTAAGGTATAACATCCTATATCACCACAAAAATAAGCATTCTTACCTTCCATTGCCTTTTTCACCGCATAAAATGAGGCACGGTGGGGGCATCCTGCACATAAAACAGGAGGACGGACAGGTAAATCAGGCATATCACCTAAATAAATTCCTGCTTCCTGTGAAGGAATTTTAAGAAAATCACTTAAAACCTTAGCCACATAATCTGCTGAATTTTCTCCACTGGTTTTAACATGACCACTTTCCTTACCATATACCTTTATATTAAGCCTGTGCTTACCAATTAATTTAGTCACCTCAGCTTCAATGAAAGGACTAAGCTCTTCAAGGCATATAACCTCATCTACTCCTTCAAGGCATGATAAAACAAACTTTTCAGGAAATGGATAAGGAGTGGAAATTTTACAAAGCTTAACTTCAGGATAATCCTGTAGATATTCTTTAGCATAAGCATAACTTATACCACCTGTAAAAACAGCCTTCTTTCCACTGCCTGTAACAATATTTTTAGAATATGTAGAAAAATCGTCACCAATAAGAGGATTCCTTTTTTCAATCATGGCGTGATTCATAAATGAAAGCTTTGGAAAAATAACCCAACGTTTTGAATCTTTTACAAAGCCATCATACAATTTAGGCGTTGTTGTTTCAGGAATGTCTATAGACGCATATGCGTGACATACACGGGTAGTAGGGCGGAAAAGTACAGGTGTTTTATACTTTTCGGAATAGTCAAAGGCATCCTGAATCATTGAAAATGCTTCTTCCGGTGAGGAAGGATCAAAAACAGGAATGCGGCAAAATGATGCAAACATTCTTGTGTCCTGTTCTGTCTGGGAAGAAATTGGACCTGGATCATCAGCAGAAACTATAACCATACCACCTTTTACACCAACATATGCAAGAGACATAAGGGGGTCAGAGGCAACATTTAGTCCCACCTGCTTCATGGTAACTAAAGTGCGGGCTCCGGCATAGGAAGCAGAAGCCGCCAGTTCTAAGGCTGCCTTTTCATTGACAGACCATTCTACGTGTACATCTCCCTGCTTATATTTACTTACTGTTTCAAGTATTTCAGATGACGGTGTGCCGGGGTAGCCTGACACAAGATTTATTCCTGCGGCAAGTGCCCCAAGGGCAATGGCACCGTTACCCATTAAGTAATCTTTTTTCATAGAAAATCTCCTTTTGACTGCAAAAATAAAGGCATTACAGTCTTATATGTAAAAATATAACTAGTTAAGATTATAAATCAATGAGACATTTGACGCAATAACATTGTGGTATTTGCAACGGATAAAATTTATGATGACTTTTTTGCCAATAGACAGTATAATTAAAGAGGTTTATTATGCAAATTTACTTGTTATCATAGTGTAAATATGGTATAAGAGATAGGAAAAGAATTATTCGTATTAAATATAGGAAAGAAAAATGGCAGAAAATAAAAAAATGACAATGATTTCGGTTATTATGCCAGCATACAATGAAGAGAAATATATTGAAAAGGCTCTAGACTCCGTTTGCACACAGGAGGGGGATTTTTCAATTGAAATATTAGTTATAGATGATAATTCTACCGATGCTACAAAAAATATAGTTTTAGATATGGCATGCAGGATTTCCACTAGAGAAAACAATCTTAATAACGGTGTTTCCGTAAGGTTGTTAACTAGCGGCAGGTCCATGGGTG
>NZ_HF991874.1:46372-62347 GCF_000432355.1 Eubacterium sp. CAG:161
GGTCCATGGGTGTGGCTGAGGCAAGAAACCTTGGTATTAAAAAAGCAAAAGGTGAATACATTGCATTTTTAGATGCAGATGACTGGTGGAAGGAAGGCAAGTTAAAAAAGCAAATTGCTTTTATGAAAGAAAATAATTTATCTTTTACAGCCACCGGAAGAGAATTAATGAATGCTGATGGCAGTACAACAGGAAAGGTAATTCCTATCCCTGAAAAAATAACATATAAAATGATGCTTAGGACAAATTATATACCGTGTTCGTCAGTTGTAATGAAAAAGGAACTGGCAGAGGAATTTTATATGTGTCACGATGAACTCCATGAAGATTACATTATGTGGATGGAGATTTTAAGGAAATATAATCGTGTATATGGAATAGATGTTCCGTTTTTGTGTAGCAGATTAAGTGAAAATGGAAAGTCCCGAAACAAATTTAAGTCAGCAAAGATGCAGATAGGATGTTACAGATATTTAGGATACGGATTAATAAAGACCGCATTCTATTTTTGTGCGTATACCTACAATGGGTTTAAAAAGTATGGGAAATAATTAAAGGGAAGGATTAAGTAAATGATAAAAATTTCTGTAATAATTCCAATATACAATATGGAAGAATATCTTCCCCAGTGTTTAGACAGTATAGTGTCTCAAACTTTAAGGGAAATAGAAATATTGTGTATTGATGACGGCTCTACAGATGGCTCAGAGGAAGTTTTAAAGCTATATTGTAACAGAGATTCCAGAATCAGAGTTATAAAACAGAATAATCAGGGGGTTTCTTGTGCCAGAAATCTGGGAATAGAAGAAGCATCCGGAAAATATGTTATTTTCATGGATCCTGATGACTGGTATCCTGATAAGGAAATATTGGAAACGCTTTATGTGGGAGCTGAGAAAAATAATGTCAGCATTGCAGGTGGAAGTTTTATGGACTATCACGATGGAATTTATAATGAAAAATTCCCTGACAGATATTTTGGCTATCATTTTGAAAAAGACGGTGTTATTGAATATACTGATTATCAGTTTGATTTCGGATATCAGAGATTTATATTTGAAAAAAGTCTTTTGACGGAAAATCATATTAGCTTTAAAAAATATGTGAGATATCAGGACCCGCCGTTTTTTGTGGAGGCAATGATAGCGGCAAGGCGTTTTTACGGAGTAGATAAGCCGGCATATTGTTACAGATATGGTCATACTGAAATAAAATGGAACAGACAAAAGGTTTGTGATTTATTAAAGGGAATAAGTGATAATCTTCAGATATCATCGAAATATGGATTGAAAAAGCTTCATAACCTGACAATACGAAGATTAAATGATGAGTACAGACAGTTGTTAGGAGACAGTATTTTCTTTGAGGAATATGCCTGTGATGTTTTTGAAGAGATGCTTAAAACCATGAATTATATAGATGTTAATATGTTAGATGAAAATAATAAGGACATATATAAGGTATATAATCCTATTATTATGCAAATAAAAGAAGACATAAAAAATCATGTTAACTGGATTGATAATTTAAAAGGTGAAATTGAAGACCTGAAAAATCAGATAAAAGACAGGGATGAACAATTAAGGGTAAAGGAAGAAGAAAAGAGAGAGCTTGAAGGCAGAGTGCAGGAAGTGTATGATTCTTTTTCTTATAAAGCGGGACATGCCATAACGGTTTTGCCAAGATTACTTGCAAGAATTGTGAAGGGAAGATAAAATGTCAAAGATATTGTCAGTAACAATTCCAACATACAATGTGGAAAAATATTTAAAACAGTGTCTGGATTCTTTTATAATACCGGAAATAATAGATGATATGGAGATTTTAATAGTAAACGATGGTTCTACAGATTCATCTCCTATCATTGCTAAGGAATATACAGAGAAATATCCGGATACTTTTAAATTAATAAATAAGGAAAATGGTGGCCACGGTTCAACCATAAATACAGGAATAGCAAATGCCACGGGAAAATATTTTAAAGTGGTAGACAGTGATGACTGGGTGGACACAAAATCTATGATTAACCTTATAGCAACACTTAAAAAAGATGATTGCGATTTGGTTTACTCCAATTATTACTGGGTAGACAATGACACAGGAAAGAAGACAGTGGAATTCCAAAAGCCTTTTGATGGTGTGGTTTACAACAGGGAATATAATTTTGAAAAGCTGCCCCATGAAATTTTCCTCAAAATGCACGGATATACTGTTAAGACGGATATTCTCAGACAAATAAGGAAAATCGATGAAAACTGCTTTTATGTTGATATGGAATTTGTTGTTTATCCAATACCATATATAAACACGGTAAAGTTTATTCCGGATTTTGTATATCAGTACAGAATAGGGTTGCCAAACCAAAGCATGAATGTGGAAAAAATGAAACGCAATTCCACTAATTTTGACAGGGTGCTTAAGGCACTACTTAAGTTCTACGATGAAAATGTAGAACTAAACATTGCAGATTCAAAGAAAAAATACATTGAAAATGTAATTGCAAGATTAGTGGCCAGCAGAATGAAAATATATTTAAGTTTTCCATTTTCAAAAAAGGTTTCTAAGGATATGAAAGTTATTGATGAAAAAATAAAGAGCAATTATCCTGCAATCTATCAGTCAAATATTAATTCGGCTGTAAGGATACTTAGAAAAACAGGATACAAGGCATATCCGCTGGCAAGATTTTGTTATTATATTAAACAAAAAAGTTAGTAAAGGTTAATAACATAACCTATAAAAATATAGAAAGTGAATAAGAGAGAAGAAAAGATGAGAATACAGAAATTAATTTTACAGGACATTGCATATAAAGAAATTATATGCGCAGATGAAGAGTTAATGAAAAACAAGGAAAGCTATGATTTAGAGACTGCATCGATTTACTGCAGAATGGAAAATGCTGAGTTTTTCGGAAACGAAGAAAGCGGCATAAAAATCCATAAAGGAGGAAAGGTTTCCCTTGATACTTACTCAAACAGTTTTTCTGTTGGAAAATGGGCAAAGTACACAGTAATTGATACTATTTCATTATTACTTGACATGGAAGGAAGTGCCACTGTTAAATTAATGCATGCACAAAAAGAAGGTAATGACATTAAAGTTAATGAAATTAAGTCCTTTGATGTAAACAATGAAACAAGACAGAAATCAGTATTTGATTTTGGTAAACTGGCTGATGAAGGAATTTATTATGCTGAAATCGAAGCAAAGGATAGTGAAGTTACAATATATGGCGGTTCATATGACACAGTAGACATGGAGCCTACACAGACAGTAAAGCTTGCAATAGATATATGTACATTTAAGCGTGAAAAGTACGTTAAGAGAAATATGGGAATTATTTTCCATGATATTTTGGAAAATGAGGATTCACCTTTATACAGAAATCTGTGGATTCACATTTCAGATAATGCATCATCCCTTGACGGAATTGTAGATTCAAATGAATTTATAACAGTAAGCAAGAACGCAAACCTTGGTGGAGTTGGTGGTTTCACAAGAGGTATTATTGAAACAAAGAAACGCCAGAAGGAAATGGGATTTACCCATGTACTTTTAATGGATGATGATGCAACTATCAGTTCAGCTGCAATAGAATTAAATTATATTTTATTATCATATTTAAAGCCTGAATACTTCGGACATACAATCGGAGGAAAACTTTTGGTTCTTAATGTTCCATATCTTCAGTTTGAAGCAGGAGCACAGTGGAATAAAGGTAAAATAAAGGCATTAAAGAATGATTTGGATATTAGACAATTAGATATGGTGCTTGAATCAGAAATTGAAGACAAGCCTATTGAATATACAGGATGGTGGTACTGCTGTATACCACTTTCAGAAATTGATGATAACAATCTTCCGTTACCAATATTTATTCACAGAGATGATATTGAGTATGGTTTAAGAGTAGGACGTGGCAGATTTATTCTTATTAACGGAATTTGTATCTGGCATGAAGCTTTTGCAGGGAAAATGCCTGGAATGCTAGATTATTATGACATTAGAAATGAGGCTATTATTAATGCAATTCAGTGCCCTGATTACACAAAGGAAGATTTTAAGAAAGCGGTTAAGCGTGCAATATGGGTTAATATTTCAAGATACCGTTACAAGTATATTGAATATAACTACAGGGCGGCAGAGGATTTCTGTAAGGGAATTGACTGGTTGCTAGAAACAGACAGTGAGAAGCTTCACAAGGAACTTATAGGAATGAACTATAAGGCTAAAAAGATTGAAGATTATATCGGATATAAGGGACTTACAGAGGAAGAATTAGTAAGTGGCGAGCAGGGAGATTACAAGCTTCCGTTTATTTCAAGATTGCTCCACAAAATAACCCTTAACGGATATTTCTTCCCGGTTAAAAAGGATAAGGTTACCGTTAACGCACCTTATGGAAGCGTTTATAAATTATTCAGAATTGGGGAATATATTGTTACAGACAATTACCAGAACGCAATTTATATAGCAAGGGACAGAAAAGAATTCTTCCGTGGCAGAAAAGTAATGAAGCAGGCAATGAAGCTTATAGACGAAAAGTATGATGAAGCGGCAAAGAGTTATAGGGAAAGATACAAGGAACTTGTAAGCGAAGACTTCTGGAAAAAATATCTTGGAATAGATTAACAGGTGGTTTCATGACGGAAAGTGAACAGAAAGTATTTGATATACTGGGAACACAAAAATTTGATATTGGAATAATGGGCATGTGGTATGGCGCTAACTACGGTAGCGTCATGACCTATTATGCCCTTAATACTGTTTTGTCAAGACTTGGTTATTCAGTTTTAATGTTGGATAAACAGGCAGTGGAAACAAAGGGCTTTGAATTTGAATTAGATGATACATCTCATGCAAGAGTTTTTGCAAAGACACATTATAAGAATTTTGCTCCATCCCTTCCTGTAGAGGACATGAAAGTGCTAAACAATTACTGTGACACTTTTATGTTAGGATGCGACCAGGTGTGGAATTTCACCATTGCAAAAAGCTATGGACTCAATTACTATCTTGATTTTGCAAATTCTGACAAAAAAAGAATTGCCTACGCATCATCTTTTGGACACGAAGTTTCCTTTACGCCTTTAGAAAAGGTGGCAGGAGTTACCAGAGAACTTCAGAAGTTTGATGCCATATCTGTCAGGGAAGAAAGCGGTGTAAGGGTTTTAAAGGATGAGTTTGGAATAAAAGGAACCCAGGTGTTAGACCCTGTTTTTTTATTAGATGAAAATGACTACAATGAGCTAGTAAAGGAAAGCAATCTTGACATACAGGAAGATTACATGCTGGCTTATATTTTAAATCCTACAGATGAAATCAGGGAAAGTCTTTTAAAAATTTCAGAAAAGAAAAATCTGAAGCTTATTAATATATTAGATGGAAATCCAAACAAATTTGAAAGATTTAAGAAGGCTTTAAATCTTCCAAATACTGTTTCGGACATAACTACCCAGGACTGGCTTTATTACATTAAAAATGCTAAATGCGTAGTTACTGATTCCTGTCATGGGGCAAGCTTTGCGGCAATATTTGGAACACCTTTTGTGATTATAAACAATGAAAACCGTGGTGCCGCAAGATTTAATTCACTTTCTGAAATGTTAGACATAAAAGAGAGATATTTTACCAGCCCCGGTGAAATTACAAAGAGATATGACTTGTTAGAAACATACGATAGAAACAAACACAATAAGATTATTTCCATGGAAAAACAGCGTTCGATGACATGGCTTAAAGAGGCACTTCAAAAGCCGAAGGATACAGATAAAACAGTTAAAAAGGTGCTTAAAAAAGAATGCTGCGGATGTGGAGCATGCTATGGGGTATGCCCTGTAGATGCCATAACAATGGAATTTGATGATGAGGGAGCAATTTATCCTAAAATAGACTTTAACAAGTGTATTCAGTGTGGCAAGTGTTCAAGAACCTGTCCGGGATTACATCCTTATTCGGATAATTTCAAAGAGCCTAAATGCTTTGCGGGATTTGGAAATGACGAAATAAGAAAGAAAAGTTCTTCAGGTGGCATTTTTACCATCATTGCAGAACAAATTATAGATGAGGGAGGAGTAGTTTGCGGAGCAGCTTTTGATGATGATTTCAATATTTCCCATATTGTAGTTGACACAAAAGAAGGTCTGGAAAAACTACGAAGCTCTAAATATATACAAAGTATTACAAAAGACACTTTTAAGGAAGTTAAGAAAGCCTTAGATGAAGGAAGAAGTGCATTGTACGCAGGATGCGGATGCCAGATAGCCGGATTTAAAAGATTTCTTGGAAAAAAATACGACAAACTTATAACTATTGACCTTTTATGCCACGGTGGGCCTACACCGGGAAGCTTTAAGAAATATATGGATGATATTCATAAAGATAAAAAGGTCAAATACGTAGGATTTAGAGATAAAGACATTTACAAGTGGGAAATTAATTCCACAGGAATGACAGTTAAGTATGAAGATGGAAGTGAATACAGAAAAATAAAGGCGGAAGATAAGTTTTACCGTGCTTTTACAAGAGCCTTTACTGTGAGACCTCATTGTCAGACCTGTAATTATGCAACCCTTCCAAGGCAGGGAGATATTACTCTTGGAGATTTCTGGGGAGTTTTTAAATATAACCCGGATTTTAATGATGACAAGGGAACCTCTCTTATAATTGCCAATAATGATAAGGGAATGGAAGTGCTATCAGGAATAAAATCAAAGCTTAAGTTATTTGAGACGGTTCCTCTTGATTTTGTTTTAAGAAGAGGACAGCCTCTTGATAAACCTTTTCATGCGGAGCCTTTAAGGGACAGATTTATGTCCATGGCAAAGTATGCCTCATTTACTAAATGCTTAGAATGCTGTGAACAGGATACTTTTGACTATGCTTACTTTGCGTTAAAACCACAAAATATGGATGATGCATACAGGGCATTGGAAGAATATAAATTAATAAGCATGGGAAATTTCTCAGTGCTGTTAGTATGGGACAGACGAAATGAGGAAATAAGTCCTCTTAAGTACCAGGTATATGAATTTGTAAGGGAACATTTTCCGGCTTATGTGGAAATAAAAAATGATGACGAGGCACTGGGTGTTCAGGGAAGATGCAAAAACTTCGTGTTTACTAATGAAGAATATGTAACATGGGGTAAGGCTAATGTGGCAAAGGGTGCAAAGAAGATTAATGTTAGAAAGCTTTTGCCTGATAACATAAAAATCCCTGAATCTGATGGTGAACAAAAAAAGCAGATTATTAATAAATTAAAGAAAAAACTAAGCTATGAAGGTAAGTGGAGCTTATACAGAATTGAGGCAGGAGTTAAGTGGCGTCTGAAGGTAGTTTTAAGAAAGATAAAAAAGTAATTAATTTAAAGTAATTTGTGATAAAGAATGGAGCGCAGAATGAAGAAAAAGTATGATGTGGGAATACTTGGAGTATGGTTTGGATGCAATTATGGAAGCATCGCGACTTATTATTCATTATATTATGCAATTAAAAATATGGGAAAGTCAGTTTTAATGATTCACAGACCATATTTAGATCATTTTGAAGAGGCGTCAATGGAAGACAGACATTCATTAAGATTTGCCAGGGCACATTACGATATAAGTCCTGCTTATCATGTGGATGAAATAGGAAAGTTGAATGATGTATGTGATGCCTTTGTTTTAGGAGCTGATCAGTTGTGGAAATACAATGTTACTAAAATATTCGGACACAGCTATTTTCTGGATTTTGTAAATCGTAAGAATAAAAAAATATCCTATGCCACATCCTTTGGTACTGACAGATTTAAGGCTCCAAAGGAATATATGTGGAAAGCGGTAAAATGCTTAAGAAGAATGAATTATGTTTCCGTAAGGGAAAAGGTCAACGTAAATATGTGCGAAAAACTTTTGGGAATCCGTGCAGAACACGTTTTAGACCCGGTGCTTTTATGTGAAAGCAACTGCTTAGGAGACATAGCTAATGAATCAGACAGAAAAGTAAAGTCAAACTACATTGCAGCTTATATACTTGATCCTACCCCTGAAAAGAGGGAAGCATTATTAAGGCTTGCAAAAAAATATAACAAAGATTTGGTAGTTATGTTGGACGGATGGCCACATTTGTTCGAAACTAATAGGGAAAAAATGGATTTAGACCAATATGTAGTATCTGATGTGGAAGTAGATGACTGGTTATTCTATTTTAAACATAGTGATATGGTTGTTACTGATTCTTTCCATGGAACTTGTATTTCAATTTTATTTGAAAAGCCTTTTTATGCTATTTCAAATCCGGGAAGAGGAGCAGACCGCTTTATTTCTTTAATGGAAGAATTTGATTTAATGGACAGATTTGTGTGGGACCCTAATGAATTGGGAACTTTTGACAACGAAATGGAATTAGATTACACTAAGGTTAATGAAATATTAAACAATGAAAGAAAGAAATCAATGGCATGGCTTGAAAACGCTTTAAATTCCAAGAAAAAGCATCATTCAGTGGTAATAAGAAGCCAGCTGTTATTCCCGTTTAGAGTCAGAAAGTCAATAAAGTTATATGAAGAAGGAGACAGAAATTAAAATGAAGGCAAAAAAATATGATTTGCTGTGGGTATTTTTAATTGCACTTATTCCGCGTCTTATTTGTATTGCACTTTTTAGTTCTCCAATGAGAACACCTATGGACGAGTTAGGAACATTGTCAACAGGTGCATATTTTGGTGGAAAAGACTGGACAGCATTAACTACATTTGCAAAATATTATTACGGTGGCGGTTTTACAATACTATTTGCACCACTGTTTTATTTGACAAATAACGTAACAGTAATTTATGGAACAATCCTTAGCGTGTGTGCAATTTTACAAAGTATCAGCGCACCAATAAGCTACTATATTATGAAGAAATACCTTAAGGTTGATAAAAGAGCTTATTTATTTATAGGCTCCATTGCATGTTCATTTATGGTAGTAACAAGAGCAATGGAAGTGTTTAATGAACATATAGTTATTGGCTGTGTATGGATTATAACTTTGTTTGCCTGCAAGCTAATTGAATATGGTAACAATAAAAAGAAAAAAATCATATACACGGTTGGCATTATGTTTTTAATTACATATTTGCTTACAACCCATGCCAGAACAAAGGTTATTCTTATTGCTTTCTGTATTGTTGTTGTATGTTATCTTATATTCTACAGAAAGTGGCTTGTAGAACCAATATCAGGAATAATTTCCCTTGGAGTGTTTTATTTTGCGGCAGGTAAGTTTAATACCATGGTTAAAAAAACTATCTGGAATTGGCAGGAAGGAAAGTTTTTGAGAAATACAAAGGCAAAAATGGATATAACACCACAGAAGTTGGCAAATCCAAAAACGTGGAATGCAGTAGGTTCTACAGTTTTCGGGCAGATTAATACTGTATTGGTATTTTCAGGAGGCATTTTTGCCCTTATACTTATAATGCTTATTTTCAGATATAAGGATACAATAGCACAGCTTATAGTTACAAAAAAAGCATTGGCAGTGAAGGATGAAGAAGGAAACTTTAATGCAGAACCATTTTGTCTTGTAATTTCAGCATTATTTATTATGTGTATTGGAGCTGTAATGTTTGCCCAGTGTTTTACATGGTTAAAGCGTGTGGTACCGGCACTGGATGGTGGAAATCCTTACGGATTTAAGGCTCTTACTTATGTACGATATGTGGGACCGTTTTTAGGACCGGTATTTATGACAGGCATTGCTATGATATATGAGAAAAGAGAAAGTATTAGAAAATATCTTGTGGGATTTGCAATACTTCTTTTGTCATTCCAGACAGTATGGGTATGCTTTATTTTACCTAAAATGGGAAGATCAAGAGTGGCTTCAGAAGTGTACAATGCATTTAGCGGTTATGACATAGGCGGCAAAGTGCCTATGAGAACCAGATATTACTTAATGGCGACAGTTATTACTGTCGTATTGCTGGTAATATTTTTAATTAGCTATTACAAGAAAAAAATTATGATTCCACTAGTTATTCTTACGCTGTTATTTGGTTACGAATATATTTATGGTGCAACAGTTTGGGATAATAATTACTGTACTAATGTTAAAAAAGTTAGCGATGCAGGAACAGGTGTGGTCAGAACGCTAGAGGAGAAAGGTTACGATGTACCAAAAGATATTTATGTAGTGGATTACTATGAAAGAAGTGGAGTACAGAGAAACACTTACGCATATCAACTGATTTTAAACGAATACACCATATATGCAAAACAGCCGGAGAATTTAACAAAGGATAATATAGTATTTTCAACAATAAGTAATTATCAGGAATTGTTAGACGCAG
This sequence comes from Eubacterium sp. CAG:161, assembly GCF_000432355.1. Taxonomy (NCBI): domain Bacteria; kingdom Bacillati; phylum Bacillota; class Clostridia; order Eubacteriales; family Eubacteriaceae; genus Eubacterium; species Eubacterium sp. CAG:161. The sequence goes on from NZ_HF991874.1 coordinate 56,697, forward strand.
GATACAAAAAGGCACAGCTTGATAATAATGAATATGTTTATGTAAAGGGCAATTCATATATTAAAATGTTTGAGTCAGTATCAGTGAAATTTGGAGAATAAGAGGGAAAAAGATGCCTGGAATTAAGGATGTGGCACGAAGAGCGGGAGTAGGAGTTGCTACCGTATCGAGAGTTATTAACAACAGTGGTTATGTTTCTGAGGAAACAAAAGATAAAATTGAAAAAGCAATGAAGGAGCTGGATTATATGCCAAATGAATTGGCAAGAAATTTGTTTAGAAACAAAAGTGGTATAATTGCAGTTTTGGTGCCTGCTTTGGAACATCCTTTTTTTTCGGAGTTTGTGAATCAGGTAGAAAGTGCATTGCATGAAAAGGGATATAAAACTATGGTGTGCAGCACAGCTAAGAATAGCGAATATGAAACAGAGTATTTGCAGATGCTTAAGAAATGTGTTGTAGATGGTATTATAACCGGTGTTCATTCATTAAATGTGGATGAATATCTTATAAACGATATGCCTATTGTTGCATTAGATCGATATATTGACGACAGGATTCCCATAGTGTCAGTGGATCACAGACATGGTGGAATTATGGCAGCAAGGGAGTTTATAAGATGTGGATGCAAAAAGGTAGTTCAACTCCAGGGAGCTAAGAAAGTTCAGTCTCCGGCATTGGAGAGACATGAATACTTTCAGCGGGAATTAAAGAAAGCAGGAATTCAAGTGTACACTTATGAAATGGAGTGGAACAAATTTGATACGGAATATTTCGCTCAGGTAGTAAAAGAAGTATACGATATGTATCCGGATGCAGATGGAATGTTTGGAACGGACCTTGTTGCCATGCTGTTTGAGAAGTATGCGTTAAGCAAAGGCAGAAAAATTCCTGAAGATTTAAAAATTATTGCATATGACGGAACATATGTAACAGATATGGCACATCCTTCCCTTACGAAGATTAAGCAGCCTATTGAAAGACTGGCGAAAGAGGCAACAAGAATAATTACAAGAGCCATAGATGGAAATGCTGCTACGGAAAAAAATATATACTTAGAAACTGTACTTATAAGAGGAGACAGTACCAGAGTATAATTTACAAATTAATATATAAATAACAGGTAAAAAAATAAACTCTATGTTGGCGATTAATAAAATCGCCGGTATAAAGTTTATTTTTTTTATTTTTTGATATATTTTAATGTTAAAAAAATAACAATGAAAACGTTTGAACAATGAAAAATATATACTTAATAACCAATTAAAAGAGAGAATATATAGCAATATGCACAAAGGTTAAAAATGATATTGACAAAACATAAGTAAAAATATATAATAAAGCTATCAAATGGAACCCGTTCCACATACAAAAATCACAAAAACAAATAACACACTGTAAAAATGTGGAAAAGGGTCAAGAAAAGGGTTCCGCAAATTAATAAATGCTAAAGGAGGAAAGAAAATGAAGAAAATTATAGCATTAGTAATGGCAGTAACCATGGTAGCAGCAATGATGGTTGGCTGTGGAAGTTCATCTAAGTCAGATGACAGCGCTAAAGGAAACGGAGAGGTAACAATTAAGTTTGGAATACATGTTGCTGATCCAAAAACACAGGAGACAGTTACATACAAAATTGTTCAGGAATTTAACAAAAAGTATTCAGGAAAGTACAAAGTTGAATTTGAAGCAGCAGACACGGAAGCACATTTAAAGAATCTGAAGCTTGAAGCTTCAAGTGGAAAATTACCTGAAATATTCTGGTTGGATGCATCACAGACCTCTGAATATAATGAGGGTGGGTATTTACTTGATTTATCAGACTTTTTAAAAGAATACACTAGTACAGATTCAGCTCTTGATGCAAGTGTTAAGGAAGCATTTAAGGATGGAATCCAGTACGGACTTCCATATCAGTGTAATGTTGAAGGCTTCTTCTACAATAAAGAAGTTGCAAAAAAGTTAGGAGTTGAAATTAAGAACGGAACAACTTTTGACGAATTACTTGATATTGTAAAGAAATGTAATGACAAAGGAATTACAGCAATTGCTCAGGGAAATAAAAACAGCTCATATGCAATCTGGGGTTATCTTGCAATGTTAGACCGTTACGGATACTCAGATTACATTAATGATATTCTTGATGGCAAGAAGAAATTTAACAATGACGATTTACTTAAATGTTTTGAAAAGTTACAGAGTCTTGCAAAGGCAGGAGCATTTGCAAAGAACATGGCAACCCAGGAATACTTTGATGCAAAGAATACATTTGAGTCAGGCAAGGCACTTTTATTCAATTCAGGTGCATGGGATAGTGCAGAGTTAGATGAAAAGATGGGCGACAAAGTTGGCTTCTGGTGGGGACCTACATTCTCAGACAGCAGCTACGAACAAAAGGCAGCTATGAAAGTACCATCAAATCCTATTTGTGTAAGCTCAAAGGTAGCAGATGATAGTGGAAAGAAAGAAGCGGTTTATAAGTTCCTTGAATATTACTATGGCGAAGAAGCAGCAAAGATGTCATATGAAGGCTCTGTATTCCCTGCAACAAACTATACAGGAATTGAAGTGGCAGATGCACAGCATACATTAAATGAGGTAGTGAAATCAATCAATGAAGGATGGGCAAGCCCTGCAAAACAGCCGGATTTGATGCTTTCATCATCTGTTCAGAGTCAGTTATATGATTCAATTTTTGGTGTAATTACAGGTAACTATGAACCAAAGGATGCCCTTGCAAAAATTGATGAGAAAATGAACTATTAAAATTCTTTAATATTATTATAATTAGATTCTCCTCTTCCCCACATTTCACAACGGAATGTGGGCGAGGAAGGAGAATGTTGGGAGAAAGGAGGCAAAGACGTGTCTTGGTTGAGTAAAAAGAGATATTTAATAGGACTGCTGTTGCCTACATTAATAATTTATACAGTGTATATTATTGCACCGATAATAATGGCTATAGGATATAGTTTCACAAAATATTCCGGAATAGGAAAAGCAACGTTTAACGGGCTAACAAATTATAAAAGACTTTTGCAGGATGATACATTATGGATTTCATTTAAAAATACAATGATTATATTTGGTGTGGCATTTGTGCTGTTGCTGGTGGGAGCATTTTTTGTGGCATTGCTTTTAAATAATCACTTAAAGTTTGTTGACACATCTAAGGCATTGATATTTTCTCCGGCAATTATAGCACCTATTATAGTTGGTATTATATGGGTTTATATATTAGATCCTCATGTTGGTTTAATAAATGGTATTTTAGATGCCATTGGATTACCGGGACTTAAACAGACATGGATTGGGGGAAATAAACTCACCCCTTATTGTATCGGATTTATATATTTCTGGCAGCAGCTGGGATATCTTACCACAATATATATAACAGGACTTAGAATGATTCCAGGCGATGTAATAGAAGCAGTTAAGATTGACGGTGCTTCTTCATGGCAGCAGCTTAGATATGTAACAATACCTATGATGAAATCTACCATATCAACAGTTGCCGTATTACTTATAACAGGAATATTTAAAATATTTGAAATTGTACAGCAGACTACAGGCGGTGGTCCGAACCATATGTCAGAAACATTAGTTACATACAGCTATTCAACAACTTTTGGAAATGGTGAATATGGATATGGAATGTCTCTGGCAACAATAACATTTATTATTTCTCTTATAATAATGTTTGTATTCCAGTTTTTAATGAGAGAAAGAGACAAGGAGGCATAAAGATATGATTAATAAAAAGAAAAAAATCGCAATGTACATTGTTATGGCATTAATCACACTTATAATTGTGTTTCCTTTTATATGGATGGTTTTGCTATCCTTTAAAACTAACTCAGATATTATGTCAAATCCCCTGGCATTACCAAAGAGTTTTAACTTAGAAAATTTCAAGCATGCCCTGGAGGTGCTTGATTACCCAAGATTGTATGGTAACACATTCTTTGTATGTATCATATCAATCGTAGTAGAATTAGTAATTACCTTTTTAAGTGCATTTGTTTTAGCAAGAATGCAGATGAATGAGAAAATCAGAAAGGCAGTTTACAGTTATCTGATTTTAGGATTGGCAATATCTCCATTTATATTGCTTTTCCCGGTATATAAAATAAATGTATTTTTTGGATTAAGCGGAAAGGTAGGATTGGTTCTTCCATACATAGCTACATCAATATCCTTTAATACCTTACTTTTAGTTGGTTATTTAAAATCCCTTCCAAGTGAAATTGATGAGGCAGCAGTAATGGACGGATGTAATTTGAGGCAGTTAATTATTAAAGTAATTTTACCAATGACAAAGCCGGTAATAGCCACTGTTGTAATATTTAATGTTCTTTATATCTGGAATGAGTATCCGTTTGCATCGGTTATCTTAAGAGATGCATCAGATTATACGTTATCCATGGGAGCATCATTCTTTAAAGGTACATACACAGTAGATTACGGCGGAATTATAGCTTCAAGTATTATGATAATCGTACCTGAATTAATATTCTATGGATTATTCCAGAAGAACATCGTAGAAGGTATGACGGCAGGCGCAGTAAAAGGTTAAAGAGAGGAGAAAAAAATGAGCAGAGTATCAGGATTATTTAAAGATTTAACATCAGTAAAGAAGGCAAGAAACGGAAGACTTGCAAGTTGGGATCAGAGAGGAAAAAATCAGGATTATTGGGAAATACCTGCAGGTGAATCAATTACATTAGGGGAAGTAGAAGGTCCCGGATGCATTACACATATATGGATGACATCTTCATGTAGAAGAGTAAAGGCACCTAGTATACTTGATCCGGTTTTAAATGCATCAGCAGCACCGGTAATGGAAATTGCACCACCTCTTGGCGTAATATGGGATGATTATGATCCATATTACTATAGAAAAGTATTAATTAAAATGACATGGGATGATCAGGAAAATCCAAGTGTATATGTACCTTTTGGAGACTTCTTCTGTATAGGAAACTGCTATCCTGGCAATTTCTCATCATTACCTTTTAATGTATCATTAAAACCGGAAGAGGCAGGAAGATATGGAGCACCTTGCTCAGTATCATGTTACTTCCCAATGCCATTTAACAAAAAGGCAAAAATTGAAATTATAAACGAAAATGAATTACCGTTTATTCTTTATTTTAATATTGATTATGAAATGTATAAGGAACCTCTTGATGAGGAAACAGCTTACTTCCATGCATGCTGGCATAGAGAGAACCCTTGCAAAGGCTGGGGACCTGAGTTACAGGTAAACTCACCGGAAGTAAACAATGTTACAAATTATAAAGGTGAAAACAACTACGTTTTGTTAGATGTAAAAGGAAAAGGACATTATGTAGGATGCAACCTTACGGTAAAACACTTCCAGGGAAGCTGGTGGGGTGAAGGAAATGATATGTTCTTTATAGATGGAGAAGAATACCCTAGCCTTAACGGAACCGGAACGGAAGATTACTTTAACCATGCATGGGGAATGCAGAGAAATGCATATCCGTTCTTTGGAACAATAGTTCATGAAGGAGATACTGACGGATTCCAGGTATCTTACAGATTCCATATTACTGACCCTGTAAGATTTGAAAATAGTCTTAAAGTTACTATTGAGCATGGACATGCAAACCATCTTTCAGATGACTG
>NZ_HF991874.1:62386-70898 GCF_000432355.1 Eubacterium sp. CAG:161
TACTGGTATCAGGTACTTCCAACAACAATGAAAATGGAAATGCCACCGGTGGAAGACAGACTTCCTGTAGTACCGGTACTTCCTGAAAGAAAGTTAGAAAAGCCTGAACTTACCGAGGAAATGAAGGCAGCTATAGAAAGCTACGAAAAACGTTGGGAAGTATACAAGCCGGCAAGAGATGAGCAGTTTAGAATTAAGGAAGCAAAGGCAAGACGTGAGTCAAAACTTAATACTGAATTTGCAAAGAAACTAAGAGACGAATACGACAAATAATCATACAGGAGGAAACCAAATGAACGAAGTTCATTTATAAAAATGTTTCCGACGAAATGTCGCCGACCGAAGGGAGGGGGCAATACATATTGATTAGGAGGAAAATATATCATGTCACAGGAATTGTTAAATGAGAATATAAAAAAGGCTCAGGAAGAAATTGAGAAAACAAAAGATAAAGTGTCTGAAGGAAAAATGAGACAAAATTATCATTTTATGGCACAACAGGGCTGGATTAATGATCCAAATGGTCTGATATATTATAAGAATAAATATCACTTTTTCTATCAATACAATCCTTATGATGCGTATTGGGGAGCAATGCACTGGGGACACGCCATTAGTGACGATATGCTACACTGGGAGTATCTCCCGGTGGCATTGGCTCCAAGCGAACCATATGACAATCATAAGGAAGGTGGATGCTTTTCAGGAAGTGCCATTGAACATGATGGAAAGCTATACCTTGTATATACAGGAACAACAAACTATGGAGACGGATTTATCCAGTCACAGTGTCTGGCATACAGCGAGGATGGTGTTCATTTTGAAAAATATGAAAATAATCCTATTATTCCACACCCGCCGGAAGGCTATGATGAAAGTAATTTTAGAGATCCTAAGGTTTGGAAACATGGTGATTACTTCTATTTAGTTTGTGGTTCTAAGAAAAATAATTTGGCAAGTGCCCTGTTATATCGGTCTAAGGATTTAAAAAACTGGGAGTTTTTCAATGTTCTTGCAGAGAGCAGAGGAGAGTTCGGTTATATGTGGGAATGTCCCGACTTTTATGAAATAGGAGATAAACACGTACTTATGTTTTCGCCTATGGGAATAAATGAGAGAACATCAGTGTACTTAGTAGGAGACATGAATTATGACACGGGAAAATTTACATATACCAATGTAGGTCAGATTGACTATGGATTTGACTATTATGCTCCTCAGTCATTTTTAGACAGTAAAGGCAGAAGAATTATTGTAGGCTGGGCAAATGCCTGGGACTGGATGCCATGGTGGAAAGATTGGGGCCCAAGCTTTAAGGAAGGCTGGTGCGGATTCTTTGACTTACCAAGAGAGGTGGTTTTGTGTCCGGATAATACCCTTAAGTTTGTTCCAATAAAGGAAATTGAAAATATACGAAAAGAAGAAAAGTGTATTAAAGAGATATCTGTAACTAAGGAGGAACAGTTTAATTGTATAGAAAGTGACTGCTTTGAAATGGAAATGGATATTGATTTGGAAAGTACCACAGCAGATAAATTTTCATTGCTTTTAAGATGCAATGAAAACAACAAAACAAAAGTAACTTTCGATTTAAAACATCAGATGCTATATTTTGACAGAAACAATTCTGATAACTGGAGTGAAGGCATTGCCCGAGGACCGTTGATTTTAAAGGACAAAAAGAACATGAAAATAAGGGCTTTTGTGGATAAAAGTTCTATTGAAGTGTATACGGATGACTATAAAACCAACTGTAGCTGCAATGTTTTTGCAGACAGCAGTCAGACAGGCAACTATATTGTGACTGATGAGGGATGTCTTAATATTAGGGAAATAAAGATGTGGGAGTTAAAAGAAACCATTAAATAGATGGAGACAATATAAGGAGGATTTGATATGAGTAAAATTGATGTTACCGCAATGGGTGAACTGCTTATAGATTTTACTGAAAATGGAATAAGTAATCAGGGAAACCCGTTGTTAGAAGCAAATCCCGGAGGAGCACCATGTAACGTATTGTCAATGCTTACTAACCTGGGGCATTCAACAGCCTTTATAGGAAAAGTAGGGGACGATATATTTGGAGAAATGCTTAAAGAAAGAGTTTCAGGACTGAATATTAATATAGAAAATCTTGTAACGGATAAGGAAGTTAATACTACATTAGCTTTTGTACATACGGCAGAAGATGGAGACAGAAGCTTTTCATTTTACAGAAATCCGGGAGCGGATATGATGCTTAGGGCAGATGAAGTTAATTCAGAATTAATAGAAAATTCTAAGATATTTCACTTTGGCACTTTATCCATGACTCATCAGGGTGTAAGAGAGGCAACCATCAAGGCATTAGAGGTGGCAAAAAAAAGCGGATGTATAATCTCCTTTGACCCTAATATAAGGGAGCCTTTATGGGATAACATGGAAAATGCCCGCACTCAGGTTAAAAAAGGCTTAGAATATTGTAATATTCTAAAAATATCTGATAATGAGATACAATGGCTTACCGGAGAGGAAGATTATTCTGATGGTGTACAGAAAATCAGGGAAAAATATGACATAGATCTTATATTAGTGTCTATGGGAAAAGAGGGCAGCAGGGCTTATTATAACGGTATGGTAGTGGAAGCAAATCCGTTTTTAACAAAAGATACCATTGAAACTACCGGAGCCGGTGACACTTTTACAGGCTGCATACTTCATTATATTTTAAATAAAGGTCTTGATAATTTAGACACCCATAACCTTCGGGAAATGCTTAATTTTGCAAATGCGGCAGCTTCTATAATTACCACAAGAAAAGGAGCATTGTGTGTAATGCCAACAAAGGAAGAAATAGAAGAATTATTACACAGCAGATAAAAAGGAAAGTACCGGATGTTGTACTTGCAAACTAAAAAACAGTGGAAATAATAACCAATGCATGATATTCTATAACCAGATTTAATCGGGAGGTAGAATATGGCAAAGGGGTCTAATCAGAAGCTTAAACTAATGTATTTGTTTAAGATTCTAATGGAAAATACAGATGAAACTCATTCTATAAGTATGTCGGATATTCTTTTAAAATTAAAGGATTATGGCATTACGGCAGAAAGAAAAAGCATTTATAATGATTTAGAGAGTCTTAGACAATACGGAGTGGACATTGTTGGAGTACAAAGGGACAGAACCTATTATTATAATGTGGCAAACCGTCAGTTTGAATTGGCGGAGTTGAAACTATTAGTGGATTCTGTTCAGTCGGCAAAGTTTCTTACAACAAAGAAGTCCAATGAACTCATTAAGAAAATAGAAGGTCTTGCCAGTAAATATGAGGCATCTAAGCTTCAACGTCAGGTGTATGTGACAAAGCGGGTTAAGACTATGAATGAGAGTATTTATTATAACGTTGACAATATACATACGGCGATTGCAGGAAACAGGCAGATTAGATTTCAGTATTTTCAGTGGAATATTAAAAAGAAAATGGAATTAAGGCATAATGGCGAGTATTACAGGGTAAGCCCTTGGGCATTATCCTGGGATGATGAAAACTATTACCTTGTGGCATATGATGATACTGAAAAAATAATTAAGCATTTCAGAGTGGATAAAATGTTGCATATAGAAATTACTGAGGATAAACGTGAAGGAAAAGAGTGCTTCAGTGAATTCGATATGGCTGTGTATGCCAGAAAAGTTTTTGGAATGTACAGTGGTAAGGAAGAACGGGTAAAAATCCACTGCGAAAATGCATTAGCAGGTGTAATAATCGACAGATTTGGCAAAGACATAATTATAGTGCCTGATGGAGATGAACATTTTAATGTAAATGTTAATGTGGTAGTAAGTAAACAGTTTATTCATTGGATAATGGCATTAGGAGATGGGGCAACCATTGTTTCACCACAGTATGTGGTGGATGATGTTAAAGAGGAAATAAAAAGACTTTGTGAACAATATAATGTGTAAATAATTTAATGACAGGAAATAATCCTTCTAAAGCGTGTAGATTAAATCTAGGTGCTTTAGGGGGATTTTTTGTGTGAATATAATAGCAGGGATGGCTATGGCAGATTAAAAATATTTATATGGAAATTATTGTTAAAAATATTTGACAAACAAAAATGCATTTATTAGAATAAAAAAGATTTTACAAAACAGGAAAAAATTAAACTGAATAATTAGTGTAAAATAGGAAATACATGACGAGAATGGTGCAGGAGGTAAAGATGTATATAAAAAAATTATGTTATTGGCGGTGTTAAGCTGCTTTTTGTTAACGTCTTGTTCAAAAGAGAGTAGCGTAAGCGTGGTTTATAATACAACAATGGCTAACCAAATGGTTTTTTGTAGTAGCAATGAAATAAGGATATGTATTGATTTTATATATAGTGGTGAAACACCCGCAATAAAGGTAAATGGATTGAGTGGAGATGGATTAGACGAAGTAAACTATGATGGGAAAATAAGTGTAGAAGATTTTGCTAAAACTTTTGCATACAGAGATTATTCCCTTTGCTCGTACATAGTTACAGTGGATATTGGTAAAAAGAAAAAAGATGATATTATTAATGTTGATGGTGTTATGTTATGCATCAATGGTAAAGATGAGGAGATAAAATTTAAAGAACCTCTCAGTTATACTTTTATAGACGATGAAGATAATAATACTAAAGATTTGCAATCTGACAAAAATCCAACAGCTTTTTGTGTAACTGACACGGTTTTGTCATACGGATATAAGGCAACTACTGATATTACAATTAAATCCCTGAGTACTAATGGAATGATTAATATAGATAAAACAAAAGTGTATGTTAATGACAATCAGATTGGAAATTTATCTGATTTACCAATCAGGATTCATAAAGGAGATAAAATTGAATTTGAGGTGACTCCTCAAATTGAAGGGGATGAATCTAATTGGACAAATATATATACGAATATGATTGTAAATTATAACATAGACAAAGAAGAGTATATGAATATTTCAGAGTTATCAATGTTGCCTATAGATGATGAAAAGGGTGTTAAGGAAGTAATAGACTTTATGGTTAAATAGGAGAAGTCTATTAGGTGATTATTAAGGTGATTATTAATGGCGATTAACTGAAAACATATTGACAGCAAAAAAATAAAATGATACAATATAAATGTGATTACAATATGATGAACGAGGTAAATTTATATGAGAAAAACGGTAAAATTATTTTGAGTAGTGAATTGCTTGATGTTGGTTAGTTTGCATACGGTAGGTGCAGCGACGATAGATAAGAATTATAGTAAGTCAAGTGCTGCATATTATGCTAAGATGTGGGCAAAAGGTTATAATACAGCCGGGTATTATAAATCAAATTTAGATTGTACGAATTTTGCGTCTCAATGTATTGAACAAGGTGGTAAAAGAAGGTCGAGTAAGTTACCATCATATGAAGATGTGAGATATTGGAGACCACATTCAGCAACGTGGGAAAATGCTACATATTTTAAAAAATATTGGTCTAAACGCGTTGTATGTGCAGGAAAAGAGATATCTAGTTTAAATGATAAACAGAAAAATGCATATGCATCACTTATTTATAAAATGATTGAACCCGGCGATGTGGTGCAGTATGGTTATTCTTCTAATGAAATTAAGCACTCCCAGGTTAGTTATGATAAAGGTAAGAGTTCAAAAGGGTTTGATACACTGTTAATGGCTCAACATACTAGTAATATGTTAGGAATTATGTTACATGATTATATAAGTACAACAAATTATTCGTATGTTGTGTATTATAATACGGGAAAGAAGAAATAGTTGAAAAGTGATAGGAGGTATGTTATGAAAAAAGTAGTAGTTAGTATGGTAGGCGTATGTTTGGTATCTTCGTTATTGTTTTTTACTTACAATAATGCAGAAGGAAACATAAGAAAAGGCTATAAAAAGCCCATAACAGTAAAGGAACAAAAACAGGAGATTGAATCACTGAAGAATAAGGCACAAGACATATTGGACCAAAAGGGACTTAGTGATGAAGACGCGAAAGAATATAATAAAACTATAGAGGAATTAGGAAATAAGCAAATTGAATATGGTCTATTTGATTATAAGGAAGAGTTGAATGCAAGAATTTCAACAATAGAAGTTGCAATATCTGATATGGAAAGAGAGATGTCGGAAGGTTCAATGCCAAAGGATAAGATTCCGGATGCAGAGTATAGAATTAAAAAATTAACACCTGTATTAGATAAGTATAAGGGAATATTAAAGGAGGCAGAGAACAGGAAAGATTACAATTATGAAGAACTTAGTAATCAGTTTAATGATGAAATTGAGAAAGTATATAGTGAAATAAATTAGTTTTTTTGAAAATACACAAATTATAGTAATAATATATATTTTAATAGAAAAAAATCTGTCTAAGGCATATAGATAAAATCTATGTGCTTTAGATGGATTTTTTTTGTGTAATCAAAGTTTTTGATGATACAGATTAAGGGTTGTTCCGGTTTGATAAGCAAAATATCAGATAACTCCATCCTCAAAAAGTCCGCCTTAAAAAACATAAATTACCGGATTATTATACAAAAATCCTTGAAAATGTATGATATTAAACAACATTTTTTCCCTTTGTAAATCATCATTTTAAAGTATTGACGATGATGGTTTGTGCGGATATACTAGCAACTAATTTGTGACAAGGAGAAGAAAATGTTTGGAAAAATAATTGGAACCGGGTCTTATGTACCAAAGGAAATAGTAACTAATAAGGATTTGGCACAATATCTTGACACTGATGATACATGGATAAGGGAAAGAACAGGTGTGAAATCAAGACATATATCAGGTGATAAAGAAACCACAGCCGATATGGCAGTTAAGGCTGCAGAAAAAGCATTGGAAAACAGCGGACTTTTACCTGATGAAATTGATTTGATTATTGTATCCTCTGTTTCTTCAAATCTTGTTTTGCCTTCAACGGCATGTTTTGTTCAAAAAGCAATAAATGCAAAAAATGCATTTTGCTTTGACATAAATGTTGCATGTACGGGATTTATAACGGCATATAATATTTCCCAGACATTTATAAATACAGGATTAATAAACACCGCTTTGATAATCGGGGCGGAGAGCTTGTCAAAAATTACAGACTGGAGTGACAGGAAAACATGCATATTATTTGGTGATGGAGCAGGAGCTGTAGTGATAAAAAAGGATGAAAATGCCATGTTTGAAACGGTAATGTTTTCTAATGGAAAAAATGGAGATGCCCTTACAATGGAAAATCCCTTTGCATTAAGGAAAACTAATTTGGGAAAAAATCATCAAGGGCAATTTGATATATCCTTTCAGGATATTCAAAAAACATACATAAACATGGATGGCGGTGAAATATTTAAGTTCGCCGTAAAAAAAGTTCCGGAATGTATAGAGGCGCTTCTTGAAAAAATCCATATGGATAAAGATGAAATTGATAAGTATCTTTTGCATCAGGCAAATAGCAGAATAATAGAAGGCATAGCAAAAAGGTCAAAAATTCCGTTGAAAAAAATTCCTTTAAATATTGAGGATTACGGCAATGTTTCCTCAGCCTGTATACCAATGCTTCTAGATAAGTTAAATGGTTTAGACGAAATAAAGGCAGGAGACAAAATTATAATGGCAGGATTTGGCGCCGGCTTATCTTATGGGGCAACTTATTTAGAATTTTAAAAGAGGCAATTACCGGTAAATCCGGATTGTAAATAAATTTTTTGTTAGGAGAAAAGAAATGTTTGAAAGAATCAGAGAAATAATTGTTGAGCAGTTAGGAGTGGATGAGGAAGCAGTAACCCCTAATGCATCATTTGAAAAGGATTTAAATGCAGATTCCCTTGATTTATTTGAAATGGTTATGGCACTTGAGGATGAATTTGACATAAAGATCCCTGTAGAAAATCTGGAAAAAATTAAGACAGTAGAAGATATTGTAAATTACATTAATGAAAACAAGTAAGGAAGAGTGGAAAATGACTACTGAAATTACAAAATTACTTGGAATTAAATATCCTATTATTCAGGGTGGAATGGCATGGGTGGCAGATTTTAATTTAGCTGCCGCCGTTTCAAATGCCGGAGGGCTTGGAATTATAGGTTCCGGCGGTGCACCGGCTGTTTGGGTCAGAGAGCAAATAAGAGAAGTTAAAAAAAGAACAGATAAGCCCTTTGGTGTAAATATTATGTTAATGAACCCTGAGGCAGATGAAATAGCAAAAGTAATTATTGAGGAAAAGGTGCCTGTAGTTACTACCGGTGCAGGAAATCCGGCTAAGTACATGGAACAGTGGAAAAGCAGTGGAATTAAGGTAATTCCTGTAGTTGCCAGCGTGGCAATGGCTAAAATGATGGAAAGATGTGGTGCTGATGCAGTTGTAGCCGAAGGCTGTGAAGCAGGAGGACACATAGGGGAAATAACAACCATGTGTCTTGTACCACAGGTGGCAGATGCTGTCAACATACCTGTAATAGCAGCAGGAGGCATAGCAGATGAAAGAGGATTTATGGCAG
>NZ_HF991874.1:70936-100253 GCF_000432355.1 Eubacterium sp. CAG:161
CAGCCATAATCCTTGGAGCTAAAGGCGTTCAAATGGGAACGGTTTTTGTGGCATCCATTGAAGCCAATGTTCATGAAAATTATAAGAACAAAATAATTAGGGCAAAAGATATTGATTCAAAGGTAACAGGAAGAACTACGGGACATCCTGTAAGGGTCTTAAGAAATCAAATGTCAAATGAATACATAAAAAAAGAGGCAGAAGGTGCCGAATTTAATGAACTGGAAATGCTAACCCTTGGGGGCCTTAGAAGGGCTGTGGTAGAAGGAGATGCAGTAAAGGGAAGCTTAATGGCAGGTCAGATAGCAGGTCTTGTTAAAGAGAAAAAAAGCTGTGAAGATATCATAAAAGACACTGTGGAAAAGGGCTGTAAATTGCTAGAAATGTTAGGAGAAAATTATGAGTAAAATGGCGTTTGTTTACCCGGGACAGGGAGTGCAGAAACCCGGCATGGGAGCTGATTTTTATAAGGAAAGCAAAGAAGCTGAACAAATATACAATGAGGCAGAAAGTATTCTTGATTTTGACATAAAAAAGGTATGCTTTGAGGAAAATGATTTAATAAACAATACAGAGTATACTCAGGCAGCATTAGTTACAACCTATCTGGCAATAACAGGAGAAGTTATTAAAAGGGAAATTTTCCCGGATGTTACTGCAGGGTTAAGTCTTGGAGAGTATGGGGCTATATGTGTAGCAGGGGGAATGAATGAGAAAGAGGCAATAAGTCTGGTAAGGAAAAGAGGCATATATATGAATAATGCCGTGCCGGAGGGCTTTGGAGGCATGACGGCAGTTCTTGGACTTAATAAAGAAGATATTGATAATGTCTTAAGAGAAAAAGATGGCGTATCAGTGGCTAATTATAACTGCCCGGGACAAATTGTAATAACAGGAAGTGTGGAAGCCATAGAAAGTTCTGTTCCGGATTTAAAAAAATTAGGAGCAAGATGCGTAAAGTTAAAGGTAAGAGGGCCATTTCACTCTCCATATTTGAAAGAAGCAGGAGAAAAATTAGGCAGGGACTTGGAAAAGGTAACTTTTAACAAACTTAGCATTCCATATGTTTCCAATGTAACCGGAGAATATGTGGACGATATAAAATACACTAAGGAATTATTAAAACAGCAGGTATATTCCCCGGTTAAGTGGGAACAAAGTGTAAGATGTATGATTGAAAATGGTGTGGATACTTTTGTGGAAATTGGTCCCGGAAGGACAATTGGAGGTTTTATTAGAAAGATAGATAAAACAGTCAGACACATTAATATTTCCACAGTTGAAGATTTAAAAAAATTAGATGATTTAAGATAGGAATATCAAAAGGAAAAGAAGAAATGGATAATAAAAAAATAGCTGTTGTAACCGGTGGATCAAGAGGAATAGGAAAAGAAATAGCTGTGAAACTGGCAGAAGAAGCTTATGTAATTGTAAATTACAATGGCTCAGAGGAAAAGGCCGCACAGGTGGTAAGGGAGATAAAGGACAAAGGTGGAAATGCTGAGGCTGTAAAATGCAATGTGGCATCCTTTAAGGAATGTGAGAAATTTATTGGAGATATCGTAGAAAGGTTTGGGAAAATAGATATTCTTGTAAATAATGCCGGAATAAATAAAGATGGCCTCATACTTTCCATGAGTGAAGAGGATTTTGACAGTGTAATTAATACTAATCTTAAAGGAACTTTCAACTGTATTAAATTTGTGTCTAAATCAATGATTAAAAACAGATATGGAAAAATTATAAATATATCTTCCATATCAGGAGTGGCAGGAAATCCGGGACAGGCTAATTATGCAGCTTCAAAGGCGGGAATTATAGGACTTACCAAATCAGTTGCAAAAGAACTTGCCAAAAGAAACATAAATGTTAATGCCATTGCACCGGGGTTTATTATGACAGAAATGACAGATGTATTAGGAGATAAGGTAAAGGAAAATATTTTATCCCAAATTCCCCTTAAAAGATTTGGAACGCCACAGGATGTGGCAGAATTGGCAGCTTTTTTAGCATCAGATAAAAGTAGTTATATAACAGGTCAGGTTATAAATCTTGACGGTGGAATGATTATGTAATATGGGAGGCAGAAATGAGAAGAGTTGTTGTAACAGGATTAGGGGCAATTACCCCCATAGGAAATACAGTAGAGGAATTTTGGGAGAATATTAAAGAAGGCATAATTGGAATTGACAATATTACTAAATTTGATACATCCCGATATGAGGTTAAATTAGCAGGGGAAGTTAAGAATTTTGTGGCAAAAGAGCATATGGACTTTAAAAAGGCAAAAAGAATGTCTGCCTTTTCTCAATATGCTGTTTGTGCAGCAAATCAGGCTGTAAATCAGGCACAATTAAATATGTCGGAAGAAGACCCTTATAGAGTAGGGGTAAGTATCGGTTCCGGAATCGGAGGACTAGGTGATATGGAAGAAGAAGCCCAAAAACTTATGACTAAGGGAAATGACAGGGTAAAACCTATGCTTGTGCCAATGATGATATCTAACATGGCAGCAGGAAATGTTGCAATTGATTTAGGAGCAAAGGGAAAGTGTATTAATGTTGTAACGGCTTGTGCCACAGGAACCCACTCGATTGGGGAGGCATACCGAAGCATTCAATGTGGTGAGACAGATGTAATGATAGCCGGTGGTACTGAAAGTTCCATTACACCTCTTGGATTGGCAGGTTTTAATAAACTTACGGCTCTTACCAAAGAAACAGACAAAACAAAGGCATCCATTCCCTTTGATAAAAACAGAAGTGGTTTTGTTATGGGAGAGGGAGCAGGAGTGGTGGTTGTAGAGGAATTACAACATGCAAAAGAAAGAGGAGCCAAAATCCTTTGTGAAATAGTGGGATATGGTGCAACCTGTGATGCATATCATGTTACATCTCCGGCAGAAGATGGAAGTGGCGCTGCAATGGCAATGATTTTTGCAATGAAAGAGGCAGGAGTAAAGCCTGAAGAGATTGATTATATAAATGCACATGGAACAAGCACTCATCATAACGATTTATTTGAAACAAGGGCAATTAAATTAGCATTAAAGGATGCTGCATATAATGTGAAAATCAATTCTACCAAGTCTATGATAGGTCATTTGTTGGGGGCAGCAGGAGGTGTTGAATTTATTACCTGCGTTAAAAGCATAGAGGATAATTACATTCATCAGACAGTGGGACTTAAAAATCCTGATGAAGAGTGTGATTTGAATTATATGGCAGGAAAGGGTGAGTACACAGAGGTAAATGTGGCAATGACTAACTCCCTTGGCTTTGGAGGACACAATGCCAGTTTAATTATTAAAAAATTTATTGAGGATTAGAAAATGGGAATAGATGATATTAAAAATCTTATAAGAGAAGTGTCGCAGGCAGACATTGATACATTTGAATATGAGGAAAATAATACAAGAGTTTACATATCAAAAAACTCCGGTGGAAATAATGTTTCAGAAAATATTTCTACTGAAAAGAATATTACAAAAACTGACATAGCAGATATTAACAGGGACAATAAAGAAGAAAATATAAATGAAAAAGAGATAATTTCCCCACTGGTAGGAACTGTATATTTAGCACCGGGGGAAAATGAGGAACCCTTTGTAAGTGTAGGGGACAAGATAGAAAAAGGACAGATAGTGGCTATAGTTGAGGCAATGAAATTAATGAATGAAATTGAGGCTGATTGTAGCGGAACACTTAAGAAAATCTGTGTAAAAAACGGTGAGGCAGTGGAGTACGCCCAGTCATTGTTTATTATAGAGGAGTGAAAATATGTTAGGAATAAAGGAAATTGAAGAAATAATCCCCCATAGGCACCCTTTCTTACTGATAGATTATATTGAGGACTTTAAGCCGGGAGAATTTGCAGTAGGATATAAGTGTGTGACCTTTAGAGAAGATTTCTTTAAGGGACATTTCCCTAATCAGCCGGTTATGCCGGGAGTTCTTATAGTTGAAGCATTAGCCCAGGTAGGGGCAGTGGCAATTTTAAGTAAAAAGGAATTTAAGGGGAAGACGGCGTTTTTTGGTGGGATAAATAAATTCCGATTTAAGAAAATGGTAAAACCGGGAGATAAGCTTAGATTAGAAACTAAAATAATATCTTCTAAGGGTCCCATAGGAATTGGAAGTGCCGTGGCAACAGTTGACGGAGAAATAGTGGCAAAAGGAGAACTAACCTTTATGGTTGGGTAGATTTTAGAGGTGATTTAAATTGATTAAAAAAATGCTGATTGCTAATAGGGGAGAAATAGCAGTAAGAATCATAAGAGTCTGTCGTGAAATGGAAATAGAAACGGTGGCTGTTTACTCAGTTGCAGATAAAGAAGCACTACATACACAGTTGGCAGATGAAGCAGTGTGTATTGGAGGAGCATCCTCTGAAGACAGTTATCTTAATATGGAAAGTATTATTAGTGCTGCGGTTACTCATGGGGCAGATGCCATACATCCGGGATTTGGATTTTTATCTGAAAATCCCCAGTTCGCAAAGTTATGTAAACAATGCAATATAACATATATTGGCCCTGATTACACTGTAATTGAAAAAATGGGAAATAAGGTTGCTGCAAGGCAAACTATGATTAATGCTAAAATTCCTGTAGTACCGGGGACTAATAATGAGATAAAGGATTTAAATCATGCATTACAGGAAGCAGAAAAAACAGGTTATCCTGTAATAGTAAAAGCGGCATCAGGAGGGGGAGGAAAAGGCATAAGAGTTGCTTATAATAAGGATGAATTAAAATCGGGATTCTTGGCTGCCTGTAAGGAAAGCATGGCATCCTTTGGGGATGATACCATGTATATGGAAAAGTTTATAGAAAATCCAAGACATATAGAGTTTCAGATTCTTGCAGATAATTATGGCAATGTCATTCATTTAGGGGAAAGAGACTGTTCCATACAACGTCACCATCAAAAGATACTTGAGGAAGCACCATCTGTTGTTTTAAGTGAAAATCAAAGAAAAGAAATGGGAAAAATGGCAGTAAGAGCAGCTAAGGCAGCGGGATATAAAAATGCCGGAACAGTAGAATTCCTGTTGGATAAAACCGGAAAATATTATTTTATGGAAATGAATACAAGGATTCAGGTAGAACATCCAATAACTGAAAGCATTACCGGAATTGATATAGTAAAGGAACAAATATTGATTGCCCAGGGAGAGAAACTTAAGTTAAAACAAAATGATATAAAATTAACGGGACATGCCATAGAATGCAGAATAAATGCAGAAATTCCTGAAAAGAATTTTATGCCAAGTCCCGGCACCATAGTTGCTCTTCATTTTCCGGGAGGAAACGGAATAAGAACAGATTCAGCAGCATTTTCAGGATATACAGTTCCGCCATACTATGACTCAATGTTGGCAAAACTTATTGTGCATGGAAAAGACAGGAATGAGGCAATAATGAAAATGAAAAGTGCATTAGGGGAAGTGGTAATTGAGGGGGTTCACACTAATATTGACTATGCATATGACATTATTAATAACAAAGATTATATTTCAGGAAATTTTGATATAAATTTTCTTGAACATTTTAATTGGAATAAAGGTTGATGAAGGGGGCAAAGAAATTTTCCCTGATATTACATAGGTAGAAATAGGAAACAAAAATGATAATAAAAAATCTTATAAAAAAATCGGACATAAAAATAAGAGAAAGTAAGGCGGATGTGCCAAAGGGATTATATGTAAAATGTAAAAGTTGTAAATCACCGGTATTGGCTGATGATGTAAAAAGAAATAGTTATGTATGCCCTAAGTGTGGCGGATATTTCAGATTAAATGCAAGAAACCGATTGAAAATTATAGCCGATAAAAAGTCTTTTGAAGAATGGTTTTGCAATAGTGATTTTGTAAATCCTTTAAAAGATGCAGCCTATATGAAAAAATGGACTGACACAAGGGAAAAAACTAAAACTGACGAGGCTGTTATAACAGGGAAAATTTCGGTAAAGGGGAGTCCGGCAGCCATAGCAATTATGGACGGACGTTTTATGATGGCAAGTATGGGAAGCATAGTAGGGGAAAAAATTACGAAAACAATAGAAAAAGCCCAAAGGGAAAATCTTCCCCTAATAATAGTTGCCTGTTCAGGTGGTGCCAGAATGCAGGAGGGAATAGTTTCTCTTATGCAAATGGCAAAGACCTCGGCAGCATTAAAAAAATATAGAAACAGTGGAAATCTGTATATTTCTTTACTGACAGATCCTACAACAGGAGGTGTTACTGCAAGCTTTGCCATGCTGGGAGATATTATTTTAGCAGAACCTAACGCTCTTATTGGATTTGCAGGCCAAAGAGTAATAGAGCAGACTATCGGTCAGAAACTTCCAAAAGGTTTTCAAAGCTCAGAGTTTTTATTAGAACATGGATTTATTGACGCAATTGTTGAGAGAGATAAGTTAAAAAATACCCTTTCTTATATTATAAAGATGCATTATGAAAGTGACAAAAATGCAAATTATGTAAGCCAAACAAAAACAGATAATGTAGTCAGGGACAAGCTTACTCCATGGGAAAGAGTTGTTAAGGCAAGGGATAAGATGAGACCTACAGGTTTAGATTATATAAATGGGTTAATTGATGATTTTATGGAATTTCACGGTGACAGATATTTTGGAGATGACAGGGCAATTGTAGGTGGAATAGGATATTTTCATGGAAAGCCGGTAACAGTAATTGCCAATACAAAGGGGCATAATACAAAGGATAGCTTAAAGCATAACTTTGGAATGGCAAATCCGGAAGGATATAGAAAATCCATACGACTTATGAAACAGGCAGAAAAATTTAAAAGACCAATAATTTGCTTTGTGGACACGGCAGGGGCTTTTTGTGGTGTGGAAGCGGAAATGCGGGGGCAGGGCGAGGCAATAGCTAATAATCTTTTTGAAATGTCAGACTTAAAGGTGCCTGTTTTGTCCATTGTAATTGGAGAAGGGGGAAGTGGAGGTGCATTGGCACTGGCTGTGGCAGATGAGGTGTGGATGCTGAAAAATTCGGTATATTCTATTTTATCCCCTGAGGGATACGCAAGTATATTGTTTAGGGGAACGAAGAAGCCGGAAGAAGTTGCAGGACTAATGAAACTTACGTCTTTTGATTTATTACAATTAAATATAATAGAAAAAATAATTGACGAACCGGAGCACTATTCTGTTGAAAATATGGAAGAAACCATAAAAAATATAGATGAAGAAATACAGGGATTTCTTAGCAGATATGAGTCATTAAATGCCTTAGAACTTGTGGAAAAAAGATATGACAGATTTAGAAGAATGTAGGAGTAACAATGAAAGTAAAAACATTAAAAATAGGAGATTTAACAGCAAGGATTCCATTAATACAGGGAGGAATGGGGGTGGGAATATCTCTTTCGTCTCTGGCTGGAACAGTGGCAAAATGCGGTGGAATAGGTGTTATTTCCACAGCACAGATAGGATACAGAGAACCGGATTTTTATAGTAATACTTTGCAGGCAAATTTAAGGGCAATAAACAGCGAAATGAAAAAAGCAAGAGAAATAGCTCATGGTGGAATAATAGGATTTAATATAATGGTGGCACTTAACCATTATAAGGAGCAGGTCATGGAAGCGGTAAAGGCGGGAGCCGATGTCATTATTTCGGGAGCCGGACTGCCGGTTAAATTACCGGAATATATAGGGGAAAGTAATGTGAAAATTGCCCCGATTGTGTCGGGAGAAAAGGCAGTAAAAGTTATTTTAAAATATTGGCACAAATATTATGGAAGAACGGCTGACTTTATTGTCATAGAAGGACCAAAGGCGGGAGGACATCTGGGATTTTCAAAAGATGAAATTATAAAATACAATAGCAACTTAAATTTTGACGATGAAGTTAAAAAAATTAAAAGAGTAGTCATGGAATATGAAAATTTATATGGAGAACATATACCATTAATTTTAGCTGGGGGAATTGAGAGCAAAGATGATGTACAACATGTTTTTGATTTAGAAATGGACGGAATACAAGTAGCTTCAAAATTTGTTACTACGGTAGAATGTGATGGGGATATACGTTATAAAAACGCATATGTCAGTTCAAATAAGGAAGATATTACTATAGTCAAAAGTCCTGTGGGAATGCCGGGAAGGGCGATAATGAATTCATTTATGGAGAAAGTTATAAAGGGTGAAAAATTTCCACCATCAAAATGTCTTAGATGCTTGAAAAATTGTAATCCTAAAGAAATTGATTATTGTATTACTGAGAGACTTATCGCAGCAGCAAAGGGTGATATTGAAAATGCACTTTTATTTTGTGGGGCGAAAGCATACATTCAGAAGGATATTAGCACTGTAAAAAATGTAATTGATGAGTTGTTTTAAGATGGTAAAGTTGACAAAGGGAAAAAATTTTTTTATAACATAAGTTGTTGTGAGGTAATTTATGGAAGGAAAAAAAGACAGACGAATTATAAGAACTAAAAAGTTAATTGTAGATGCTCTTATTTCTATTCTGAAAGAAAAAAGTGTTGAAAATATAACGGTCAGTGAATTGGCAAAAAAGGCGGATATTACAAGAGCAACATTTTATCAGTATTATAAAAGTCCTGTGGAAATGTTAGAAACTCTTCAAAATGAAATCACCTATGATGTGGAAGAAATTGTTTTAGAAACAGAAGGAGGAGATGCCTACGGTTTTTTCAACAGACTGTTTAATTATTTTTATAATAACCCACAAAAGGGCAAATTGCTAAGTTTTCCCATAAACAACATTAGTGGTCAGGAAAAAATAGGAAATAACTTACATGAAAAATATATGCTGAGATGGAAAGACGAATTTCAGGATAAATCGTTAAAACAATTTGAATATTACAGGTACTATATTATTTTTGGTTGTATATCAGTTTTGGAAAATTGGGTACAAAAGGGTATGCAGGAAACTCCTGAAGAAATGGCGGAGACCGCAGTAAGCTTTTTACCCAAGGAAAAGATTTATTTGAAAAAATAGAATTTATATTATGTAATTGTAAATAATGCACAAAAAAAGTGATAAAATATAAAAAATATTAGCTATAAGTAAAAAATGAACCCGTTTTTGTAAATATTATACCTTGATAAAAACAATTCAATTAGAGAAACTGAATGTAAGATGTAAAGAATTGTTTCTTTACATGAGCGCTATAATTTATCCGAAATTATAGGAGGGATTATACAATAATTTATAAAGGAGAAGTTTTATGAAAAAGCAACTATTTTCAAAAATGGGAAAGTATGTTTTGTCGGCAATCATGTTTGTTTTTATGATTGGGCAGGTTGTGGGATTTTCTGCCAATGTAAAAGCAGATGACAGTGTTGGTTTGGAAATTAACGGCTACCAGATTAACACATCTATGGAGGCGTTTAGAACATTGTATTCTGTTTCTGACCCTTCAGACAAAGTGGAAGAGGTAGGTCTTGTGTACGGACTTACAAAATATGTGAGTGAAAGTGATATGGTGGTAGGAAGCACAAATAACACAGTATACTCGCATTCAGCTACAGCAGAAGGAAAGAATAACATATGTTATAGTGAAATGAAAAGTGCACAAACATATGTAATGACAATGAAATTTGTTAAGAATGTTGATTTCTTTAAAAATCAGATTAGCGTAAGACCATATGCAAAGTTAAAAGATGGAACTTATGTATATGGAGAGATTGTATCAAAATCCGTTTATCAGATAGCTGATGTTTTATATCAGAATCAGTTAATGGGAAATGCAGCAAAGCATGACTATCTGTATAACAGTATTTTGTCATTTGTAGATTCTTCATATGTTAAGAAGGATTTCAAAGGCTCTTCAACTATAGTTAAACCAGGTACAGCAGAGGAAACTACAGTTAAGGCTACTGAAGCAATGACAACTAAGCCGGCTACAGGTGATTATACAACTGATA
The DNA here is from genome assembly GCF_000432355.1 of Eubacterium sp. CAG:161. NCBI lineage: Bacteria > Bacillati > Bacillota > Clostridia > Eubacteriales > Eubacteriaceae > Eubacterium > Eubacterium sp. CAG:161. The sequence continues at coordinate 80,859 of NZ_HF991874.1, forward strand.
AGTCAATAGCAATGCCATTTGGATTAGTGGCAGGTTCACCTTCTAACGGAACCATAAATATAGTTTGGGGACGTGGTGACATAGATTTATATAATGTATATATTAATGGAGTATTAGTTTCAAAAGAAGTATCGTGTGCATCATATGATTATCAGGGATACGCGCAGGGTACATATACAGTGGCAGTAGCCACAGTAGTAGGAAGCAGTGAATCTGAAAGAGTGACAGCAACTGTTACAGTTGGTGGTAGTTCAGAACCTGTTACGGTAGCACCAACCCAGGCTCCGACAGTAGTACCGACTCAGGCGCCTACTCAGCAGGAAACATCTTCAATAGATTTTACAACAGATGATTCAATAGCAATGCCATTTGGAATGGTAGTAAGTTCTCCATACGATGGTGCTGTTAATGTGGTTTGGGGACAGGGAAACGTAAACTGCTACAATGTTTATGTTGATGGTGAACGCAGGCGTACAGGTGTTAAGGCACAGTCAATAACAATGCCGGTTTATTTTGAAGGAACCCATACGGTAGCAATTACTACAGTAGTAGGAACAAGAGAATCTAAGAGACTTGAAATGACAATTGCAGTTAAGGGAATTGGTGAAAAGGAGACCGAGCCGGAAACATGTCCACCGGAATTAAAACCACAGCTTAGAAGTGATTTATCACTTAGGGATGATAAAATTTTAATGCAGCTTAACAATAAGACTAATGGCAAGTATTCAAACAGTCAGATATATTGGTGTTTATTAGGATATAATGCTGCACATCAGCTTTGCTATATGGATAAAAACGGAAATCTTATCCCTGCTAATATGGGAATGAACAACGTTAAGGTAGGGGACAGAATGGTTGCAGATGTATGCTATACATTAGAAGAAGCAGACCATGTATATGTACCATCTATTAAGTCAGGAAGAATGTATTTAAGCTATGAAAAGCCTATTTACATCACTTTCAATCAGGCTTCTGATGGAACTATTGGTTTTGCAGGTCCGGATTTAAATAATGCATCAGATCCTAATGCTAATACATTATTTGAATTTGCTGAATTTACAATTGATGGTAAGTATTATTGGGGTAATACAACAAGAGTTGATTATTTCAGCTTCCCAATGATTACAAGACTTATTGGTCATACACAGTATGAAACATATGATAAGGTAGTTGGTGATATTGGTACAAGAGATGGAATATTTGCTAAGTTCTTACAGAATGCACCGGAAGCATATAAGTATTGTGTAAATGACAAACGTATTATGGCACCATGTAAGGCAGCATTAAATTCAGGTCAGGCATATGCTAATTACTTCGACGGATATATTAATGAATTCTGGGCTAAGTACACAAATGAAGATTTAGTATTTAGTAGCGAGGCAGGTTCCTTTAGAGGACGTGTTGTAGGAAATCAGATTCAGTTTAGAAGAGATGGTGACAGCACTGTTTATGTGGTAGATAAGCCATCAACTCAGGATGTGTTAGAAGGAAAAGGTGCATTTGCCAGGGGTAATTCAGTAGAATTAGCCATTGAAGCACAGCTTTGTGCAGCCTTTAACAGAGGTGTGGCAACAGAGCCTTCTAATTGGTATAAGCCAAATAAATATTACAAGAATTCAATAAATAACTATTATGCAGGATTCTTCCATGAAAATTCAGTAGTAGGATTGGCATATGGTTTCTGTTACGACGATGTAAATGATCAAAGTACATTACTTCAGTATGACAGCGCAGATGCCCTTGTTATTGATTTGAAGTGGTAATTTATAAAAATAAAATACTTAAATGATCCAAATATGGAGACTGTTAAAACCGTAATAAACGGTGGAAACAGTCTCTTTTTTGTGCGACGAAAGCTTATTAAGATGAATGCAGTCAAGCTTTGAAAAGGTGGTTAAATTCATTATTTTCGATTATTGCAGGATTATTGCAGGCTAAAATAGTTTCTGTTGACAATTGATGACACATAGGAGTAAAATCCTATTAGTCAAATAGGATAGGGAGAACTGAAATGAGAGAACATATTTCAAGGAAAGATGCATTGGAGTTGTTGAAAAAATACAATAAGGAACCATTTCACATTTAGTATGCACTTACAGTTGAGGGTATAATGAAGTGGTATGCCACGGATATGAACTTACCGTGCGTTCATATGAGCAGGATATAATTAAGGCCATGGAGGAATAAATGTTAAACCAGTTTTCAAGGACAGAATTATTATTAGGAAAAGAGAAAATGGAGTACCTTAAGAATGCCAGAGTAGCAGTGTTTGGAATAGGTGGTGTAGGTGGATATACAGTTGAGGCATTAGCCAGAAGCGGAGTGGGAACACTTGATTTAATTGATGATGATAAGGTGTGTCTTACTAATATCAACAGACAGATAATTGCTACAAGAAGCACTGTAGGTAAGTATAAGGTAGATGTTGCAAGGGATAGAATATTGGACATAAATCCTGATGCAAAGGTAAATATATATAAGACATTTTATATGCCGGATACAGCGGAACAATTTGATTTTTCATCTTATGATTATGTGGTGGACGCCATAGATACGGTAACAGGAAAAATACAGCTTGTAATGCAGGCAAATACCTGCAATGTACCTATAATAAGCTCCATGGGTGCAGGAAACAAAATGGACCCTACAGCCTTTGAGGTGGCAGATATTTACAAAACATCAGTATGCCCTTTAGCCAAGGTAATGAGAAGAGAATTAAAAAAACGTGGCATTAAAAAGTTAAAAGTGGTGTATTCAAAGGAAAAAGCCATGACACCTATAGAGGATATGGCAATAAGCTGTAAAAGCAATTGCATATGCCCTCCGGAAACTGCCAGAAAGTGCACCCAGAGAAGACAGGTGCCGGGAAGTAATGCTTTTGTTCCATCTGTAGTGGGGCTAATAATAGCAGGCGAAGTCATAAAAGATTTGACAGGAATGTAAGTAATAAATAGCAATAGGACAGTAAAAAGTTATTTCGACCTAAGGGTTGGGATAACTTTTTCTTTTAATAAATTAGTTGACAAAAATCTGAATCAGTAATAAAATGTTTATAACCTATTAAACATATAGGAATTGTATAAAAAGAGGAACTAAATTATGAAACTTTCAAAAAAAAGCAGATATGGTATTACTGCATTAATAGACCTGTCAATTAATTCAAAAAGCGGTCACGTGTCTTTAAGCAGTATTGCTGAGCGTAATGATATATCACCACAGTATTTAGAGCAGGTATTTGCCGGACTTAGAAGATACGGAATAGTAAAAAGTATTAAGGGGGCTCAGGGAGGTTATCTGTTAAACAAGCCTGCCGAAAAAATAGCAGTGGGAGAAATTATTGAGGCATTAGATGGAACATATAGAATTGAGGATGATGTTACAGGAAATGAAGAAGAGGAAAGGGTTGCTGACAGAATAATTAAGGAGTCAGTTATTGACATAATCAATGATCAGCTAGACAATGTACTTCTTAATATTACGTTGGCTGATTTAGAAAAGGATTATTTAGAATATAATGCTACTGATGACCAGATGTATTATATTTAATTTCAAAAAATATAAATTTTCTATTGACACCGTAGGAAATAGATGATAAGATACCACACATGAAACAAAACCTATTAAATATATAGGAATTACGATAAATATAAGGAGGAAAAAAGATGCATACAATAGTAAGACTTGTAAAAGATACATACATGTGCTGTATGATGTGCTGCTTTCGCAGATATTACGTCATGCCTTGTTTGTGTGCGTCGGATTTTTAGACCTTAAGCAAATAAATATATGAGTAATATCTGGGAAGCATTCGGTGAGTGCTTCCCATTTTTCATGTTTAAGGAGTTTAAAAATGCCGGAATAACAATTGGGGAAAGTTACATGGAAAGCAATTAGTACACAGGTACTATTTTACATAGATTAATTTTAAGAAAGAAAGAGGTATTCATTATGAAAAAAGTAACATATTTATTATTAGCATTAGTATTAGCAATTGGAACATTAACAGCCTGCGGTTCATCTGATAAGGAGTCAGGAACAAAGGAAGCAGCGGGCAAAACCATAAAAGTGGCAGCATCAGCTACACCTCATGCAATTATTTTAGAAGAAGCAAAAACATTGCTTAAGAAGCAGGGCTGGGATTTGGAAATTAAGGTATTTGATGATTATGTTCAGCCAAACAACGTTGTTGAAAGTGGTGAATTTGATGCAAACTATTTCCAGCACATACCTTACTTAGAAAACTTTAACAAAGAAAAAGGAACACATCTTGTTAATGCCGGAGGAATCCACTATGAACCATTTGGAATTTATCCGGGAACAGAAAAGAAGCTTGACGAATTAAAGGAAGGGGACACAATAGCAGTTCCAAATGATACAACAAATGAGGCAAGAGCATTATTGCTATTACAGGATAATGGAATTATTAAGTTAAAAGATGGTGCCGGATTAGAGGCAACAGTTAAGGATATTGCAGAAAATCCCAAGAACATTAAAATTCAGGAATTAGAGGCTGCTCAGGTATCAAGAGTAAAAGATGAAGTGGCATTTGTAGTATTAAATGGAAATTATGCCCTTGAAGCAGGATATTCAGTTGAAAAAGATTCAATTGCATATGAAAAGTCTGATTCAGAAGCTGCAAAAACATATGTAAATGTAATTGCGGTAAAGGAAGGCAATGAAAATAATGAAGGAATTAAGGCACTTATTTCAGTTCTTAAATCAGATGAAATAAAGAAGTTTATTAATGAAAAATTTAACGGAGCCGTTGTTCCTTTTGAATAAAAATACAATATTAACCAAGGGAGCCGAGGCTCCCTTTAGGTGCTTAAATTAGGAGAAAATTATGACACCAATAATAAAGGTAGAAAATTTAAACAAGACATTTAATGCAAAAAGCGGAAATGTTGAGGCTGTAAAAAATGTAAGCTTTGAAGTGGGAAAGGGAGATATCTTTGGAATAATCGGATTATCCGGAGCAGGAAAAAGTACATTGGTAAGATGCCTGAATCTCCTTGAAAGACCAACTTCAGGAAGAGTTCTCGTAGATGGAAAAGATTTGACAAAGCTTCCTAACAAGGAGTTGAGAAAGGCAAGACAAAATATCGGCATGATTTTTCAGCATTTTAATTTACTTATGCAGAGAAATGTTTTAGACAATGTCTGTTTTCCAATGGAAATAGCCGGAGTTAAGAAAAGTGAGGCAAGGAAAAGGGCGTACGAACTGCTGAAAACAGTGGGATTGGAGGATAAGGCAAAGGCATATCCTGCACAGTTGTCAGGTGGACAGCAGCAGAGAGTTGCCATAGCAAGAGTGCTTTCTAACAACCCGGAAATACTTCTTTGCGACGAGGCAACAAGTGCCTTAGACCCTCAGACTACAAAATCTATTTTGGATTTATTAAAGAAAATCAACAGGGAAAGAAACATTACCATAGTTATAATTACTCATTCCATGAGTGTGGTAAAGGATATTTGCAACAACGTTGCAGTAATGGAAAATGGAGAAGCAGTGGAAATTGAAACTGTAAAGGAATTATTTGAAAATCCTAAAACCAATATAGCAAAAAAACTTGTGTTAATTGGTGGAGGTGTTAATTTAAGTCAGAAGGAGTTGGATGAATATGTGGGATAACGCAACAATAACAATGCTTTTAGAAGGCGTGAGAGATACTTTATATATGACACTGGCATCCACTTTTTTCGGATATGTATTAGGACTTCCTTTAGGTGTCATATTAGCAGTTACTGACAAAGACGGCATAAAGCCAAATGCTTTTATATATAAGATATTAGATATAATTGTGAATATATTAAGAAGTATTCCGTTTCTTATTTTATTAATTTTAGTTATTCCTATAACAAGAGCCATTGTGGGAAAAACATATGGCTCCACAGCTACTGTTGTACCTTTGGTAATAGCAGCAGCACCTTTTATTGCCAGAATGGTGGAATCTTCTCTCAAGGAAGTAAACGGTGGAGTGATTGAAGCAGCCCAGAGTATGGGTGCCGGAACTTTCACTATAATATGGAAAGTTCTTTTGGCAGAGGCGAGAACATCCCTTTTGGTGGGAGTCACCATAGCCCTTGGCACAATTCTGGGATATTCCGCAATGGCAGGTGTAGTAGGAGGCGGTGGCTTAGGTGACATTGCCATAAGATACGGATACTACAGATACCAGACAGACATAATGCTTGTAACAATTGTTATACTTGTATTGCTGGTACAAATAATGCAGTGGGTAGGAATGCTTTTGTCTAAGAAGTTAGACAGGAGAAAAGCATAGGAAGAGTTTATGATGTAATATATAGGGACACTTTTTATGATGTAAATTATGTGGAAACATTTGTTGTAGTGATTTATTTTATATGGAAACATTTGTTGCAATGATTTATTTTATGTGGAAATATTTGTTGTAATGATCTATTTTATATGGAAATATTTGTTGTAATGATTTACGTTGAAATATTATTGTTAGATGGGAATAGCTATTCGGCGAAATACCCGGAAAATGGATTTATAATTCATATCCGGGTATTTTTGACTCTTAACAAAGAAATATTAAACTCCATACAAATCTAAAGATGCTCCAGAGGACGTAGGTACATTGAAATTGAAGATAGATCAAATAATTCATGTAAAAAAAGCAGATTCACAGGCTTGAGAGAAGCTCCAGAGAACGTAGGTACATTAAAATTGAAAATATAAGAAATAATTGTTGTAAAAAAAGCAAATTAACAGGCTTGAGAGAAACTCCAGAGAACGCGGGTACATTAAATTTGAAAATAGATCAAATAATTCATGTAAAAAAAGCAGATTCACAGGCTTGAGAGAAGCTCCAGAGAACGTAGGTGCATTGAAATTGAAAATATATCAAATAATTCATGTAAAAAAAGCAGATTCACAGGCTTGAGAGAAGCTCCAGAGAACGTAGGTACATTAAAATTAAAAATATAACAAAAAAATCATGTAAAATAAGTAAATTCACGGATTAGGAAGCACAATTTCCCACCCGAAGGCACCATTCTATTTGGAATTCCCCTGCACAATTAATCATTCACATACAGATTATCGCTGCATCAATAATATTCCGTAATAATCTTTCTGCACAATCCATCCTCCCCCCCTACCCTCCATCTATGATATAATCTCCATATAAATTTCAAAAATCTATATAACATTTTCAAAAATTCGCAGATTACTAATACAGAAGCTAAGATGCTTTGGAGGATAAGATGGTAGCGCTATATTTATCACTAATAGACAAACAGGAAGAAAAAAACAGATTTGAAGAACTGTATTACAGATACAGGAACTTAATGTATTACATAGCTTATCAGGTATTGCATCAGGATAGAGATTCAGAAGATGCAGTTCAGGAGGCTTTCTTTAGAATAGCCAAAAATATGGACAAGGTTAAAGATATTGCTTCTACGGAAACAAAAAATTTTGTAGCAATTATAACAAAACGTGAAGCCATGAAAATATACGATAAAAAGAAAAAAAGAGATGAAGATTTTGATGTGGATTTAACAAACATAAAAAAGCACAACAGCGAAAATCTTGTTAATGAAGTAAAAAATGCCATAGAGCAGCTTCCATATAAATTTTCATCTCTGCTTACCTTAAAATATGTGTTGGGGTATTCAGGAAAAGAAATTGCTGAAATAACCGGATTAACTGAAACTAATGTAAGACAGCAGTTAATGTGCGGAAGAAAGAAGCTTTCTGAAATTTTAGAGGAGGATTTATAGTGGTGTCTAATGGAAATAGTACAAAAAAATTAAATCAGGATGCTTTAAAAGAAGCATTATTTATGTACAATGAAACATTTATGCAGAAAATGCCGGACATAGTGGAAGCACACAATTTTTCAGGAAGATTTGAGAGAAAAATGTCTCATCTCATTAAAGCGGAAAAGAAGTTTAATGGAAAACGGTGGGCAGAGGTATGTGTAAGATACGCAACTTCCATAGCAGCAGTTATTCTATGCTTTATTGTAGTAAATGTTTTTGCCATTAATGCCTTTAACGTTAATTTGTGGAACAAAATTGTGGATAATACCACAGACATGATAAATATAAGTTTTGAAAATAAAAGTGAAAATCAAACCCGACCATCAGATAATTCAAACACTGCATCTGACGGAATTAAATATCAAATAAAAAATGCTCCAAAGGGCTATGCACTAAGGGATAATTATAATTCGGAAGAATTATTTGTTCAAAGTTTTACATCAGATAATGGAACCATAACTTACACCGAAAGTCCGATAAGCACCGGCGCTAATTTAAAAATTGCAAAGGGTGGAACAAAGGAAAAGGTAGTAGGAGCAAAAGAAGTAACATTTATATATGAAGAAAATAGAATTACTGCATACTTTACAGACAACGCTTACTATCATATAGTAAACATACAGGGCAGTGATGCAAATGAGGAAACTGCAATTAATATAATAGAAAATCTGGAGGACCGGTAAATGGGAAAAAATGCAGGAATAACAAATAAATTGTTTTTAGCAATGGCAGTAATTGTAGTTACTTCTATATTATTAGTCACCCCGGCATATGCAGGAGAAAATAAGGCTAAAGTGTATGTGCAGCTGAAAAATATAAAAATAGATGAAAAAATAAAAGAGCCGGTTTATGCCATAAGAAATGCTTCAAACCAATCCATTGTTGTAAAAAAGGTTGACATTCAGAAAAAAGACAACAATAAGTGGAAAGAACTTGCGGCAAAAGATTCCACTAAAACCCATAGAAATATTAAAGTGAAACCGGGAAAAGGAGAATTTGACAGCATTTTGATTAACGACGTTTATAATATTGAAGGGAATTATTTAGATAGCGGCGAATATAGAATAGAAATTACGTGTTTATATAGGAAGAAAGAGCTTAAAAAATATATAAAGTTTAAAATAGAAAATAAGCGACAGGAAATGATAGATGCCAATGTATCAAATACCGTAAGTATAAATGGAAAAAATAGCATCAGCAACATTTTACTAAATACCGATTTTAGTATTAGCAAAAGGGGAAATGTAACAGCTGTTGTTTTTTCGGAAAATGACTATGCAACTACTAAAAAGACCAAAATAAGAATTGTCATACTAAGAAAAAGTCATGGAAAATGGAAAAAATACAGAAAATATTGTGAAGTTAAAAAAAGTAATATTGCTTATGCAAATAAGAAATTCAAACTAAAAAAATCCGGATTATACAGAATGCGTGTAGATATAGTTACATATGATGGAAATGGAAATCATTTCAAAAGTATTTACAGGTCTGGGGCTAAAAGGTATAAAAAAGAAAACAGATAATGAAAAATAGTATTATATACACTCCTGAAAAATATTTTGGTTTACTAAAAAAGCAGACTGAAATGTTTTTTGGGAGTTTTTCTGTGAAGTCACAGGAAAAAGTATAAAGGAGGAAAATGGAGTCCGTGCTTGCACGTATGTATAGGTTATGATAAAATACATAATAATTATGGGGTTCTATGCCCACTATCTTTTTTAGATGATTAGGAGATTTATATGCTTAATAATGAAAAGATTATACTAATGACAAAACTGTCATTATATGAGCAGAAAAATCAAAAAAAAGAAATCAGCACAGGCAAGTATTTCAAAAGTGATTATATGCTTTTAAAAATGTTAAGTTCTTTTATTTGCGCTACAGTAGGATATCTGCTTTGTCTGATTTTGTGGTTTATGTATAAATCTGACAGGGTTTTTGCCAGTATGACTACAACAGGAAGTTTTACGGTATTTGTGGTGGTTATTGTTTTGCTTTATATAATTACCGTAGTTGTATATATGATTTTTAGTTATGCATTTTTTTCACATAAATTCAGAAAAATCAGAAAGAACCTTAAAGAATATAATGGTGATTTGAAGACCTTACATAGAATACAGGAATTAGAATATGATGCCATTATAGATGAATTGGAAGAAGAAGGAGATGAGGAAGAATAATGACAGGTTTAATTGAATTAAAGGAAAAATTAAAGAACTTTTATGCAGAACATGAAGTTGTTATGAGACCAATTGTAAAATTCCTGGCAGTTCTTGTTTCATTGATGGTTATAAAAAGCAACATAGGTTATATGAATATTATTAACATGTGGCCGGTTATAATTATAATATCCGTAGTTTCAGCATTTTTAACATGGGGTATGCTGGTGCTGGTACTGGCAGCAGATATTGCGGTAAATATATTTTCCATGTCTTTGGAATTGGGAGCCTTGGTGTTTATTGTAATGCTTATAATGTTCCTGTTCTTTTTCAGATTTACCCCAAAACAGGGAGCATTACTGGTGTTAATACCTTTAGCATATTTCCTTAAAATACCATTTGTGGTTCCTATAGCAGTGGGACTTATATGTTCTCCGGTATCTATTGTATCGGTAGCATTTGGAACGGTATTATACTATATGATAGATGTAATCAGCAATAATGCTACAGTTATAACTAATTCATCGGATGGTACTATAGGATCAGCTAGCATAAATGCCATTATTAATATGATGAGTAATAATAAAGCAATGATGTTGGCAGTTATTGCATCAGCCATTACCATAATGGTGGTGTATATAATAAGAAGGGCAACAATTAACAATGCCTGGGCGGTGGCAATTATTACAGGAGCCATAGTAGACTTTGTAATTACTTTGGTGGGAAGTATTATGTTGAACACAAAAAGTTCAATATTTTGGATTATTATAGGGACGATAATATCCATACTCCTTGCATTTATATTGCAGTTCTTCCTGTTTTCAGTGGATTATTCAAGGACAGAACATACCCAGTTTGAGGATGATGAGTATTATTATTATGTAAAAGCTGTTCCAAAAATAAACGTAACAGCTCCGGAGATGAATGTTAAGCGTATTAACGCTCAAAGAAAGAGAAAGGTTCAGCCAAAGAGAAGATAACAGTTGATTATTGAAATATAGAGAAAGGAGTACAGGGTGATGAGTGCAGTATTAAGTTATATTCAGAATTTTGTAGACAAATATTTGACAATACCTGACATTTATGCCAGCGATATCGTGGAAATAATTGTTATTGCAGTTTTGATTTACTACATTATATTATGGTTCAAAAAAAGCAGAGCATGGATTTTACTTAGAGGGATACTTGTGCTTGTATTATTCATGGTTGTGGCATCGGTTTTTCACCTGACTACTCTTTTATGGATTATAGATAAGACGTTAAGTGCCGGAATTATCGCTTTGGTTATTATTTTCCAGCCTGAGCTTAGAAGAGCCCTTGAGGAATTAGGAAAAAAGAACGTTTTGTTTAATGTATTTAAATTGGGAAATACTTTGGAAAATGAACGTTTTAGCGATAAGTCAGTGGAAGAAATAACAAGGGCTACCCTTGAAATGGCAAAGGCGAAGACAGGAGCATTAATGGTAATTACCCAGGAACATGACTTAGGACAGTACATTGAAACGGGAATCAGGCTTGATGCCAAAATTACCAGTCAGCTTCTTATTAATATATTTGAAAAAAATACTCCTCTTCATGACGGTGCAGTTATAATAGAAGGAGATGAAATTGTTGCGGCAACATGTTATATACCGTTGTCAGACAGTACATCTCTTAGTAAGGAATTAGGCACAAGACATAGGGCAGGTCTTGGTTTAAGTGAGCTTACAGACAGTATTATAATAATTGTATCAGAGGAAACGGGAAGTATTTCCATAGCAAAAGACGGGAAACTTATCCGATATGCAGATGCGGCTATTTTGAAGAATGAACTTACAAAAGCCCAGGCGAAGGATGAAGTTAAAACAAAGAAAAAAATATGGAAAGGAAGGAACCGCAATGAAAAAAGCCATGATGAAAATTAAGGCATCCCTTACAAACAACGTAGGTATAAAGGTTATTGCGGTTGTTATTGCTGCATTAATCTGGCTTATGATTGTAAATATAAGTGATCCTGAAAAGACAGTGATAATATATAACATTCCTATTAACGTAACTCATGAGGAAGTAATTACTGATATGAATATGGTATATGATTCCGACAAGAATGCTACCGTAAACATTACAGTATCCGGGAAACGTTCAGTTGTAAGTAAGTTATCAGCAGAAGACTTTACGGCAACAGCTTCCCTTAAGGAGTTATCAAAGGTTAATGCCATACCGGTTCAGGTATCAGCAGTTCAAAACTATATAGGAAGAAAAATTACAATTGAGAAGCAGTCAAAACAGACGCTGGAAGTCAGCATAGAGCAGGTTAAAAAGCAAAACTACAGTGTATCTGTTGAGTACAATGGAAGTCCTGAAGAAGGATATGTTGCAGGTGGCTATACTCTTTCAAAGAATATGGTTACTGTGAAGGCACCGGAGTCATTACTAGACAAGATTGACCGTGTTGTAGCAAGATGTGACATTGACGGAGAAAATGAGGACTTTACAACAAAAAGCAGATTATATGTATATGACAAGTATGATAATATATTAAAGTCTGATAAAATAAAGCTTTCATCTAAGAGAGTAAGTGTTTCGGTTACCATTCTTAATGAAAAGCAGGTTCCAATAGAAACACCTTCAGTTGGAACTCCTGAGACAGGATATCATGTAGGAAAAGTAACGGTATCACCGGAAAATATTACCCTGATAGGGAAAAAAGAGGTTCTAGACACAGTTGAAAAACTGGTTATAAGTGATACTATTAATATATCCGGGAAGACTACTGACACTGTGGAGAAGATAAATATAAGAAAATATCTTCCGGAAGGCACAGATATAGGTCAGGGAGAAATGGATGTAATAAGCGTTGTTATTAAAATTAATAAACTTGTGTCTAAGAAGTTTACCATTAATACAGACAAAATAGCCATAGACGGATTAAACAATTCCTATGAAATGGCATTTGTAAGTAAAAACATTAACGTTGAGCTTCAGGGAAAAGATGATGTTATTAAGAAAATCACTTTAAATGACATTGGCGCAAGTATTAATTTAAATAATTATAAAGAAGGAACAGAAACCGTAAATGTTTCAGTTACCTTGCCTGATGGCGCTACATTAGTTAATGATGTAAGGGTCAGGGTGAAAATTTCCAAAAAGAAATAATGTCATAAGACATTAAGTATTATGCAGGAGGAAAAAAATGAGCACTATTTTAGTAACAGGTGGAGCAGGTTATATTGGAAGTCATACATGTGTTGAGTTATTAAATTCAGGCTATGACGTAGTAGTTGTAGATAACCTTAGCAATTCATCAAAAGAAGCATTGAACAGGGTTGAACAGATAACAGGAAAGAAAGTAAAGTTTTATGAAAATGATATAGCTGACAGAGAAGCTATGGCAAAGGTGTTTGAAGAAAATGATATTTTTTCAGTAATTCACTTTGCAGGACTTAAGGCTGTTGGAGAATCAGTTCAGAAACCTTTAGAATATTATAAAAACAATATATCAGGAACATTGGAAATGTGCGATGTAATGAGACAGCACAATGTTAAAAACATTATTTTCAGTTCTTCAGCTACAGTATATGGAGATCCTGAATCAGTTCCAATTACTGAAAAGTTTCCTAAGGGACAGTGTACTAACCCTTATGGATGGACAAAGTCAATGTTAGAGCAGATTTTAACAGACATTCAGTTTGCAGATAAAGAATGGAATGTTATTTTACTTCGTTACTTTAATCCGATTGGAGCTCATAAGAGCGGATTAATGGGAGAAGATCCTAATGGTATTCCAAACAACCTTATGCCATATGTTATGAAGGTTGCCATTGGACAGCTTCCACATGTAAATGTATTTGGTAACGATTATCCGACACCGGATGGAACAGGTGTAAGAGATTACATTCACGTTGTAGACTTAGCAGAAGGTCATGTTAAGGCAATAAAGAAGATAGAAGAAAATCCGGGAGTAAAGGTTTACAACCTTGGCACAGGAATCGGATACAGCGTACTTGATGTTATTAATAATGTAAGTAAAGCTGTTGGAAAAGATATTCCATATGTAATTACAGACAGAAGAGCAGGAGATATTGCTGAATGTTATGCTGATCCTACATTGGCAAAAGAAGAATTAGGATGGGTTGCTAAAAACGGAATTAAGGAAATGTGTGAAGATTCATGGAACTGGCAGCAGAAAAATCCTAATGGATACAAATAAGTAAAATATGATGGGAGATGACCATGAGTTCTAATAAAAATAAAACACCGGAAAAACAGTTGAAAACAATTAAAATATGGAAGAGAATTGCTACAACTTTTGAGGTGATTTTTGGAATAATACTTATTGCGGCAATGGTAATTCTATTTGTACCTAATGTGAAGGCTGAAATTATAAAGGGAATGGCAACAACACCTATAGGTCAGAAAATTATTTCCTGGTTTGGAAGTGAAGCATATGTACACAGTGTTTTTGACTCAAACTTTGATAATACTAAGTTAAAGACCAATGAACTTAAGTACAACTATTCTCAGGAATACACCACCTTCGTTTTATTTGGTGTAGATTCAAGAGAGGGTGAAGTGGAGGCTTCTAACAGTGATTCCATTTTGGTAGTAAATATTCATAACACAACAGGTGAAGTGAAAATGGTATCAATTTACAGAGATACCATGTTGGGAATATATGATGCAGATGGAAACCTGAACAAGTATTTTAAGGTTAATTCAGCATATGCAGCAGGAGGACCTGAAGCAGCAATAAATACTTTAAATAAGAATTTAGACTTGGACATTCAGGATTACGTTACGGTTAATTTCGCAGGAGTTGCAGAAATCATAGACAAGTTAGGCGGAATAACAGTCAATTTAACAGATGATGAGTTGTCACAACTTAATTTCCATTTACTGGGAACAGCAAATGCCATGGGTAAATATGCTACCCCGGTAAAGAAAAGCGGCAAAAATATAAAGCTTAACGGATTACAGGCTACAACATACTGTAGAATAAGAAAAGCGACATTTTATGATCCGGATACAGGGGATAGAGTGTCAGATGATTTTGGACGTGCTGCAAGACAACGTTCAGTTATGATGAAATTAGTTGAAAAGGCAAAAAGTGCAGGAATTACGGAACTCCAGTCTATGGTGCAGACAGTAATGAATGACGATAAGGCAGGAGACAGAATAATTTCAACCAGTTTTACCTTTGATGAGATAGTAAATCTGATACCTGTTATATTTGATTTTAAATTAAATGGAAGTCAGGGATTTCCGTCACAGCTTACTACAGGAACCTATGATGGTACAAGCTATGTAGTTGCAAGAGGTTTATCGAACAATGTATCAGAACTTCACAAGTTCTTATATGGTGAAGAAAACTATCAGCCTACCGATAATGTAGTGGCAGTTGAAAATTATGTAGCAGGTTATACAGGAGTTACATCCGGTTCAGATGGTTACAATCCAATTGAATCAGGAAAGACTACCTCTAATGAAGAAACCACGGCAACAGTTGATAATACAGATTATGATTACGATGACAAAGGACAAAGTGATTTCTATTAAATAGGATAAAGTGCCGACATACTTAAAAGGTGTGCCGGCATTTTAATTCTTAGGTTTTTAACAGTTAAAACACAGAATAATCACAACTAAATTGTAAACTCTAGTTATAAAATAAATCAAAAAGAATTTGTCGAAAGGAGTAGGAATCATGTTAGACAATGAAAATACAAATGGATTTGACACAAATCCGGAGGAGAATCAGACACAAAATGAACAGCAGGTAAATGACACAGGTAACACAGAAAACTCAGAAAACAAAGAATATGAGAATACCTATTATTCCCAGGGAGACAATTCTCAGAACAGTTACAACAATTATAATAACAATTATAGTAACAACTATAACAGTAATTATAACAATGGTAACTACAATGGAAATTATCAGAATAATGGAAACAATGGTAACAAAAAGAAAAAAAATAAGCTACCGGTTGTAATTGCAGTGGCGGCTGTTACAGTTCTTGTAGGTGTTTCATGTATAATGGGAATATTTGCAGTAGCAAACAGTAACAGTAAAAATGGAAAATCTACCATTGACAGTATATTATCACAGGGTGAAACCAAAGAAGGTGAAACATACAATGATATTGGTTCTACTAACACAAACAAATCAGGCTCTAGTTCATCAGGAGCAGTTACAGTAACAGATGTTTCAGGAGTTGTAGATAACACAATGCCATCAGTAGTAGCCATTACCAGCAAAACATTAATTGAGTCAAACAGTTATGATTCAATATATGATTATTATTTCGGTGGCGGTAACAATAGAAAACAGACATACGAGCAGGAAGCTGCCGGTTCAGGAATTATTGTTGACCAGACAGATACAGAGTTATTAATAGTTACTAACAACCATGTAGTTGAAGGTGCTGACAGCTTAAAAATTCAGTTTGACGGAATGGAAGCAAGTGAAGCAGTAGACGGATATACAAAAGGAACAGATGCCAATGCAGATGTGGCTGTTGTTGCAGTTAAATTAAAAGATATTCCAAGCAAAACATTAGATACAATAAGGAAAGCTACATTAGGTGATTCAGATTCAGTTACAGTAGGTGAAGGTGTAATTGCCATTGGTAATGCATTAGGATATGGACAGTCAGTTACAACAGGTATTATTAGTGCAAAAGACAGAGAAGTTACAATAGAAGAAAAGAAAATGAAACTTCTTCAGACAGATGCAGCCATAAATGGTGGTAACAGTGGTGGTGCATTACTTAACTCAAAAGGTGAAGTAATCGGTATTAATGTTGCTAAATATTCTTCTAACGGTTCTAGCACTTCAAGTAGTGTTGAAGGAATGGGATTTGCAATTCCTATTACATCAGTTAAGGATATTATCAACAACTTAGAGACTAAGCAGACCAGAACAAAGGTAAGTGAAGATGAACGGGGCTGGTTAGGAATCAGCAGCAAATATGATGTTACATCAGATGTTTCAGAGGCATATGGAATGCCAACAGGTGTATATGTTTACGAGACTGTAAAGAATGGCCCGGCAGACAAGGCAGGTATTCAGGCAGGAGATATTATAACAGCCTTTGATGACCAGCAGATTACATCTTATGATACATTAAAGAGTGTAATGGCATATTACAAATCAGGAGAAAAGGTTAAAGTGAAGATTGCCTATGCAGACGGAAGAGAGTACAAGGAAAAAACAGTAACAGTAACTCTTGCCAGTGCCAGTGACGTAGGTGCTTCTAATACACAAAATTAGCCCCCATCATGAGAAATAGATTATAATATTTCTTCATTAATTAATAAATTTCCTTATAATCGGGTAAGTTCAGTCTTACCCGATTATTTACGTTTTTTGTGATATGTGATAAACTTACCACTGTGACAAAAGAAATCAGAGAACAGGAGGCAGGTATGAGTGACAACAAGGACGAATTAGAAAAAGAAGAGTTAAAAGATGTTAATTCAAATGAAACATCTAAAGATAATAAAGAAGATGATTACGAAAAAATCTGTTACGTATGCAGAAGACCTGAAAGTAAGGCAGGAAAAATGATAGATATGCCCGGTGGGATATGCGTGTGTACAGATTGTCTGCAAAAGAGCTTTAACAACTTTCAAAACGTTGGTATGAATGTAAATATCAGCGAAGAGGAATTAAAGAATCTTTTAAACATGCCGGGGGTACATATGATGAATCCGGAGGATTTTATACGAAATGTACCTCATAAGCAGAAGATCAAAAAGAAAAAAGCTGATGGTGAAAAGACAGAACCGGTTATTGATATAAATAAAATTCCGGCACCACATATTATAAAGGAAAAATTAGATGATTATGTAATTGGACAGGAATATGCCAAAAAGGTAATGTCAGTGGCTGTATATAATCATTACAAGCGTGTGGCAACAAATACAATGGATGAAATAGAAATTGAAAAGTCTAATATGCTGATGATTGGGCCTACAGGCTGTGGTAAAACATACCTTGTAAAAACACTGGCAAAATTATTGGATGTTCCTCTTGCCATAACAGACGCTACATCCTTAACTGAAGCAGGTTATATAGGAGATGACATTGAAAGTGTAATTTCAAAATTACTTGCAGCAGCAGATAATGATGTGGAAAAAGCTGAAACAGGTATTGTATTTATTGACGAAATTGACAAGATTGCAAAAAAAGACACCTCAAGAAGCAGGGATGTAAGCGGTGAATCAGTTCAGCAGGGAATGCTTAAGCTTTTAGAAGGAAGTGAAGTTGAGGTTCCTGTGGGAGCAACAAGCAAAAATGCAATGGTTCCTTTAGCTACAGTTAATACCAAGAATATTCTCTTTATATGTGGCGGAGCTTTCCCGGGATTAGAGGACATAATTAAGGAAAGATTAAATAAACAGGCTGCAATTGGCTTTATGAGTGATTTGTCAGACAAATATGATAATGACAAAAACATTATAAAAAATGTTACGGGAGATGACTTAAGAAAGTTTGGAATGATACCGGAATTTTTAGGAAGACTTCCTATTGTATTTACATTAGATGGCTTAACAGAGGAGATGCTGGTAAAAATACTTACTGATCCTAAAAATGCCATAATTAAGCAGTATCAGAAGCTTTTAGAGTTAGACGAGGTAAAACTGGAATTTACTGAGGATGCTCTTAAAACAATTGCCGGAAAAGCCATTGAAAAGAAAACCGGAGCAAGAGCCCTTCGTGCAATTATTGAGGAATTTATGTTAGATATTATGTATGAGATTCCAAAGGATGACCATATTGGAACTGTAAAAATTACTAAGGAATACATTAACGGAACAGGTGGTCCAATTATAGGAATGAGAGGGCAGAATTGCATAGAATAAATTATGTAAACCAAAATTGAATGCTATATAAACTAAGGGCAGATTTGTTATAAAACAGATTTGCCCTTAAAATATATTTAAATTTATATCAAATAATTTTAAGTTTAATTAAGGTTAGTCATCTATGCTTATTTTAAATTAAAAAGAAAGTGAGATGATTGATATGAGAAAGAAAGCATTAGCATTATTAGTAGCCATGGCTCTTGCAGCAACGGCGGTTACAGGATGTTCCACAGGCAGTTAAAAAGTATAAATTGCTTATTTGTGGAAAAAACAGTGGCAATTTATAATTTTTATGCTTATATCATAATATTGAATTTTTTAACATAGGCTGTTAAAAAAAGCAGGTGAAACCATGCCTGAATGTCAGGATATAATTACATCAGAGGAGTATGGGGATTTTATCTGGGAAATTGCTGAAAATCCGGAAATCATCCGTCAGAAGTACAGTGAGTATTGTCCGCAGCTGATAAATTACCGGTATGTATGTGCCTATGAGCGTTTAGACAGAATAAGGGAAATCGGTCTTAGAAATTATTCTTACAGTTCCATTCCAAAATTATTCGGATTAATGGATACCACGGCAGTAGCAGCC
>NZ_HF991874.1:100268-127024 GCF_000432355.1 Eubacterium sp. CAG:161
CAGTAGCAGCCACAGGAGCCATAAGGCTTCAAAATCAGACAGGGTTTGAACTTACAGGAAGAGATGTAATTGTTGGTTTTATTGACACAGGTATAGATTACACCAACAGTATTTTCAAAAATTCCACAGGACAAACCAGGATACTGGAAATATGGGATCAAAGTGACAGTTCAGGAAATATTCCGGATGGTTTTGATTATGGAAGCCTGTATACGGCAGTAGATATAAACAGGGCTTTAGGGGACACTAACCCATATAGTGTAGTACCTCACAGAGATGAAAATGGTCATGGCACAATAATGGCCGGAGTGGCATGCGGTGGCTATGACAGACAAAGGGATTTTGTGGGAAGCGCACCTGACGCATCCATAGCCGTGGTGAAATTAAAACCTGCAAAACAATATTTACGGGACCATTTTTTTATAAAGGATGGGGTGGATGCCTATCAGGAAAACGATATTATGCTGGCAGTTTCATATTTAATGGATTTACGAATGAGGTATAGCAGACCTCTGGTAATTGTTTTGGGAGTTGGAACGGGAAACGGAAGCAGAACGGGAGGTTCACCTTTAGCCCAACTTTTAGGGAAAATGGGGCAGATAATAGGAAACTGTGTTGTGGTATGTAGTGGAAATGAGGCAAATGCAAGACTTCATTATCAGGGAAGATTAGAAGATGGGATGTCGGAGGATGTGGAGTTTAGGGTAGGTGCAGATACCAAAGGCTTTGCTCTTGAACTATGGGGAAATACTCCTGACGTGTTTTCCGTATCTTTAATATCACCTTTAGGAGAAAGCATTCCAAGAATACCTGCAAGAAAAAATTATGGTCAGACTGTTAATTTCCTTCTTGACGGAACTACCGTAGAAGTAGATTACAGATTAGTGGAGTCCGGGACAGGAGAGGAACTTGTTTTTTTAAGGTTTATCAATCCCTCGGAAGGCATATGGGTTATAAGGGTATACGGAAATAACATATTAAACGGAGCTTACAATATCTGGGGAAATCTCAATCAATTTACGGAGAATATATTTTTCTTAAAGCCGGAACCGGAAGGAACCCTGACAGTGCCTTCAAGTGCCCAGAATATAATTACCGTAGGTGGTTTTGATAATCAAAGTAATTCAATATATCCTCCTTCAGGACGGGGATTTACAAGGGATAACCGGATTAAGCCGGATATAGTGGCACCGGCTGTTAGTGTATATGCACCAAATACCACAGGAGGCTTTACCGGAAAATCAGGTACATCCATTGGGGCAGCACTTACGGCAGGATGCTGCGCCCAAATGCTTCAGTGGGGATATGTTCAGGGAAACGAGCCTTATATGAGAACTAATTATATTAAAAATTATCTTATAAGAGGTGCAAAAAGAGAGCGGGATGTGGAATATCCAAGCCCTATATGGGGGTATGGAGAAATAAATGTATATAACAGCTTTCTTATTATTACAAGAACATGACATTATGGAAAAATATGTTGAAAAAAAGTTTATAACATAATATACTAAAATCAAATGTAGGGCGGATGAAAAATACATGATTAGAGAACATAGCGCATCAAACTTCTGAAGTCAGAATAGAGGTTTGGTGCGTTTATTTTATAAAATGAAAATAATTAAATGGGAGGAAAAATTTATGAAACACGGAGTAAACAAAAAAGCATTAAGAAAGGTATCCATATGGCTTCTTGTAATGACAATGCTGGTAACGGGATTTAATGGAAAATTCGTTTATGCAACACAAAAATCAAAAGAAAAAGTATCAAAAGGAAAGATACAGTATGTAAATATTGTAAATAAGAATACAATTAAGTTAGGGTGGAAAAAAATAGCCAAAACTAATAAATATCAAATACAATATTCTACAAATAAGAACATGAAAAAATCAATAATTAAAACAGTAAAAAAACGTAGAAGTTGCAAAGTATATAAATTAAAAAATAATAGAAATTATTATTTCAGAATAAGAGGAATAAAGGGAAAAGTGAAAGGAAAGTGGAGTAATATAAAAAAAGTAACATTAAATTCTAGCAGTATAGATGTCATAAATCTTATTAATTCAAAATACAATTTAAAACTGTCCTTAAATGCAAAAGTTATAAATTATAAGACTTGTGAAGAAAAATATGAGTTTAATGGGAAGAGTTATAAAGGATGCAGGATATTTGCAAAAATACAGTTAAGTGAGAATGATTTTGCCAAAACAGATAAACTCATTCAAAATTCAAAAAACAGCAGTTATAGCATTTATGATGCGGCTGTAGAAGAGATAGATTGGTGGAATTTGAAGAAAAAGGACATAATAAAGAGTCAGGACTTTTTCAATACGGTAAAGGTATTTGAAAATAAAGAGGATAATCAGGGAATAGTAATAAGGGGACATATGGAGGTTTACGTGGTGAAAAGTGTTAAGCAGAACTATAGGTTAGTTTATCTTTGCTATGAAGGAGGCTGATAGTATAGGTATATTGACCAACATAAAAAGGACGACATTAATGAAAATTCAAAATTGGGATAAATTTTGTAAAAAAAACATGAAAAATTTTCGAATGTGTAATAAACTGAGAATAGGTGAAGAGTTGACGGTAAGAGGATGAAAATATATAGCTAGAGAATATAATGCATCGAACTTCTGAGTCAGAAATAGGAGTTTGGTGCATTTTTATTAGTTAAAAGAGAATATGAAAGAAAAGTACAATATTATAAAAGTTATACGATTTGAGTTATGGCTGGGGGGTGTATGTTTATTAAGTTTGTAGTGGCTCTAGCTCTAAAAAACAGGATGATTAACGGGGCAAATTTAGAGATTATAATACTAAAGATTGGTGAAGACATTAACATTAAAAAGAGAATAGGTATGAAAATGCATTTAGTAATAATTTAAAGATGATGAAGTGGGCTAATAACAAGGACAAGAATCCGTTTGGGGGATTTAGAAGTATGAAAAAATGTTCTAGAACAAATAGATATTTTAAGAAGCAAGTTGATGCGTGAGAAGCATATTATTATTTCAAAAGACAATTATGCATATGAGATATTCTGCATAAGACTAGGATGAAAGAAATTTATAAAAAAATAAAATGGGAAAAATTTTTAATGGGAATAACTATACAATTTATTTTAACATGATTCTTACGTGTTTATAATATAGAACAGGTATGGATAATGTTTTGGGTATTATTAGTAATTTTATGGAGAGGGCAGGGAAGGAAATTTATTATTGCATTTTGGTATTAAGGAATATCATATTGAAGGTCTCATCTCATAGTATTTCAAGATAAAAAAGTTAGTTATAAAGTTACAGTGCCCTATTAACTACATTGATTGAAAATAATGCAAAGTGACTCAAAAAATAATTAGAGAGAAAGGAAGATCAATCAAAATCATGACGATTGAACTAGATGTGGATGATATGGAAATGATGTTAGAATTGTTAATTTGGGGGGATAATGTTCCAATAGATGAAATAGTTAATAGAATAAATGTAGAACCTACAGAGGTAATTCGTCAGGGCGATATATTGTATGTTGGACCTGAAAAAAATATTCAACAAATTCAAAAGGATAATATAATTATTTATTCTACAGGATATTTAAAGGCTAGAGATGTAAAGATACCTACACAAAAAATGTTAGGTATATGGGATAAGGAAAAAGATAAATTAAGAAAATATATCAAAAGTTCAGCATGTCATGTAAAAGTATGTCTGACTGTAAATATTTCAGAAAATCCAATTTTATATTTTTCTCATGAATTTATAGAATTTATTAATTATTTAAATGCTGAATTTGAAATTGATTCGTATTTAGAATATGATAACAAAAACAATGGAGTGATCTGCGATTCACAGTCTTAAAGTATAGGTATGGTTAATAAAAAAAATTACCAAATATTTAGTTTTTAGAAAAAGATTCTGCTTATAAAAATGAGTTTTGGACAAAGAAAGAAGAGGCTTTAATAAATAAAACACCTGCCCTTTATGTTTGAAATTCAGAAAATAAAAAGATTATTTGCCTGAAAGAGTATAGATTTTTTTTATAAACTGTATTAAAATGATTTAGTTAGTGTTGTTATACTAAAAATAAATATCATAGGAGAAAGAAAGATGAAATTATCAAAACTTGTTGGGGACAGATTTAAAGAAAGACCGGCAAACTGTCTTATTGACAGCCATGCATTAATGGTAAGAGGAGGATATATCAAGAATGTAGCAAATGGTATTTACTCACAGTTTCCCCCAATGAAGAAAATTTCACAGAAAATAGAGAATATTATCAGGGATGAAATGGATAAAATTGACGGACAGGAAGTATTGTTCCCTGTAACACTTCCGGGAAGTCTTTGGGAAGAGTCAGGCAGATACGAAAGTGTTGGTTCTGAATTATTAAGATTTACAGACAGAACAGGAAGCAAGATGGTATTGGGAATGACTCACGAGGAGGCATCAGTTCAGTTAGTTCGTGAATATGCTAACAGTTATGCTAAATATCCATTTATGATTTACCAGATTCAGACTAAATTCCGTGATGAGGCAAGACCTCGTGCAGGACTTATCCGTGTACGTGAGTTTACCATGAAAGATGCTTATTCATTCCATACATCTCAGGAGGATTTAGAGCAGTATTATCAGAGATGCTATGATGCATACAATCGTATCTTTGCAAGATGCGGAATACCTGAGGTAGCAGTAGTTAAGTCTGATTCAGGTATGATGGGTGGAAGCATTTCTCATGAGTATATGCTTCTTACAGCAGCAGGAGAGGATTCAATAGCTATTTGTCCTGAGTGTGGCTACAGTGCCAACGTTGAGGCTGCTCCAAGTATTGTTAAAAATGAAAATACAATAGCTAAAGAGGAATTAAAAGAGGTGGCAACACCGGGAACAGGAACAATAGAAGAACTTTGTGAGTTCTTACATATTCCTGCAGAGAATACGGCAAAAGCAGTTGTATATCAGAGAAATGCCGATGACAGCTATGTTGTAGCATTTATCCGTGGTGATTTAGATATTAATGAAACAAAGCTGACTAATGCTCTTGGATGTGAAATTCATCCGGCAGTTATTGAAGACGACAGCGTCCTTACAGCAGGATTTATCGGACCTGTAGGTATTAACGAAAAGGTAACGGTTCTTTTTGATAATTCTCTTAAGGATATAGATTATCTTGTAACAGGAGCAAACAAGGTAGATACCCATTACACAGGATTTAATGTTGAAAGAGATTGTCCTGATGCTAAATATTTTGACCTTGCAAAGATTGTGGAAGGTGGCATTTGTCCTCAGTGCGGAAAGCCTCATATTACAATTTCAAGAGGTATTGAAGTAGGAAATATATTCCAGCTGGGAACTAAATATTCAAAGGCTATGGGATTTAAGTATACTGATGAAAACGGTGAAGAGCAGTACCCTATTATGGGATGTTACGGCATAGGTGTGGGACGTATGGCAGCTTCCATATGTGAAGTACGTCATGATGATTATGGTCCAATCTGGCCTATTACAATTGCTCCATGGCAGGTACATCTTTGCTGCTTACGTTCAGATGATGGTGAGTGTAAGGAATTTGCTGATAATTTATACAATACATTACAGAATAAGGGAATTGAAGTTATTTATGATGACAGAAAGGCAAGACCGGGAGCAATGTTTGCAGATGCAGACCTTTTAGGTGTTCCTGTACGTGTAGTTGTAAGTCCAAGAAACTTAAAGGAAAGTGTTGTGGAATTATCTACAAGAGATAAGAGTATTCAGAAGAAGGTACCAATGAATGAAATTGAGCAGGAAGTTGATAATGTTATAAAGCAGCTTACCGACAGTATTTATGAAAAGGTAAAATAAAGTAATATATAATAAAAAGGGTGCAATGCGGGGGATAGTCCTGCATTGCACTCTTTTTATTTTTTAGAGTTCCGTAAAATGATAAATGGGTAGGCGTGGCGCCTACCCAAGTTACCATTAATGAAAACATATGACAGGAGGGACCTGCCATATGTCTGAACGTATTAACACGACCAATACGTTCAATTCCCTAAAAATGGGGAATGGAATGATAAGCGAGAAAAACTAAAAAACTTAACATTCCTCTCTCACAATATACATAATAAAAGGAGAGGAGACTAAAAATAGTCTCATAAAAAAAATAAAAAAATTAAAAACAATGAGTAAATAACTTCCCTAATAATTCCCTATAAATTCCCTATAAGTTATTTACAAGTTAAATAATAACCATAAAACGTGAAAATTTAGTGTTTATATTGTAAAATAATTGTTACAATAAGAAATAATAAGAAGAAATAAGACAAAAGGAGAAATAAAATATGTACAAAATGATTGCATTGGATATGGATGGAACGTTGTTAAATTCACAAAAGAAAATTTCAAAGGCAACTTTAGAGGCAATAAACAAAGCATTTAATGCCGGTAAGGAAGTGGTTTTATGTACAGGAAGATGCATACCGGAATTACAGGAATATATTGAACAGATAAAAGACCTGAGATATATTATCGGCATAAGTGGAGCTTTAGTATATGATTTAAAAGAGAAAAAAGAGATTTATATAAACAAAATACCTGAAAATCAGGTGGATATAATATTTGATGCCATAGAAGGAGTGGATGTTTTGCCACATATCTTATCAGAAAAATCATTAGTTCAAAAAGGTCAGATGGAGAATATGGAATATTATGGAATGGGGGCGTACAAGTCTTTATTTGAAAAGGTAGCAACACCTGTAGATAATATCGCAGAGTATTCCATAAAAAATAAGGTAAATGTATTAAAGCTTAATTTATATCATGCATTTCAGGAAGATCGTGAAAAAACAAGAAAAAAACTGGAAAAAGAAAACCTTGTTATGGTAAATGCGGAAAAAACATCTCTTGAAATTTCAGCTGCAGGAACTACCAAGGGAACCGGTTTAGCTAAGTTATGTGACTATTTAGGCATAGATTTAAGTGAGGTTATATCTGTAGGAGATGCAGATAATGACTTAGATGTGTTAAGCAAGGCAGGACTTGCGGTAGCCATGGGAAATGCTAATGATAATGTTAAGAAAATATGTGATGTTACGGTAAGGGACTGCGACCATAACGGCTGTGGCGAAGCAATTGAAAAATATTTGTTAAGTGAATAAAGTTTATTTGACAATTCCTGTCTGCAATAGTACAATGGGTGAAAATGAAAATGATTTTCAAATTTGAAAAGAGGTACTATTGTGGCAGGAAAATATAAAACAAAGCAACAGGCAGCTATAAGGGAATGCCTTGAATTAAATAAAGACAGTTATGTTACTGTTAGTGAAATTGAAAAATATCTTAAAAATAATAACTATTCTGTAGGTCTTACAACTATTTACCGCCATTTAGAGAAAATGGAACAGGATGGAATTGTGGCACGAATTAATGTGGAAAAGCAGACGGGAGCATGTTACAGATACATTGCAAACGAGGCTGAGGACGGATTCTACATTGAATGCGAGGAATGTGGACAGGTAGAAAAGATGGAGTGCCATCATTTAGCAGAGCTATACAATCATGTAAGTGTGGATCATCATTTCAGTATTAATCCTAAAAGAACGGTTTTTTATGGAAAATGCAGTAAATGTTCAAAATAAGGGAGAATGAAATGAAGATTAAGAAAATAACTGTGTGGATGATTGTTATGGCAATGGCTGTTTTAACGGTAGGATGCGGTAATAAAATCCCTCATAATGAAAAAGAAAATAAAATAAAGATTATGACAACGCTGTTTCCTTATTATGATTTTGCAAGGGCAGTTACAAAGGGAATTGATAATATAGAGGTGGAGCTTTTAGTATCACCGGGACAGGATGACCATTCCTTTGAACCTACACCTGCTGATGTGGTGAAAATAAATAATGCAGATGTTTTTATTTACAATGGCGGAGGGTTGGAAACATGGGTCAGCACTGTATTAGAATCCCTTGACAATAAAAGCCAGACAGTAATAAAAATGATAGATTGCGTGAAACCGGAAATAGAGGTGGCAGCAGAGAAAGAAGAGCGGGAGAAGGTTTTTGCAGTAGATGACCATGACCACGGTGATGAAAATCCGGAGCATGAGGATGAACATCATCACGAAATCGATGAGCATATATGGACATCACCTGTTATGGCACAAAAACTGGTGGAAAATATATGCCATAATCTGTCGGAAAAAATGCCTGAATATAAGGATGTATTTAATAAGAATTCTAAAGACTACATTAATGAGATAAAAAATGTTGATAAGGAAATCAGAAGTATTACAAATAAAGCACATAAGAAAGAAATTATTTTTGCTGATAAATTCCCTCTTAAATATTTTGCCCTGGAATATGGACTTAAATATTATGCGGCATTTGATGGCTGTAGCGGAGAAATGGAGCCTAGTGCCAAAACAGTAGCTTTTTTAATAGACAAGGTTAAGGCAAAGGATGTTCATGGAATTTTTTATTTGGAATTAAGCAGTCAGGCAATGGCAGACGTTATATGTGATGATACAGGAGTAAAAAAATATCAGTTTAATTCCTGCCATAATATAACGGAAAAACAGTTTAAGAAAGGCATAACTTATGTAAACCTTATGAAGGAAAATGCCAATGTTCTTAAAAAGGCACTAAATGTTAAGTAGACACAGGGAGTTAAAAATGAATATAGAATGTAAAAATGTAACATTAGGATATGAAAACAGAATAGTTGCAAAAAATGTAAATTTCAGTATAAATCAGG
The DNA here is from genome assembly GCF_000432355.1 of Eubacterium sp. CAG:161. Classification (NCBI taxonomy): domain Bacteria; kingdom Bacillati; phylum Bacillota; class Clostridia; order Eubacteriales; family Eubacteriaceae; genus Eubacterium; species Eubacterium sp. CAG:161. The sequence continues at coordinate 109,002 of NZ_HF991874.1, forward strand.
GAGATTATCTTTGCATAGTAGGAGAGAACGGAACAGGAAAAAGTACCCTTATTAAGACTTTGTTAGGGCTTATTAGTCCTTTGCAGGGAAAGATAAGTATTAACGCGGAAAAGAGCAAAAAAGGTATAGGATATCTTCCACAGCAAACCCAGGCACAAAGGGACTTTCCGGCAAGTGTGTGGGAGGTTGTGTTGTCAGGAGTGCTAAACATAAGGCATAAAAGTCCTTTCTACAGCAAAGAGGATAAAAAAGAGGCAATGGTTAATTTGAAAAAATTAGGAATTGCACACTTAAAAAAGCACTGCTACAGGGAACTTTCAGGTGGTCAGCAGCAAAGGGTATTATTGGCAAGGGCATTATGTGCCACAGACAGCGCCCTTATTTTAGACGAGCCGGTAACCGGTTTAGACCCGGCGGCAGCATTGGAATTTTATGATACAATCAAGGAATTAAACAAGGAGGGAGTTACCATTGTAATGGTAACCCACGACATAAAAAACGCACTGACATATGCTACCCATATTCTTCATTTAGAGCAGGAAAATGACTTCTTCGGAACAGTGGAAGAATATAAGAAATCCAATGTGTCAAACATGTTTTTAGGAGGTGGCGAAAATGCTTAGTCAGATGTTTTCATATGAATTTATACAGAGGGCTTTCATTGGGGGCGTATTAGTTTCCCTTTGTGCGGCACTTTTAGGAGTAAGCCTTGTCTTAAAGAGATATTCCATGATAGGTGACGGGTTATCTCATGTATCCTTTGGAGCATTATCCATTGCGGTAGCCTGTGGATTCGCCCCTATTAAATTTGCCATTCCTGTAGTTATTGTGGCAGCATTTTTGCTCCTTAGATTAGCGGAAAACGGCAAAATGCGAAGTGATGCGGCAATTGCCATGGTATCGGCATCGGCACTTGCCATAGGTGTAATTGTAACCTCACTTACAACAGGTCTTAGCACAGATGTATATAGTTATATGTTTGGAAGCATACTTGCCATGTCAAAGGATGATGTGGTAATTAGCGTGTGCTTATCAGCAGTGGTTATTGTAATGTTTATATTCTGTTATCACAAAATTTTTGCAGTAACCTTTGATGAGAACTTTTCAAAGGCTACGGGAGTTAAAGTGGGAAACTACAATACCCTTATATCAATTTTCACGGCAATTACCGTGGTAATCGGAATAAAAATGATGGGTGCCATGTTAATATCAAGTCTTATTATATTCCCGGCGCTTACATCAATGAGAATATTTAAGTCATTTATCAGTGTAACTATCTGTTCGGCAATTTTAGCAGTTATAAACTTTACCATAGGACTCATATGTTCATATGTATTTTCAATACCGGCAGGAGCTAGCGTAGTGGTGGTAAATTTAGCTGTGTTTATTATTTTTGGAGTAGTTTCCGCCGTAAAGAAACGTGTATAGTTAGGTTATATAGGATTTGGAGGCAGTTATGGATGTTGAGAAGTTTTTAAATAGTTTAGATAATTTATTTGAAAAGAAAAAAATAAATGAAGTTCCGGTTTTTTTGGAGGAAAATTACAAGGAGGCTGTAAGGGAAAATGACCTTTCTGCTCAGTTTACCATTCTAAATGAAATGATGGGATTTTTCAGGGATATTAGTGAGTATGAGAAATCCATTAAGGCATGTCATCAATGCATTGACGTTATGCAGAAAATGGGAATACAGGGAAGTGTCCATTATGCAACTTCCCTTCAAAATATTGCCAATGCCCACAGAGCAGCAGGATTGCTAAAAGAAGCACTTCAGTATTATATGGAGGCTTTTAAAATATACGAAAGAAACATTGATAGTAATGATTACAGATTTGCAAGTTTACATAACAACATTGCCCTTTTATATCAGGAAATAGGAGATTATGAAACAGCAGTGGCACATTTGAAAAAAGCTCTTTCTATTATTAAAAATATACAGGGGGCAGAAATAGAGGTTGCCACCACTTATTCTAATTTAGGGGCATCTTTAGTGGAATTAGATAAAGTGGATGAAGCCGTTGAATATTTAAATAAGGCTTTGAAAATATACCGCAGGGATGAAGTTAAGAACTTCCATTATAGCGGGGCATTATGTGCCATGGCAGGGGCAATGTGTAAAAAGCACCAGTACTATGAAGCAGAAAATTTATACAGGGAAGCTTTAGGGGAAATAGAAATTAACATGGGAAAAGGAACAGCTTATAAAATTACCAAAGATAATTTGGAAAAGGTAGAAAATAAGCTTAAAAACATAGAAGGAAATTTAAACAGGAATACGGAAAAAAACATATCGGGGTTGCAGCTTGCCAAGGGCTTTTATGAAGAATATGGAGCACCTATGATTGCTGAAAAATTTAAAGAATATGAAGATAAAATTGCCGTGGGATTTGTGGGAGAAGGTTCAGAACGGTTTGGATTTGATGATATTTATTCAAGAGACCATGATTTCGGTCCGGGATTTTCCATGTGGGTAACTAAGTCCACTTACGACTTTATAGGGGAAAAACTTCAGGCAGAATATGAGAAGTTGCCTAAAGAATATATGGGTGTCAGACGAATGGACACTGAAATGGCTAAAGGCAGATTGGGAGTATGCCTTATTGGAGACTTTTACGAAAAATACACAGGTTACAGACAAAGTCCCGAAAAGGTTTCCCAGTGGATAGATATTGATGATGACAAGTTAGCAACAGTGACTAACGGAGAGGTTTTTAGAGATAATGAGGGTATTTTTACAGATATACGAAATCACTTCAGAAGTCAGCCGGAGAAAGCAAGAATCATTAAGTTAGCCAGAGAAGTGTCAAAAATGGCACAGACAGGTCAAAGTAATTATGGCCGTTCAATGGCAAGGAAAGATTATGTTAGTGCCAATATATGTATATCGGAGTTTATTAAAAGTACCATGCACTGCATATATATTTTAAATGGCATGTATTCTCCGTATTACAAGTGGATGGCAGCAGGAATTAAGAAGTATAAACTTATGCCGCAGGTTATGAATTTATTAGAAGAATTGTCGGTATTAAACAGCCAGAAGGCGGTATGGGATAATTATGCTTATGATAATACCTCATATAATAAAGAAGATAAGGCGGCAGTTATTATAGAAGAAGTTGCCAAAATGATAATAAATGAGCTTAAGAATCAGAGAATTGTTAATAATATAAATTCTGATTTTCTAAATGATTATGTGCCGGAAATTGTAAGCAAGGCAGAGTTTGACAGGGAAAAGGTAATTAACGATATTATTCATTTGGAATTTGACGCTTTTGACAAGGTAAATAATAAAGGGGGCAGGGCACAATGTCAGGATAACTGGCCGGTGTTTTATGTAATGAGAAAAAGCCAGTACCTTACATGGACAGATGACATGCTTATTACAATTAGGGATTTGTGGCTTGATAATAAGGAAAAAGGCATAAATATGATTACTGAAAAGTATGGCAGAATGATGGAAAGTACGGTGCCTGAGGAATATGAGGAAATTAAGGATAATTTCCCACCAAAATCTGAAAAAGCAAAGGAAATCGTAAATCAGATTGCACAAATTCAGGTGGAATGGATGAAGGATTTTGCCAAAAGCTATCCGAAGCTTGCAGCTAATGCAAGGGATATTACCAGTGATGCTGACTATGAGTATAATGCCAGCTATGAAACCTACTTAAAGGGAGAGCTTTTGACATACTCAGACAGGCTTCTGCTTATGTATGCAGATTTTATTGTGGATTTATATAAAAACAATAAAAACTTAGCAGAAATGACTATTGAAAACACTGCTAAGATGCAGGGTTACAAAAGCTTAGAGGAAGCAGAAGCAAGTCTTAAATAAATACCTTAATTAATTAAAATATCCGTTGAAAGCAATCATTTTATATACTATGATATAAGGATGTCAGGTAACAAATAAGAGATTTATGGAGTGGAGAAGATTATGGCATTTTTACCGATTTCAAAAAAAGATATGAAAAAGCAGGGAATTAAACAGCTGGATTTTGTATATATTATAGGTGACGCTTACGTGGATCACCCATCCTTTGGTCATGCCATAATCAGCAGGGTTCTTCAGGCACATGGATACACTGTGGGGATTATTTCACAGCCGGACTGGAAGGACGACAACAGCATAAATATTCTGGGAGAACCAAGGCTTGGTTTTTTAATAATGAGTGGGAACATGGATTCCATGGTAAATCATTATTATGTTTCAAAAAAACGAAGGGAAACAGATGCCTACACTCCGGGAGGAGTTATAGGGAAAAGACCTGACCATGCAGTAGTTGTATATTCAAATCTCATTCGCAGAACTTATAAGAATAAGCCTGTTATTATAGGAGGAATAGAGGCAAGCCTTAGAAGAATGGCACATTATGATTACTGGAGTAACAGCTTTAAACATTCTATTTTGTTAGATTCCCAGGCTAATCTTATTTGTTATGGAATGGGTGAAAAATCCATAGTTCAAATTGCAGATGCATTGGATAGCGGAATGGATGTTAAGGATATTACCTATATACCGGGAACGGTTTTTAAAACAAGAGATTTGTCTTTAGCATATGACCCGATTATCCTTCCTTCTTTTGATGAGATGAAGGAGGATAAGTTAAATTATGCCAAAAGCTTTAAGATACAAAGTGAAAATACAGACCCTTATAATGGAAAAACATTAGTGGAACCATACCCTAACGGAGTGTATGTGGTGCAAAATCCACCTCAGGAGCCACTTACCCAAATGGAAATGGATGATGTTTATGATTTGCCATATGAGAGAACATATCATCCTATATATGAAAAGGATGGAGGCATACCTGCTATTTCGGAAATTAAATTTTCCATTACAAGTTGTAGGGGATGCTTTGGGGCATGTAGTTTTTGCGCATTAACATTTCATCAGGGAAGAATTATTCAGACAAGAAGTCATGAGTCTATTATAAATGAAGCAAAGAAAATAACGGAAATGCCTGATTTTAAAGGGTATATTCATGATGTGGGAGGTCCTACAGCCAACTTTTACCATCCATCATGTAAGAAACAGCTTACTTCAGGTGTTTGTAAAAACAGGCAGTGTTTGTGGCCGACTCCGTGTAAAAATTTAGATACCGACCACAGTGAATATTTAAAATTACTTAGAAAACTTCGGGAACTTCCCAAAATTAAGAAGGTTTTTGTCCGTTCAGGTATCAGGTTTGATTATATTATGGAGGATAAGAACGACAGGTTTTTCAACGACCTTGTAAGATACCATATAAGCGGGCAGCTTAAGGTGGCACCGGAGCATATTTCCGATAAGGTTTTATCTTATATGGGAAAGCCGCCTCATTGTGTTTATGAGAAGTTTATAGACAAGTATTATAAAATGAATGAAAAAGAAGGGAAAAAACAGTTTGTTGTGCCTTATCTTATGAGTTCCCATCCGGGTTCTGATATGAAGGAGGCAGTAAAGTTAGCTGAGTATTTAAGGGATATAGGCTATAATCCCCAGCAGGTTCAGGATTTTTACCCGACACCATCTACCATGTCTACGGTAATGTATTACACCGGAGTTGATCCAAGAACCATGGAGCCGGTGTATGTGCCTAAAAATCCTCACGAAAAGGCTATGCAAAGGGCATTGATGCAGTATCGTAAGCCTGAAAATTACAAGCTGGTAAAGGAAGCACTTCATATTGCAGGCAGGGAAGATTTAATTGGTTTTGATAAAAAATGCCTTATAAAACCCCGTCAGATAAAGAAGGAAAGAGCTGCCGTAAAAAAAGGAAAAAGAAAATAAAAAGTCTCTGTAAATATATGTTAAAAAAAGACATATACAGGGTTGACCATAGAATTTTTGAAATGTAGAATAGATAGAGAAAGAGAGGTATTAAGTAATGGATATTAAAGTATTACAAAAAGATATGATTGCAGCCATGAAGGCTAGAGATAAAGCTAGAAAGGAATCAATTTCAGCATTGATTCAGGCGGTAAAGAAAGCAGGGATTGACGCAGGATGCAGGGAGGATATTCCTGAAGAAATGGTAAATAAAGTTATTTTAAAGGAATTAAAGACAGTTAAGGAACAGATTGACAGCTGCCCTGCCGACAGAACAGATTTAATTGAAGAGTATCAGGCAAGATACGATGTGTTTAATGAGTATGCACCAAAGCTTATGAGTGCAGAAGAGGTAGAAGCTGAACTTACTGAAAAATTCGCTGATGTTATTGCTACAAAGAACAAAGGTCAGATTATGAAAACTGTAATGCCGGCATTTAAAGGAAGAGCCGACAGAAAAGTTATAAACCAGATAGTGGCAAAGCTTTGCCAGTAATACATTTAGCGGGAGGAATATGAACAGATGACAAATAATAGAGCATTTAAAGCACGCTTTGTATCATTAGTGCTTATTATAGTACTTGTATTAGGGCTTTCTTCCAGATATCCTTTAGGAGCGTTAGCCACAGTCACCGGTGCGGCTCCTATAGATTTGGGAGTAACATATAATTTTGCCAACTTTAATGCAGCATCGGCATATGGCACCGTGAAGCTGGTTACCAATGAGAAAGCTTCATACGACTTATACTGGGGCGACGGAGAAGGTAACAAATTAAAATATGATAACATTGAGTTTACGGAATTTGGCACAATCACTACAGACGAGGTAAATAATAACAGTGAATATCAGGGCAGTTATCGGATTACCTCTCCATATTTAGTTATACCTGAGGGAGCAAAGGAAGTTCTTGTTTATAAAGAAGAAACCAAAACTCCTTACAAGTGTGACATACCGGAAAGCAAACAGTTTAATGAGGGAAAGGTTTCCTATAGTTTTGGTCTTATGAGTGATGTTCACTTTAACAGATATAATGACTATTCACAGGATGATTCAGTACCGGCTTTTAATAATGCCCTTAAATTTATAAACGACAGAAATATTGATTTTGTAGGAATGACAGGAGACTTAAGTAATCAGGGTGAGGATGATTCCTACAAAAAATTTAATAATGCCATAAATAAATATCCCGGCATGACGGTTTATACATGTATGGGAAACCATGATGTTTCCTGGACCGGAAGTCAGGAAGCACATGTTAAGTCTTTTGCAAAGCAGGTTAATACTAAAAGGACTTCTGACAAAAATATCCGTACAATAAGTTCTAACGGTGTTGATTTTGTTTACGAAAAAAATGGTGATATATTTATATTTTTCAGTCAGACAAGGGGATTTTACAGAAAAAATATTTCTATTGTAAGCGAGCAGCAGCTTAACTGGCTGGAGAAAAATCTAAATACATATGCCAATAAAAATGTTTACCTGTTTTTCCACACATATTTTGCAGATGAAAAGGGAGATGCAACAAAGGCTGTGGGAAACCTTAAAAATCCGGGGGGATACACTTATGACTTGACATATATATTTGGAAATTCTGATGAGGTAAGATTTAGAAAACTTTTAAATAAGTATCCAAATGTTACTATGTTTAGCGGACATTCCCACTGGGCATATGACCAGCAGAAGTATAATTCTAATTTAAATATTGGAAATATTAATAAAAAAGCTACCGGAGCGTCCCTTGTTCATATAGCAAGTGTCAGTGCACCTCGTACAATAGAGGAAAATTCAACCACCCGTGAGGAAAACAACGGCTTAAAGTCTCAGGGCACCATTGCCCTTAAGTATTCTGAGTCTACGGTTTATTTAGGGGTTGATTTTAAAGAAGGAAAGTATTTAGCATATGCATCTTATTTAAATAAAGATGGAAAGAAATCCACACCTAAGCCGGCACTTAAAATTGCTAAAGCAAAGATATCTTCTGTAAGCAAAGCTAAAAAATTATCAAAGAAGTCTAAAAAATATAAGGTTTCAATAAGATACAGAAAAGTGGATAATGCCACAAAGTACCAGGTGCAGTATTCTACTAACAACAAATTTAAGAAGGCTAAAACCAAGACCGTAAAAACCAACAGATATACCATAAAGGGTCTAAAGAAAAATACAAGGTATTATATCAGAGTAAGAGCAGTGGGGTATCAGTTTGGCTACAAAATAACCGGTAGCTGGTCAGCGACTAAAAAGGTTAAAACCGGAAAATAGTTAATGCAAAATAATAAATAAGGTTAAGAAAGAAGTTTTAGATATAATGAGCAAAAGTAAAATTGTTATTAAAAAGAATATAAAACTCATAAATAATAAAACTATCCGGACAACTAGGAAGATAAAGAATCATACTAAGATACATTTTAGAGGAAGAGTGAAGAAGAGGTCTGGCATTAGAAGATTAAATCCCGTTAAAAGGATAAGTTCAGCTAAGGGAGCAAATCTTGCTGATAAGCCAAAAACATCCGCTGCAAAAGGTGGCAGAAAAATCACTACCGGAAGACTTCTTATAATTGATGTTGCAATAATTCTTGTTATTTTTGGCATGTTTGGGATTATTAGATATATTAAAAATAGCAATTATGAGTACGTAGTTGATTATGACAAACTAAGTATTGCAGGCAAGTGGTACAAGGTTGATTTGGATGAAATAACCGTTGTCTCTTTTACTGAGGGTGGTAAATATGAAGAAAAGGATTTGTCTGGAAATAAGATGGATTCAGGTTCTTATACCATAGAAAATCATAAGCTTAAACTGGGAAATAAGGCTATTTACATGAATTATTTTGATGAAAAAGAGCAGTTTAAGGATGTAATAGATAAAGATAACGTATCGGAATATGAGCTTCGGAAGTATTTTTACACGGAAGATAAGGACAATGACAGGATTGATTATTTCTCCCGGGAGGATAGTGCGGCAGACCAGTTAGAAGCTAATCTTTCAACCAACAGGTATTATGAAAAATCAGGAATGGTTGACGATAATGGTTTCGCAATTGACGGAGAGGGAAATCTTTTAGCATATGTTGGAAATGCAGCAGAAATTACTATTCCGAAGGAAGTAAATACAATAGCCGAAAATGCCATGTCCGCTGACTATCAAAGAGGATTAAATACGAAAAAAGTTACAATTCCTTCTAATGTTAAAAAGATAGAAAGCGGAGCATTTTCTTTTTCTAAAATTGATACGGTAGTAATTGAAGAAGGTGTAAATGAAATAGAAACATGGGCTTTTGGTGACAGTGAAATAAAGGATATATATTTCCCGGAAACTGTGGAAAATATGCAAAAAGGAATATTTGACACAGAGGAAGGCTTAGAAGGCTTGACGATTCACTGTAAGAAAGACTCACAGGTGGAGCAGTTATTTAAAGACAATCCACCTACCGGAAAATATACAATTGAAGAATATTAAAGGGAACATCAAAGTTTTAGAGAGTTTGTCAATTTATAGAAGAGTTTATTTAAAGGGTCTGGCGATGCCAGACCCTTTAAAAATTCTCACCACATTTTAAATAGATTTAACATTAACGTGACATTGCTTTTTACATAAGTCTAATATTATACATCGTGAAAGGAAACAAATAATTGATTTTTTAAAGGAGAAAACAAAATGAGAAAGAAATTTTTAGCAGTTATGACTGCAGCAGTTATTACAACAATGGCATTTACAGGATGTGGAAGTTCATCAAATGATAAGACAACAGATGCAGGAACAAATGCATCAACAGCACTGACCGGAGACATTTCAGTTATCTCAAGAGAGGATGGCTCAGGTACAAGAGGAGCTTTCGTAGAACTTATGGGAATAGTTGATGATCAGGATAACGACATTACAACCCAGACAGCAGAAATCACAAACAGTACATCAGTAATGCTTAAGACAGTAAGTCAGAATGAAAAGTCAATCGGTTACGTATCTCTTGGTTCTTTATCAACAGATGTTAAGGCACTTAAGGTTGACGGAGCTGAGGCAACAGCAGAAAATGTTAAGGCAGGTTCATATAAAGTATCAAGACCATTTAACATTTGCTACAAGGAGGATAAGCTTTCAGATTTAGATAAAGACTTCATTTCTTATGTAATGAGCGAAGAAGGACAGAAGATTGTAAATGATGAAGGATATATTGGACTTACTCCGGAAGGAAAATATACAGGCAGCAAGCAGAAGGGTAAGATTACATTAGCAGGTTCAACATCAGTTTCACCGCTTATGGACAAAATCAAAGATGCTTACACAGCAATTAACCCTGATGTAACAATTGAAATTCAGGAATCAGGTTCTTCAGCAGGTATCCAGGCAGCTACAGAAGGTGCAGCACAGATTGGTATGTCATCTAGAGAATTGAAGGATGAAGAATTATCAGCAGGTCTTACATCAAAACAGATTGCAATGGATGGTATCGCAGTTATCGTAAACAACGCTAACCCATTAACAGATATTACAAGTGACCAGATTAAGGGAATTTATACAGGTGAGACAACAAAGTGGGAAGACGTTAAATAGTAAATGATTTTTCAGGATTGCACCGTACCATTTTAATGGGCGGTGCTTCTTGCATAGTCAGTTAAGGAGTAATTATTTTGAATAAAGGATTAGAATTCTTAATGAAAATAGTATTTCTTGTATGTGCATGTATATCAATTGCGGCAGTTGTACTTATTTGTATATTTATGTTCGCTAATGGTATGCCGGCAATACAGGAAATAGGGCCTATCAAATTTCTTTTTGGAACGGAATGGAAGCCGGGTCAGGGAATATTCGGTATAGGTCCAATGATTATTGGCAGTATTTATGTTACTGCCGGTGCAATGATAATAGGTGTACCGATAGGTCTTCTTACTGCAGTATTCCTCGCAAAATACTGTCCCTCTACATTATATAAAGTAATAAAACCTATCATTAACCTGATGGCCGGAATACCTTCTATTATATATGGTTTCTTTGGTTTAGTAGCGATAGTTCCGGCTATTCAGGATATATTTGGTACCAGCGGAAAAGGGATTCTTGCAGCATCTATCCTCCTTGGGATGATGATTCTCCCAACCATAATTAACACTGCGGAATCATCTATAAGAGCAGTGCCGATCAGTTATTTTGAAGGGGCACTGGCGCTGGGAGCAACAAAGGAAAGAAGCATATTTAAAACAGTGATACCCGCTGCTAAGTCAGGAGTTATGTCAGGAATAATTCTTGGAATGGGAAGAGCAATTGGTGAAACAATGGCGGTGGTTATGATAGCAGGAAACCAGCCGATTTTCCCGGACAGTATTCTTAGTGGAACAAGAACCCTTACAACTAACATTGTGTTGGAAATGGCTTATTCCACAGGATTACACAGAAAGGCACTTATTGCCACGGCGGTCGTATTATTTGTATTCATTTTAATAATAAACGTATGTTTCTCGATTTTAAATAGAAGAAGTGAGAGTTAAGGAGAATGGTTATGAATAAAGTAAAAGAATATTTGAGAAAGCCGGGCTCGTTAATTATGCTCATTTTAATATTATTAGCCGTTACAATTACGGTGGCATCAATGATTTATCTGGTTATATACATACTTGTAAACGGAATCCCATATATAACACCGGATTTATTTGCATGGAAGTATAATACAGAAAATGTATCAATGACGCCGGCAATTATAAACACAATTATAATGGTATTTTTAACACTGTTATTAGCAGTACCTATTGGAATTGCAGCAGCAATATATCTGGTAGAATACTCAAAGAGAAACTCAAAATTAGTTAAGGTAATAAGACTTACAACGGAAACATTAGCAGGTATTCCTTCTATTGTATTTGGTCTTTTTGGATTTATTGTATTTGTATTATTACTTAAGTGGGGAAACTCACTGTTAGCAGGTGTACTTACCCTTACCATGATGGTTTTACCAACAATAGTAAGAACTACCGAGGAATCTCTTTTGGCAGTTCCTGATATGTTTAGAGAAGGAAGCTATGGACTTGGGGCAGGAAAGCTTAGAACAATATTCGTTATTGTTCTTCCGGCAGCAATCCCCGGAATATTATCGGGAGTAATTCTTGCCATTGGACGAATTGTAGGAGAAAGTGCAGCTCTTATATTTACAGCAGGAACAGTGGCAGAAGTGCCAAAGAGTCTGTTTTCATCTACCAGAACCCTGGCGGTACATATGTATTCGCTGTTAAATGAAGGATTGTACACTAATCAGGCATATGCTACGGCAGTAATACTTCTTGTAATTGTATTAATTATTAACGGACTGTCAGGTCTGGCAGCAAAGAAAGTTGGGAAGGAATAAAAAATGGGAAAATTTGACATACAAAATATGGAACTTCACTACGGTGATTTTCATGCAATAAAAAATGTAAATCTTAATATACCGCCAAATGAAATAACGGCATTTATCGGACCTTCAGGATGTGGTAAATCAACAGTTTTAAAATCGCTTAACAGAATGAATGATTTAGTGCCGGATTGTAAAATTGAGGGTCTTATAACATTAGACGGTGAAGATATTTATAAAAACATGGATGTAAATATTCTTAGAAAGAGAGTAGGAATGGTTTTCCAGAAACCTAATTTGTTCCCAATGAGCATATATGACAATATTGCTTACGGGCCTAGAACCCACGGTATTCACTCTAAAGCTAAGTTAGATGAGATTGTGGAGAAAACACTTAAGCAGGCAGCAATCTGGGATGAAACAAAGGATAAACTTAAAAAGAGTGCTTTGGCAATGTCAGGTGGACAGCAGCAGAGATTGTGTATTGCAAGGGCATTGGCAGTTAATCCGGAAGTAATTCTTATGGATGAGCCTACATCAGCTCTTGACCCTATTTCTACATCCAAAATAGAGGATTTGGCTGTGGAACTTAAAAAGGATTACACGGTAATTATGGTAACCCATAATATGCAGCAGGCAGCAAGAATATCAGACAAAACAGCATTCTTTTTATTAGGTGAAGTAATTGAATTCGGTGATACAGAGCAGATGTTCTCAATGCCTAGGGATAAGAGAACAGAAGATTATATAACAGGAAGGTTTGGTTAATTATGAGAAATAAATTTGATGAACAGTTGCATAATCTTAATGATGAAATGATTAAAATGGGAAAATTATGTGAGCAGGCTATAGCTGCTGCAATTAAAATGGCAATGGACCATGCCAATGAGGAATTAAAGGCAGAAGTTCTTGATACGGATGCTGAAATTGACAGAAAAGAAAGAGTTATTGAAAATATCTGTATGAAGCTTTTACTTAGACAACAGCCGGTAGCAAGGGATTTAAGAGTGATTTCCTCAGCCCTTAAAATGATATCGGACATGGAGAGAATTGGTGATCAGGCATCAGACATAGTGGAACTTGCCAAATACATAAAGGACAGCAATTTAAAATATCAGGTACATTTAAATGATATGGCAAATGAGGTTATTAAAATGGTAACTTTAAGTGTTGATTCCTTTGTAAGCAAAGACTTAGATAAGGCAAAAAGTGTTATTTTAAGTGATGATGTAGTTGATAACTATTTTGATGAAATAAAAAAAGAACTTATTTCTAAAATTGCTGAAGATACTGAAGGTGGAGAGGAATGTATTGACACTCTTATGATTGCCAAGTATTTGGAAAGAATTGGTGACCATGCCACAAATATTGCCGGATGGGTAGAATACTCCATTTTAGGAACTCATTATGAAGGTGAATAATTAATTTATAATTTGACCTAAAATTTACATAGGATTAACTTAAAAATTACAAAAGAGGATTATTCTGGAATAAAGGAGGACGGTAAGATGGTATATTTAGTCGAAGATGACAGCAGTATAAGAGAACTGGTTGTATATACATTAAATAGTACAGGAATACAGGCAGAAGGCTTTGAAAAACCATCGGATTTCTGGAAAGCCTTAAATACAAAAATGCCGTCGTTGGTTATTCTGGATGTGATGCTTCCGGAAGAAAGCGGTATAGAGATACTTCAAAAACTGAGAAAAAATCCCATGACGGAAAGGGTTCCGGTAATTATGGCAACAGCCAAAACCAGTGAATATGATAAAATAAACGGTTTAGAAAGTGGAGCTGATGATTACATTGCAAAACCTTTTAGCATGATGGAAATGGTAGCAAGGGTTAAGGCACTTCTAAGAAGGTCGGAATTTAACAGCTATCAGTCAGATTACACAATAGACAATCTATATGTGTGTCCGGCAAAGCATATAGTAAAGGTGGATGGTAAGGAAGTAATTCTTACTTTAAAGGAATTTGAAATGTTATGTCTTTTAATAAAAAACAAAGGAATTGTCCTTACAAGAGATCAGCTTTTAAATAAAATATGGGGTTACTCATTTGACGGAGAAAGTAGAACAGTAGACGTACATATTCGTACATTGCGCCAGAAACTAACCACTGCAGGCAATGTAATAAAGACTATACGTGGTGTAGGATATAAAATAAGTAATAGTTAAGAGGAATAAAAATGATAAGAATAAAGAAAATGAGCAAAAGGATTTTTCTTAATATGTTTATCATTTCTTCTGTTGTAATAGCATTAACTACCATTCTAACTGTAGTAATCGTTTACAAAAGTTTTTCAAATCAAAATATTGCAGCCTTAAAGGGCGAATTAACGGCCACATCAAGCGGAGTAGAACTGAATGGTGTGGCCTTTTTGAAATCTTTAAGTGTAAAACACAGAATAACGTTAGTAGATAGTTCCGGCAAGGTGTTATTTGACAATAGAAATGATATTAACAGTTTAGGAAATCATAATGACAGGGAAGAAATAAGGGAAGCAAGAGAAAATGGTACAGGTTATTCTGAAAGATACTCTGATACACTATCAAGGAAAACAATAAATGTAACAAAGCTTCTTAATAACGGAGATGTACTAAGATTGTCGAAGGATATGTCTACAGTGTGGTCAACACTTATGGATACAATATTTCCCATGATATGTGTTATGGTTTTTGCCATTCTTATAGCGGCATATATGGCAGGAAGGGTTTCAAAGGCAGTAACCACACCAATAAATCAAATCGATTTAAATGAACCTGACAGGGAAAAGATATATGATGAAATTGAACCTTTAATAGATAAAATCATAAAGCAAAACAATCAGATAGATAAACAGATAGAGCAGCTTAACATGGAACATGAAAAGCAGGATAATTTAAGGCGGGATTTTACTGCCAATGTATCCCATGAATTAAAAACACCTCTTACTTCCATATCCGGCTTTGCGGAAATAATTCAAAACGGAATGGTGAAAGAGGAGGATATTACAAGATTTGCAGGAAAAATACATTCAGAGGCGCAAAGATTAATTATTTTAGTTGGTGATATTATTAAGCTTTCCCAATTAGATGGCAAGGATATTGCCGTGAAAATGGAACCAATTGATTTATATGAAACAAGTCAGGCAGTTATGGGACATTTAGAGGCGGCAGCGGAAAAGAGAAATATCAAAATGTTTCTTTCAGGAAAGCATCTGGTAATTACCGGGGCAGAGCAGATTATTGAGGAAATGATATTTAATCTGATTGACAATGCCATAAAATATAATAAAACCGGTGGAAAAATCTATGTGAATATTTTAAAAAATGACGATGGAATAAATTTGTCGGTGGAAGATACGGGAATTGGAATAAAAGACGAGGATATCGGGAGAATATTTGAAAGATTTTACCGGGCAGACAAAAGTCATTCTAAGGAAATAGGTGGAACAGGACTGGGGCTTTCCATTGTAAAGCATGGCGCCAATTTTCATAATGCCAAGGTTTTTGTTAAGAGCAAATACAAAGAAGGAACAAAAATCACCATTTTATTCTAAATTTTTCGCAAATTTAACTTAGATTTTACATTACAAATAATTACAATTTACAAGGCACCTATACTATAAAATTAAAGAAACAAAAAGAAACCAAATATTTTATAGTGGAGGGAAAAATGAACATATTTAATTTTTTATCGCTAATAGGTGGTCTGGCACTATTTCTTTATGGAATGAACATTATGGGAGAAGCCTTAGAGAAGCGTGCCGGTAATCAGTTAAAGTCAATTTTGGAAAAACTCACATCCAGCAGATGGAAGGGATTCCTTCTTGGAGCAGGGGTGACTGCCATAATACAAAGTTCATCAGCCACTACTGTTATGGTAGTAGGATTTGTAAACTCAGGTATTATGACACTTAAACAGGCTATTGGAATAATAATGGGAGCCAACGTTGGTACAACCATTACAGCCTGGATATTAAGCCTTACGGGAATTACCAGTGACAACATTTTAGTAAGCCTTTTAAAGCCAACATCATTTACACCGATTTTGGCAATGGTTGGAATAATTCTTGTAATGGGAAAGAAAAATTCAAAAAATGCTGATTTAGGAAACATATTATTAGGATTTGCAGTGCTTATGTTTGGAATGGAGGCAATGTCATCGGCAGTAAGTCCTCTTAGAGAGGTTCCTCAGTTTCAACATATTCTTACAATGTTTAGTAATCCTGTATTAGGTGTGTTAGCAGGAGCTGCCCTTACTGCAATTATACAAAGTTCATCAGCATCAGTTGGTATTTTGCAGGCATTAGCATCTACAGGAGCAGTAAGTTATGGCAGCGCCATTCCTATTATAATGGGACAGAACATCGGAACATGTGTTACTGCAATGATTTCTTCTGTTGGAGCTAATAAAAATGCCAAGAGAACAGCTGTTGTTCACCTTACATTTAACATTATAGGAACAGCGGTAATACTTACGGTATTTTGTATAGTAAACAGTCTTATACATTTTTCTTTTATAGATGAAAGTGCCAGCTTGCTTGGCATTGCAGTAATACATTCGTTATTTAACATTTTATGTACAATGTTGTTATTCCCATTTGCAAATCAGTTGGAAAAGCTGGCATGCTTTATTGTGAGGGATGCAAAAGTTGGAGATTCTCTTCAGTTGTTAGATGAGAGGCTTTTGGCAACACCAACTATAGCTATTGAACAGTGTAAGAAACAGGTTCAGACTATGTTTGACAAAACAATACAGGGTGTTAAATCTGCCTGCCAATTAATAGGTGAATATAGCGAAAAGAATTTTGAAAACATAAAAGATTGCGAAAAGGAAATTGATAAATATGAGGACAAGTTAGGCACATATCTTGTACATGTAAGTAAGCAAAATTTAAGTGAACAGGATAGCCGTGTGGTAAGCGAGTTACTTCATATTATCGGTGATGTAGAAAGAATTTCCGACCATTCTGTTGGAATTGCAAAATCAGCAGAAGAGATTGCTGAAAAGAAGTTGAAATTTTCTGATAATGCTTCAAAAGAAATAAGAAAAATGATAGCAGCGGTAGCTGAAATTTTGGAAGAAACTAATATGGCGTATATAAATAATGATGCAGATGCTGCCGTTTCAGTTGAGGCAATGGAAAGGGTGATAGATAAGCTTAAACATGAACTAAAGAAACGTCATATAGACAGGCTTAAAAAAGGTGAATGTACTATTGAACAGGGATTTATTATGACTGATATTATTACTGCACTGGAAAGAATATCAGACCATTGTTCTAACATAGCCGGATGTGTTGAGGAAATTGCCCACGGCAGTCTTGGACTTCATGAGTATAGCAGGGAAATTGACAAAATGCCGGGAAGTGAGTTTTACAACATATATAAAGATAAGCTTAGTAAATATACAGCAGAATTGTAAGGAGGCACTATTATGCATGAAATGTATGGAGTTATATGGAAGGTTGCATTAAGGATACACGAATTTTTGCCGGTGTCAAAAAGAGGATGTTATCTGGCATTAAACACTTTATTATGGTGTTTAATGGGAATGATACTATATGGAGCTGCCATTTTATTGACACCATACATATTTAGCACATTATATTTTTTTGCAACAGCAGGTTATCTGGGAATGATAATGGGATTCGGTGGAGGTTTCATGTTCATCCTGCGAAATACCCAGCCGGATGATTTGGAAAATTAAGAAAATATATAAGGTTAAAAAATGTTAGCATTTTAAACCGAAAATTATAGTGTAGCAGCAAAAGTCACCATGTTATTGAGGGTATCATTTAAAAATATTCTTGTCAATGACAACTAAGATTGTTAAATAAAAACGAAAATATATAGAACGCAGATAAACAGGCATACAAAAGAATAAACAGCTTAGAATTGTGTGTAACATA
>NZ_HF991874.1:127103-129328 GCF_000432355.1 Eubacterium sp. CAG:161
TGGGGGCGTATATAAAGTTATTGACTTGTATCCTGTACCTGACTGCCATCCGGTTCGATATGGAAATTGTCCATATATATTAGATTTGATACAGGAACAATTTCATAGCCCTTTTTCTTCAAACCTTCAATTACTTTAGGCAAAGCTTCAGCAGTATATTTTGCACCATTATGCATAAGGATAATAGAACCGTTTTTTAAATCTTTGTGGTTAAGGATGGTACTTACAATAGAATCGGTACCATAGTTTTTCCAATCCTGACTGTCAATATTCCATTGAATGGCATAATAATTAAGAGATTTAGCCTGGGTTAAAAGGGCATTACTATAGTCACCATAAGGAGGGCGGAAAAGATTCATGGTAACTCCGGTAAGCTCTTTTACTTTTTCAGTTACAGTATTAATTTCGTCAGATATTCCGGCGGCATCTAATTCAGGCATATGTTTGTGATGGTAGCTGTGATTACCCAAATCATGACCGGCAGCCTGCATTTTTTTGACAGCCTCAGGATATTTTTCAACCCAGTTTCCTGTAATAAAAAATGTTGTTTTAACATCATATTTTTTTAGAACACTTAAAATCTTTTCTATATCTTCGTTTCCAAAATCGGCATCAAAGGAAAGGGAAACAAGTTTTTTATTGGTTTTTACATTACATATAGGAATGTCCTTTGGGGTATTAGTAGCAGTCAGGGAATCAAAGCCTTCTTTAAAAATATTTTCCTGATAATGGTATGTAACACCAGCCACTGCAATAAGAATGCATAGCCAAAAAATACTTCGCCTCAATAATGAAATTTGCTGTGAACCAGACATAACAATTCTCCGGAAACTTATTATTATAATTTATGCTAAAAAAAATATAATATGATTGTGCAATTCATCAAATTAATATTAATTTTATTTAATAAAATAAGAAAGAGATTAAATATTATCGGGAATAATATTAATGATGCAATTTGTTGATTTTTGCAAAAATGTTTATATAATAAATTGTGGAATTAAATTACGGGTCATGATATTTTCTTGAGGAATGAGAGGCAAAAGAATGAAGAAAAAAAGTTTAATGTTAGTCATGCTTACCCTTGTATTAGCACTGGGAATGAGTATGCAGGTATCTGCGAAAACAAAGGTTAAAACATATAAGGTGACATATGTTTTAAATGGAGGAACAAATAATAAAAAGAACACTTCAAAATATAAATCAAACAAATCAAAAAAATTATATTCACCGTCTAAAAAGGGATATCTTTTTAAGGGCTGGTATACAGATAAATATTATAGAAACAAAATAACTACCATTAAAAAAGGCTTAAAGGGAAACAAAAAGGTATACGCTAAGTGGCAGGCTAGAACATATCAGATTTCTTACAACGTAAATGGCGGAACTTTAAATAAGTCAAGCGTAAAAACATATACATGTCAGGTAACAGTGAAGCTGGCTGCACCAACAAAGAAAAATTATGTATTTATGGGGTGGTATAGAGACAGTAAGCTGACAAAGAAGGTTGTAAAAATTGCCAAAGGAACAACGGGAAATATTACATTATATGCCAAGTGGCAGCTGGAAAAGTTGAATATAAATAAAGTTGGAAATGAAGATATGATATGGAGCTGGTGGTGTTATCCACAGGTGGTTTCATATGCAAACACTAAAGATAATGTTTACTGGGGATTTACCACAAGTGAAGGTTACAGCGGCGTGGCATCCTATAATAATGATACAAAGAAAACAGAAAAGACATATCTGAAAAAGACAACCTCTACTGACGACCATAATGCAATGGCAGTGACTGTTATGAGAGACGGCAAAATAATGTGTGTTTATTCAGGCGGACATAACAGTGATAATGAAATTCACGTTAGAATATCAGGTGAAGCAGAAAGCATTAAAAATTTCAACACGGATGTTGTTTTAAGGTCTCAGGGAAAGACCTGCTACAGCCAGATTTTACAGTATAAAAATAAGTATTATATTTTTTACAGAGTTGATAATAAAAACTGGGCATACCGTTCTTCCACAAACGGATTGTCATGGAGTAACGAAACTATATTAGTTACTTCATTAATACAATATTATTGTAAATTTATGCCTACAACAGAAGAAGGAAGAGTCCGTATATGCATGACATCAAACCCAACGTCAGGAGATCCAAATATTAGAATGGGATTTTTTGATTTAGACACAGGAATGATGTACGATTCAGATAACAAAACAGAATTGGG
>NZ_HF991874.1:129363-158919 GCF_000432355.1 Eubacterium sp. CAG:161
ATATCACGGAAAGAATTTAATGTGCTGATAAAGAAACCGGCAAATATTACCCAGCGTATGTTGGATGTGGCAATAACAGCACCGGAAAATCCACTGATTTTATATGCAACATTTTCAACTGACAGGACAGACAAAAATTGTGTGTATAATCTTTATGACACAGATAAAACTATTGAAATATGTAACGGTGGAAATCCACTTTGGAACCCTAAGTATCAGCTGGGAGCATCCTTTATGGGAACTGACAGAATTGTAGTTGCCAGGGAAGAAAATGATTATGATAATATAGAACTTTACGATTATTCTCAGGGACAGGTAACATTGAAGGAGTCGGTTTATTCAGAAGAAATCGGAACCATTCAAATAAGAAATGCCCGTCCTATTGTGGATGTAAACCAAAAAGCATTTTTGTGGCACAGAGGATTTTACAATTCTGACACCTATACGGATTTTTATACTGAGACAAAAATATACACTATGGATTAAATAACAAAATTCTCCTAAAACGGATATTTAAACAAATAGCTGTTTTAGGGGATTTTAATTTTTGAAAAAAATTGATAGAATAATTCTAATGAAATTGCAGCATGTTTGATGAAGAAAAGGAGATTTTATGAAAATAGAATGGAAACAGTGCTTTAAAGTAGGGGTAAGTGTATTTATATTATTTTTATGTATAAATTACTGGAGCGTGGTGGGAAACACCATAGGAGTGTTCTTTAGCGGAATAACACCTATTCTCATTGGATGTTCCTTTGCTTATATTGTTAATATATTTATGTGTTCATTTGAAAAAAGATATTTCCCCAACAGCAAAAAAGCAATCGTTATTAAATCAAGAAGACCTGTATGTATGACAGGGGCAATTTTAATGGTTTTAGGTGTGATTGTGTTATTAATCTATATGATAATTCCTGAACTTGTAAATTGTATAGAAACTTTCTTAAATGCACTGCCGGATTTGGCAACCTATGTTTCTAAAAATGAATATGTACAAATGGTGGTATCTCCTAAGTCATTGGAAAAATTACGAACCATGAAATGGGATACTTACGCTGAAAAAATAGGTGGATTTCTGTTTTCTGGAGTAGGAGGTGCGGTAAATACCGTGGCGGAAGTGGCATCTTCAGTTATTTCTATAGTAGTGACAGTGGCCCTTGGACTTATTTTTACTTTCTATTTTCTTATGGGAAAGGAAAGAATGGCAAGTCAGTTTAAAAGAATAACCTATGTAGTCTTTAAAGAAAAAATGTATAATAAAATTATGCATTGGCTTAATGTGTTTGACCAATGTTTTCATGGATACATAGTTGGAAAATTAATAGATGCGGTGGTTTTAGGTGTAATGTGTATTGTTATTATGCTTATATGTCATTTGCCTTATGCAGTTATGATTGGAACATTAGTGGGATTTACTGCGTTAATTCCTGTAGTAGGTGCTTATGTAGGTGCAATTATCGGAGCATTAATGATACTTACCCAGTCACCAATGAAGGCACTATTGTTTGTGGTATTAATAGTAGTAGTTCAAATGATAGAAGGCAATGTAATATATCCTAAAATCATGGGAAATTCACTAGGGCTTCCGGGAATATGGGTGTTAGCGGCAGTAACTCTTGGAGGAAGTTTGTTTGGAATAATCGGAATGTTAATCGGAGTACCTATATTCGCAGGTTTTTATAAGCTGATAGCAGAGAGCATAGAAAAAAGAGAAAAAAAGATGGGTGTAAAAAGTTAAAAAATGTATGTGTTTTTTTACTTGTAGCGTATATTAATATTGAAAAGAAATGACAAAAATGGTATTCTTATGGTATGGAATTTTAAAGGAGGAGAATAGAATGAGAAAGAGTATATTCCAGAAAATGTCTGCTGTATTTTTGTCAATGACATTAGTAGTAGGCATGGCGGCTTCAGTACCTGCTGCCGTAAAAAAAGGGACAGACATCTCTNNTGCTGCCGTAAAAAAAGGTACAGACATCTCTGCCTCTAAAGCATGGCAATCATTCTCAGTTCAGACAGGTGAAGATAAGAATGAATGGAAAAATGCTTTAATAAAAGATGGTCAGAAATATGACAATAAGGAAAATGTATTCAAAAGCTACACAGAAAATGCTTCTATGAAGACAAAGACACCTAAAAGTTTCCTTATGGATATTGTAAGCACAGGTTCAAGTGCTCAGTGGGGACCAAGCAAGAAAGTCGATGACTTGGGAAATGTTGTTTGGGAAGCAAAGATGAGCAATCCTTGGGGCGTTACAGCAACAAAGATAGTTAATATTGAAAAAGGACGTACTTACACAATTTCATTTAAAATCAAAAGCACACTTGAAAATGAAATTAAAAAGACACAGAACGTTCCGGGAAAATATTACTATGAAACAAAGGACAAGAAGGGTAAGACAATAGTTCATTACACTACTTCTGTTGTAAAGAAAAATGGTAAGACAGTGGATAAGGCTACAGGAAATCCGGTAAGCCACGTTGGAACAGTTGTTGGAACAGGTGTTATGAATTATGTTAAGCATGTTCATTTCAAAGCATACAGAAATAATGAAAAAGACGGCGATCCGGCTCTTACATTACAGAATGTTAAAGCTACATACAATGGAAAATCTGTTTACAGCAAGAAGGGTGATTACACATTCATCGCATTAGACAGCAGAAATAAAGATTATGTTACTGTAACAGCTAACGTAACAATTCCTGGTGACAGCTTAGCATACAAGCAGAGCACAATGGGATTTAAGTTTGCATTTGGTTCATTTACAATGGAATATCCAAATGAAAATGATATGAGTGGAACAATTGATGTTCAGGATTTCAAGGTAGTAGCAGGAAGTGATGTTCCTAAAGCTACAAAGGTATCAAAGGCTACAGCAAAGGCTAAAAAAGGAACTATGAAGGTTTCTCTTAAGAAGGCTAAAGGTGCTAAGGGATACGAAGTACAGTATTTCACATCATACAGCAAGAGTTCTAAGTCATATTCAGGAAAGAAAACTGTTAAGGCTAAAAAGAATGTTGTAACTATTAAGAATAAAAAGAAATTTAAAGCTAAAAAGACAATATATGTCAGAGCAAGATATTACAAGACAGTAAATGGCAAGAAAGCATATAGCGTTTGGTCAGCTATTAAAAAAGTAAAAGTTAAATAGGAAAAAACTTAAAATTTCCAAAAAGGGTAATTTTAATATAATTAAAAAGGGGCAGATGGCTAATAACCATCTGCCTTCTTTATTTGTATTAAATTGTTTATTAATTACTGTAATGGTGAGAACAACGTTAATCTTTTTCTAAGTGAACAAAAATGACTTGAAAAACGGTTTGTTGTTGTTACATTAGCATTGTTACATATATAAACATCGTTGTTATTACCCATGCCGCCTTGGATAACCCAGTGCTTGCAACTGCCGTTCCATGACTTTATCCAGCTTTCATTTCCTGTACAGTTAAGTCCTACGGCATCAGAATTAAGATAATTAACTAAATCCTGCTTAGTATCAAACTTGCCAATATATATGGCTACGTGATGGGCACGTCCACTAGAAGAGGTATAGGCTATAATGTCTCCCGGTATTAAATGCTCCATATTAGATTCGGTGTCAACATCATTTAATTTAAGTGATGTTTTAAACAACGGGTAAGTTGTTTTTCTTATATTTCCTTTTAAGTAATAAGTATATTTCTTTCTTGAAACTTTATAAGTTATTTTTACGTTTCCGCTTTTCCAGTCATTGGCAACGGGAGATTTGTTTACCTTTATACTTGTAAACTGTCCCGAACGGGTTGCTTTTTTTCCCGGAGCTAAAGTCTTACATGATTCTACATACTTGTTAACTAAAACATTACATGGATATTTTTTATGTACATACTTCTTAACGAATTTTCCCAGATTCTTATGAAAATCAAGCTTTAAATCCGAATCGGAAGTTTTAAATACCACTGCATTAGAACTATCTGATAAAAGTTTGTCCTTATAACATTTAATTTTGTAGTAGTAAACTGTGCCGGCCTTTGCTTTTAAATCCTTAAAGGTACCGGTGGTGCTTTTTTTAATGGTTTTGATTCGCTTAAAACCATTGTTTGGTTTAACACTTCTGTAAATCTTGTATCCGGTAACATCCTTTCGCTTCTTCCAGGATATCTTGACACCTTTGTTTAATTCTACAATGGAAGTTATATATGTTTTAGGAACAACCGGGACAACCTCTGTGGTAGTTTCTTCCTCCGTTACGTCTACTGACAAGGTAGTTGTTTCCGGTGGTGGTGTGTCCTCACTCCCTAAATTGTTGGTTCCGTCATCTGCATATATCAATGAAGATATAGCTAAAATATTTATGGACAATACCATAATAAATAGTAATTGTTTCAAATGTTTCAAATATTTTTTCCTCGATTCTTAGTGCTTAAGCAGGAAAAGTCCCAATAATATATTCAATTTATTATAATCTGACCTTTAACCCACGTATAATATCATACCATTTTATGGTAACCTGTTCAAGAAAATGTTACGAAAAAATTACATAAAAATTACGAAAAAGCTTTGTGCAATAATATTGAAATAATAAAACAGTGTGATAAGATAAAAAAGGTTAGAATCAACTAACTAAGAATGAGAAAAGGAGTGTAATAAACATGATTAAAACAACTATAAAAATAGATGGAATGGCATGTGGAATGTGCGAGGCACATGTAAATGATGCCTTAAGAAAAGTAATAAAGGCAAAGAAAATTACATCTTCCCACAAGAAAAAAGAAGCGGTTGTGGTTAGCGAGAATGAATTAAATGAAGAAGAAATAAAAAAAGTGATAGATGATACAGGATATACATATATTTCCATGACCAGTGAACCATATAAAAAGAAATTTTTCTTTTAAAACAATTAAAAAAACACTGTTCATAAAACCTGAATGATTTGTCAAGAGAGTTGTTGCAATAATGCAACAATGTGGTAATATGGAAGAAAATATACGTATTATATATTGGAGGCATAAAATTGAAACTCTCTCAGTTGAAACAGGGACAGACAGGAAGGATAGTAAAAGTAGGCGGTGAGGGTCAGCTTAGACGACACTTTCTTGATATGGGACTCATACAGGGCACAGACATTCAGTACATAAAAGCTGCACCTATGGGAGATCCTATAGAATATAAGATTTGGGGATATGAACTGACACTTAGAAAGGATGATGCTAAGTGTATAGATATTGAATTACAGGAAAATAAGGAAAAGAAAAAGGAAAGCAGTGATGTAAAGTATAATTCAACGGAGCATCCCCACATAGGTGAGTCGGGTATATATCATGTTAAGCAAAGAGGGGAAAAAATCGAAAAGGGACAGTTGATTACTTTTGGATTGGCAGGAAATCAAAATTGTGGCAAAACAACATTGTTCAATCAGCTGACTGGCTCAAATCAGCATGTGGGAAATTTCCCAGGGGTAACGGTTGACCGGAAAGACGGTCAGATAAGAAAACAGGAAAATACCATGGTGGTGGATTTGCCGGGAATATATTCCATGTCACCTTATACCAGCGAGGAAATTGTATCAAGGCAGTTTTTCTTAGATGACAGACCAAGAGGTATTATAAATATTGTAGATGCTACGAATATTGAAAGAAATCTTTATCTTACAATGCAGCTTATTGAACTGGACATTCCTATGGTTTTGGCATTAAACATGATGGATGAGGTTACAGCCAACGGCGGCTCAGTAGATGTTAATATGTTAGAGGAATCCCTAGGCATTCCCGTGGTGCCTATATCAGCAGCTAAAAACGAAGGGGTAGACGAACTTATTGAGCATGCTATGCATGTGGCAGTATATCGTGAGCGTCCCGGAAGAATGGATTTTTGCGATGCAAATGGAGAAGATGGTGGAGCAATTCACAGATGTATACATTCCATTATGCATTTAATAGATGATCATGCCCATAATAATAAAGTCCCAATCAGATTTGCAGCAGGCAAGCTTATTGAAGGGGATGAGGATGTTATAGCAAGACTTCATCTTGAAGAAAATGAAAAAGAAATGATAGAACATATTATTCTTCAGATGGAAAAGGAAAGCGGCATGGACAGAGAAGCAGCTTTGGCAAAAATGCGTTTTACATTTATTGATAAAATATGTAAAACGGCAGTGGTAAGGCCACAGGAAAGCAGGGAAAGAGCAAGAAGTCGTAAAATTGATAAGCTGCTTACAGGAAAATATACGGCGATTCCTTCTTTTATTGTAATAATGTCTCTGATTTTCTATCTGACTTTTGGAGTAATAGGTCTTTATCTTCAAAACCTTATGGATATGGGAATCAGTGCCCTAAGCAGCCTGTGCGAAAATGCAATGATTACTTTTAAAGTAAATGAAGTAATCCGGTCGTTAATTATTGATGGTATATTTGTAGGGGTAGGCAGTGTTCTTAGCTTTTTGCCCATAATAGTTGTATTGTTCTTTTTCCTGTCATTATTAGAAGACAGTGGATACATGGCAAGAATTGCATTTGTAATGGACAAGATATTTAGAAAATTGGGCCTTTCCGGTAGAAGCTTTGTACCTATGATTATAGGATTCGGATGTTCAGTGCCGGCCATTATGGCAACAAGAACATTACCATCAGAGCGTGACAGAAAGATGACCATAATGCTTACGCCTTTTATGAGCTGCTCAGCAAAAATACCTATTTATGCATTTTTCTCAGCAGCATTTTTCCCGGATAAGGCTGCGTTGGTTATGATAGGTTTGTATTTTACGGGAATAATAGTAGCAATTATATATGCCCTGATACTTGACCGCACTAAGTTTAAGGGAGAACCGGTTCCTTTTGTTATGGAGCTACCTAATTACAGAATGCCGGGAGCTAAAAGTGTGTTAAGACTTATGTGGGACAAGGCAAAGGACTTTTTAACCAAAGCTTTTACAATAATCTTTTTAGCGTCACTGGTTATATGGTTTTTACAGACCTTTGATTTACATTTCAATATAGTAAAGGATGCAGAAGACAGTATTCTGGCAATGATAGGTGGAATTGTAGCACCTATATTTAAACCATTGGGATTTGGTGACTGGCGTGCATCTACAGCCCTGATAACGGGATTTACCGCAAAGGAAAGTGTTGTAAGCACACTTACGGTATTGCTGGGAACAAAGGCTCTTAGCACAATGTTTACTACTAAAAGTGCCATAGTATTTTTGATATTTACCCTTTTGTACACACCTTGTGTTGCAGCAATATCATCAGTAAAGCGGGAACTGGGTAGAAATTGGGCAGTGATAGTAGTTTTATTACAATGCAGTATAGCATGGATAGTAGCGTTTGGTGCCAAATTGATTTTGACATTAATATAAATGACTTTTTGTAAGGAGGCAATAAATTTATGAAACGAGACAGCGTATGGGGAAAGTATAATGGAGTTGACATTGAAAATCTTGAAAAACTAAACAAGAGATATATTGATTTTCTGTCTCAGTGTAAGACAGAAAGAGAATGTGCTGCAAGGTCAGTGGAAATGGCAAAGGCAAAGGGATACAAATCCATTGAGGATGTAATAAAAGAAGGAAAGCCTCTTAAGGCAGGTGATAAAATATACGGTCTTTATATGAACAAGGCAGTAGCATTATTTAACATAGGAAGACAGCCGTTGGAAAAAGGTATGAATATTTTAGGTGCTCACATTGATTCTCCAAGAATGGACATTAAGCAGAATCCATTATATGAAAAAGAGGATATGGCATATTTTGATACACATTACTATGGCGGAATTAAAAAATATCAGTGGGTTACTCTTCCTCTTGCAATACACGGTGTTGTAGTGAAGAAGGATGGCACCTCAGTTAATGTAAATATAGGTGAAAAAGATACTGACCCGGTATTTTGTGTTACTGACTTACTGATTCATTTAGCATCTAAGCAAATGGACAAAAAAGCCGCAACTGTAGTTGAAGGAGAAAATTTAGATATTTTAGTAGGAAGTATTCCTGTAAGCGAAAATGAAAAGAAAAGCGTAAAGGCAGGAGTTTTGAAAATATTAAAAGATAAGTACGGAATGGATGAGGAAGATTTCTTCTCAGCAGAGCTGGAGGTGGTTCCGGCAGGACCGGCAAGAGAAATGGGATTTGACGGAAGCATGGTTATGTCATATGGTCAGGATGACAGAGTTTGCGCTTATACATCATTAGAAGCTATTCTTGACAGTAGTGTTAATGAAAGAACATCCTGTTGTCTTTTAGTTGACAAAGAGGAAATCGGAAGCGTAGGAGCAACAGGTATGCAGTCACGTTTCTTTGAAAACATGGTAGCCGAATTAATTAATTTAAACGGAAACTACAGTGAATTAATTCTTAAGAGATGCCTTAAAAACAGCAAAATGCTCTCATCTGACGTAAACGCAGCTTATGATCCGTTATATGCAGATGTATTTTCAGAGCAAAGCACATCTTATATTGGAAAAGGTGTTGTGTTTAACAAATTTACCGGCTCAAGAGGAAAGTCAGGCTCTAATGATGCCAACGCAGAATACTTAGCAGAAATAAGAAAGGTTATGGATGACAATAAGGTTTATTTCCAAATGTCAGAGTTAGGAAAGGTTGATGCCGGCGGTGGCGGAACCATTGCATACATTATGTCATTATACGGAATGGAAGTAATTGACTGTGGTGTGCCGGTGCTTAGCATGCATGCACCTTGGGAGGTTACAAGCAAAGCTGATGTTTATGAGGCTTTCAAGTGCTATAAGGCATTTTTAAGAATGAAATAGAAAGAAAAGCGTTGCCATAAGCATTATGCTGTGCATAATGCTTATGCCGCGCTGTCGCGCTATACAGATACACCAAAAAGGTCTGCCTGTGAGCAAACTCCCGGCAGACCTTTTTTATGTATCTGTGCAACGCTTGTAGGAACGCACAAATTTGTATTTGACACTTGGTGTTTACTATTATATAATCAAGATTAATGGCGTTGACGGAGAGAAGTAGCTTTAATTATCGCTAACAGAGAGCAGGTGTTGGTGGAAGTCCTGTAGAATGAATTAATGTGAATAACACTCCTAAGCTGCAACCTGAACGTTTAATAATCAGTAGGGAAGCCGTTGTCGAGCGATAATCGATGGGTTGCAAGACCATGAGTGGCTGCATAAGCAGTAAATCAGGTGGTACCGCGGACATATTAAGTAATTAGTGAGTTCGTCCTGGATTAATTTTTCAGGATGGGCTCTTTTTATATTTAATAGGAAATTCTATTATTTTAACCATACCGTAATTTATAATATTGGAGGAAGTGTAATGGATATTAACACAAATAACATTTATCGTGATGTAACAATGGATTCATTGTCAGAAGCTAATGTTGGACAAAATGTAAAGATTGCAGGCTGGATTGAAAACATTCGTGACCACGGTGGAGTATCATTTATTGATTTAAGAGATATGTATGGAGTTATGCAGGTAGTTATGCGTGACACATCATTACTTGAGGGATTAAGTAAGGAAGACTGTATTTCAGTAGAGGGACCTATTGAGCATAGAGATGAAGAAACATATAACCCTAAGATTCCTACAGGAACTATTGAATTAGAGGCAAAAAAGGTTGAAGTTTTAGGGAAGGTTTACAAGCAGTTACCTTTTGAAATTATTACATCAAAGGAAACCCGTGAAGATGTGAGACTTAAATATCGTTACCTTGATTTAAGAAATCCAAAGGTTAAGGATAACATGATTTTCCGTTCAAAGGTTATTTCATACCTTAGACAGAAAATGGTAGATATGGGATTTTTGGAAATCCAGACACCTATTCTTTGTGCATCATCTCCGGAAGGTGCAAGAGATTATATTGTGCCATCAAGAAAGTTTAAGGGAAAATTCTATGCACTTCCACAGGCACCACAGCAGTATAAACAGTTACTTATGGTGTCAGGATTTGATAAGTATTTCCAGATTGCCCCTTGCTTTAGAGATGAAGATGCAAGAGCAGACAGATCACCGGGAGAATTTTACCAGTTAGACTTTGAAATGAGTTTTGCCACACAGGAAGATGTATTTAGAGTTGGCGAGGAAGTTTTAGCTGACACATTTAATAAATTTGCACCTGAAGGATACGAGGTTACACAGGCTCCGTTCCCTATTATAAGCTATAAGGAATCAATGCTTAAATACGGAACAGATAAGCCGGACCTTAGAAATCCGTTAGAAATAATTGACGTAACAGATTTCTTCCAGAGATGTACATTTAAACCGTTCCACGGAAAGACTGTAAGAGCAATTGTAATTAACCAGAAGTTGTCAAAGGGACAGCACGAAAAATTACTTAAGTTTGCTCAGAGCATTGGAATGGGTGGTCTTGGTTACCTGGAAGTTTTAGAAGATGGAAGCTATAAGGGACCAATTGATAAGTTTATTCCTGAAGATATGAAGGAAGAAATAAGGGAAATGGCATCATTAAAGGCATTAGATACTATTTTCTTCATTGCTGATAATGAGAAGAATGCTTCACTTTATGCAGGACAGATTAGAACAGCTCTTGGTGAGAGACTTGATTTAATTGATAAAAAGTCATACAAGTTCTGTTATATTAACGACTTCCCTATGTATGAATATGATACGGAAACTAAAAAGATGATATTTACACATAATCCGTTCTCTATGCCACAGGGTGGACTTGAAGCATTAGAAACAAAGAATCCGGAGGATATTTTGGCATATCAGTACGATATCGTATGTAACGGTGTTGAATTATCAAGTGGTGCAGTAAGAAACCATGATATGAGGATTATGGTTAAGGCATTTGAAATTGCAGGATATACAGAAGATGACCTTAAGGAGAAATTTGGAGCCTTGTACAATGCATTCCAGTTTGGTGCACCACCACATGCAGGTATGGCTCCGGGAGTTGACCGTATGATTATGTTACTTCGTGAAGAAGAAAATATTAGAGAAATTATTCCATTCCCTATGAACGGAAATGCACAGGATTTAATGTGCGGTGCACCGGGAGAGGTAACAGAGCAGCAGCTTAGAGAGGTTCACATTAAGGTTAGAGCATAAGGAGGAGATTTATGTCTAAAATGGCGGTTGCACCTATTTTAGGAGTAATAGCAATTGCATTAATAGCGATTATTGTAGCAGTAATTGCAATTGTCATTAATCACAGTAATAAAGATTGATAAAATATTGTCTGCCGGATTTATTAGTCCGGCAGATATTATGTAGAAAAGTGAAGGTGAGATAGATATGTATAAAACAGTAGTTTTTGATTTGGATGGAACACTTTTAAATACTCTTGAAGATTTAACAGATGCAGTTCTTTATATTCAGAAGAAATTTGATTTCCCTCTTCATAATATTGAATTGGTGAGACAACATGTGGGAAATGGAATAAGAAAGCTGATTATACGTTCTATTCCTGATGGAGAGGACAATCCAAGGTTTGAAGAGGTTTATCAGGAGTTTCTGGATTATTATCAGAAGAACTGTCAGGTAAAAACCAGAGCCTATGATGGAATAATGGAACTTTTAAAGGAACTTCATGAAAGCAACATAAAAATGGCAATTGTGTCAAATAAGGCTCATGGAGCAGTTGATGAATTAAATGAAATTTATTTCAAGGATTATATAAAGGTTGCCATAGGGGAAAACGAGGCGGCAGGAATTAAGAAAAAGCCGGCACCGGACAGTGTTTTCCATGCATTAAAGCTTCTTGGAAGTAAAAAAGAGGAAGCGGTTTACGTGGGAGATTCAGAAGTAGACAGGGCAACAGCAGAAAATGCAGGTATGGATTGTGTGTTATGTAGCTGGGGCTTTAGGGAAAGAGAACTTCTTGAAGGTCTTAAACCAATAGCTATAATAGATGAGCCAAAGGACCTGCTTAAAATAATTAAATAACAAAAAGCCTGTAGAGTTATTCAAAAGATATATGATATATGATATTATATACACAAATTCATTATTACATAAGAGTGGGTTTGTGTATTTTTATGTAGATTGATTGAGAGAAAATTTAAGGAGGGAAAAAAGAATGCAAAGAAGGAGAGTTTTGTCAATTTTGCTCGTGGTTATGCTGATAGTCACAATTATTTATCCAATGAATAAAAATGTTCAGATAAGAGCAAATGATAATGGAGCGAAAACACATATATTATCTAACCCGACGAAGGATACCACAGGAAATACCATTTGGGACTGCGTTTATTTTGGAAACTATTATCAGAATGATGTAGAAGGAAAATACAAAGAACCGTTTAAATGGAGAGTACTCAAGGTAGATGGGAATGATGCATTTCTTTTGGCAGACAAAGGATTAGATGTGAAACCATGGCATGAGTCAGGGGATGGTGTTGATTGGGAGACATGTACTCTTAGGAGCTGGCTTAATGGTTATAAAAGCAGTATGAATAAAAATGGGATAGATTATTCAAATGACAATTTTATGGATACAGCTTTCACAGCAGAAGAACAGCAGGCAATTAATACAACATTAGTATCAAACGCTCAGGATCCGTTTTTGGATTCACCGAAGGTCAATGATACATACGATCAGGTTTATTGTTTGGCATATAAGGAAGCGTTAAATACGGAATATGGCTTTTCAGGAGAGTATAATGTAGACCCTACAAGAGCGCTTGTTGTTACTCCATATGCAAATGCCAAATTGGATTGGGAAACATATCCGTGGCTGATGCCGGGGTGGTGGCTTAGAACAATGGGAGATGATAAATATCGTGATGTCAACACTTATAAGGGAAAATGTGCGGCATATGTATTTCAGTCCGGTTTTGTTTATCCGAATGGTTCATCAGTAAATGATACATTTATGACAGTACGTCCGGTACTGCATTTAAATACACAAAATACTGATGTTTATTCCTATGCAGGAAAGGTAAGTAGTGATGGAACAGAATCAGATGTTCCGACAACACAGGAAGTAACAACGCCAAATGAAACAACAACACAGGAAGGAATCGAGACATCTCCTGAAGCAACCACAACACCAAATATAGAAACAACAAAGGAATCGACAACACCGGAAAATCTTCCTCTTACACCGGGACAGGCAGATGCAAATCTTTGGTTTGAAATTGGTGGATATACATATTATTGCGGTCCGTGGAATGGGTCTACGGTACAGCTGGGGGCAGACCCTGAGGATCCGGATCATGTTCAGATGCAACAGCTGACAAGTAACTGGGGAAGTGCCTGGGGATTGCAGCTCAAGAAAACAGTAACCGGATTGGTGCCGGGTAAAATATATACAATATCAATCGATATGTATTCACCATCAGAAGACGGTTCTTATAAAATTACAAACGATCTGAATGAAAGTGAGCCAAGAAAATTAGTGATTGGCACAACAACTCTTTCCACAGAACTTATGGCAGATGGAGATGGAACAATTGAATTTATGGTAGGAGCCGGATTAGTCGGAACTTCAGTTGTTCTTGATTTTTCTAATGTAGTTGTAAAAGATGAAGATGGAAATATCGTATATCCAAAAGCAGAAGAGCAGACAACGAAAATGGAAGAAAACACAACGGTTGCACCTACTACAGTAGCCCCAACAATAGAGGCACCAACAGAGGCACCTACACAGGCACCGACAGAGGAACCTACTACAGCTGATCCTAAGACTATTACAATCAGTGATGATGTTAATATTGAAGGATATCAGGTAAGTACGACTCTTGGAGGAAGTAGAGTTGTTGGTTCTGTAGAACCTACAATAGATGGAAAGAATGTTACTAAGTGGGGATTTGTTTATGCGGTAGATACAATAGATGGAAATTCTTTGGGAGTAACAGATGCAGATATGTATGTTGGTTCAACTAACAAATATGTAGTTTCATTAGATTCTACACCGGCAGGAACAAGTAATACAGTTCTTGGAAATTCAACAACAGCAACATATTTTGTAAGAACTACATTGTTTAGTACAAACACTACCAGAGAGTTTACAACAGAATATAAGGTAAGAGCATACGCGGTTCTTAGTGATGGAAGCTATGTATATAGTAAGGCACATACTTACTCAGTATATAAGATTTGTGATCAACTGTATCAGTCAAAGAAGATGAATACAAGCGCTGCACATGATTACTTATATAATAATATTCTTAAGGTAGTTGATCCTTCATATAAAGAAGTAGATTACAACTGGAGCAATATAGTTGTTAAATAACAACATAATAATATAATTACGGGGGACCGTTGAATTGGTACATATCAGTTCGACGGTCTCTTTTAATGTCCAAATAAAGTTTTATGTTTAGATGTTTTTATAATACAAACTCACGACTAAAAAACAGTCATAATATAAAAAATCAGACAAATGTAATAAAAAAACTAGACAAATGTGTAAAAGGGTGTTATTATACATCTAGCAAGAAATTGTACACAAGTATAAAAAATAAATATATGTAATAAATTTATAGAAGGAGGAAGTCACATGGCCAATTCAAACATTACCAAAAAGGCACTGGCTGAAAGCCTTAAAGAACTAGGTTCAACCAGAATACTTGATAAGATAACGGTTGCTGACATTACGGAACATTGTGGTGTAAACAGACAGACTTTTTATTACCATTTTAATGACAAGTATGAGTTACTTGCCTGGATTTACAATCAGGAACTGGTAATTCCCCTGACAAAGGATCTTACTTTTGATAACTGGGGAGAGAAGATATTAGAGCTTTTGGTTTATATGAAACAGAAAAAGCAGTTTTTCATGAATACCATAAAGTCTAACAATGATTTCTTTTCGGTATATCTTGAAAGAATATTTATTGAGTTATTTAATAAGGCGATAAAAGATTTAAACCTTTATACTCATCTTGATAAAAAGATGCGTGACATTTACGCAAGATTTTTTGCATACGGTCTTACGGGAATTATAGTTGACTGGGCACTTAAAGGAATGAAAGAAGGAGAAGAAGAGTTAGCACAGCTACTCCAGGATATTTCCTTTAGCTCAGAAAAGATAGGGCACGAATTATATTTGTATCACAAAAATGAAACAGATAAATAAGCAGACGGCGTATATGCAAAATTATAAGTTAGTACAAAAAATAAATACAGTTATGAAACTGTCTAATGATTAAAAGATACATAACTGTATACTTTATTTTAGATTTTTTATAAAGGAGTGAAGTTTGTTATGAAGAATTACATTCAAAAAGGAATTAGTTTAACATTAGTAGCGTCAATGGTTGTATGTGGCTTTAGTGGTTGTGGAACAACAAAGACTACAGATAACACTGACAAAACATTAGGCACTGCAAAGGAAACAAACAATGAGGCAAATGTTGAGGCGTTGCTTACAGGCAAGCTAGGAGATGCAAAGGACACTGATAAGAAAGAAACAGTATATGTTGAAATGAATGCTGACGGAACAGTTACCAAAACAACAGTAAGTGATGTTCTTAAGGTAAAAGGAAAAGATAACATAAGTGATGTTTCAGATTTAACAGATATAACAAATATTAGTGGTGATGAGGCATTTACCACAGATAATGGTAAGCTGATATGGGAAAACAAAGGCAAGGACATTTCATATCAGGGAACAACAACAAAGTCAGCACCAATTGATATTAAGGTTTCATATTATCTTGATGATAAGGAAATTTCTCCTGAAGATTTAGCAGGAAAAAGTGGTAAGGTAAAAATTGTTTATGATTACACAAACAATTCAAAAGAAGTTGCAGGAAACTTTGTTCCATTTATTACATTAACAGGAATGATTTTAGATGATAACTTCTCAAATGTAACAGTAGATAACGGAAAAGTAGTAGATTACGATGATAACAAAATCGTTGTAGGATATGCAGCTCCGGGATTTAAGGATCATCTCCTTGATACAATTGACAAGGCAAAGGATTACATTAGTGACATTGATATTCCTGAAAGTGTTACTATTACAGCTGATGTTAAGGATTTTTCAATGGATATGGCACTTACAGTTGCAACATCGGAATTAGGTGACATTGATTTAAAGGATACATTTGATTTCTCTGATATAGAGGAAAAAATGGATGAATTAAAGGATGGAACTGATGAATTGGTAAATGGTGCCACAAAGCTTAATAATGGTGCTAATGAATTAAAGAGCGGTTCATCAAAAATCAACAGCGGTGCTTCTGATATTGCAAAATATACTTCAACATTATCAGATGGAACAAAAGAGTTATTAGGAAAGTATTCAATATTTAATCAGTCACTTTTAGAAGCTCTTGCATCAGCTGATGATGGAGCAGGCAAACTTAACAAAGGTGCAAAAGATTTATCATCAGGTTTAGCAACTGCCAAGGCAGCATTTGAGGATACAAAGAAATCCCAGGGACTTAACAATGGAGCAAAGGCATTAAATAAAGGTGCAAAAGAAGCAAATGCAGGTGTTAAGCAGTTAGCGCAGACATTACAGGGAACACCATCATCTATTCAGACACAGATAGATGGAATAATTGCTAAGTTAAATGCAGCAACAGGCGGATTGATTTCCAGTGAAAAGGTTTTAAATCAGATTGTTGAAGGTATAAATGGAGCTGTTACTAAAGGCATGGATTTAAATACAGTTCTTACAGCTAAAGGTCTTGATGTAAACACATATTATACATTACTTCAGGCTTATTACAGTGTTCAGACTCTTGAAAGTGTAAAGAGTACATTTGAAGCACAAATCAGTGCAAGTGCAGCAGATATTCAGAAGTTACTTGCAGGAATGGATTCCCTTGAAGCAGGAACAACATCCCTTAGCAGTGGAGTTACAAAGTTATATTCAGGAATTAAGCAGTTAAACACAGGAGCAGCAACTTTAGCCAAAGGAACAGCTGACCTTAAATCAGGAACAGGTGAACTTAAGAGCAAGATTGGCGCTGCAAGCCCACAGATTAAGAGTGGTATCGGAACTGTAAATTCAGGTGCATCACAGATTAGTGATGGTGCTAAAACATTAGCAGCCGGAACAAAGACTCTTGATAATGGTATTGTTACATTAGCAAACGGTACTAAGGACTTAAAGGATGGAACAATTAAATTAAATAAAGAAGGAATCAGCAAGATTACTGAAATATTCGGAGAAGATACTAAGGATGCAGTAAACAAAATCGAAGATGTTTTAAACGCAGGAAAGAAGTATAATTCATTCTCAGGAATTAACAGTGACATGAGTGGAGATGTTAAGTTTATCTTCAAAACAGCAGAAATTAAATCTGAAAAGTAAAGGAGCTGATATTTTATGAAGAAGTTTTCACAATTTGTTGTTAAAGCCAGATATGCCATATTGATTATTGCAGTTCTTTTACTGATACCATCGGCAATCGGCTACTTCAATACAAGAGTAAATTACGACCTTTTATATTATCTTCCTGATGGAATTGATACAATGACAGGTCAGGACATCCTGATGGATGAATTTAATTCCGGTGCATTTGGAATTGTTATGGTTGACAAAATGAGCGACAGTGACGTATCTGTACTTAAAGAAAAAATGGAAAAGGTTGACCATGTAAGTAAGGTATTATGGTATGATTCATTTGTTGATTTGGGAATGCCAAAGTCAATGCTTCCTAGCAAAGTATATGATGCATTTAACAAAGATACATCAACAATTATGCTGGTAATATTTGATGATACAAGTTCCGGTGACGGAACAATGAAAGCCATAAATGAAATCAGAAAGGTTACAAAGCACCAATGCTTAATAAGTGGTATTTCTGCAATAGTAACAGATACAAAGGATTTGGCTGAACAGGAAACACCGATTTATGTTTGTGTTGCAGTTGTAATATCTATCATTCTTTTATCATTACTTATGGATTCATTTATGATACCGGTATTCTTCCTTTTGAGTATTGGTATGGCTATAGTCTATAACTTAGGAAGCAATTTTGTTATGGGAGAAATATCCTACATAACAAAGGCATTAGCGGCGGTACTTCAGTTAGGTGTTACAATGGACTACTCCATTTTCCTATGGCACAGCTTTGAGGAACATATGGAAAAGACAAATGGTGATAAATATGAGGCCATGGCAGATGCCATTAGGGCTACAATATCCTCAGTTGTAGGTAGTTCCATAACAACAGTGGCAGGATTTATAGCACTTTGCTTTATGAGTTTCACCTTAGGTTTAGACCTTGGTGTGGTAATGGCAAAGGGTGTTGTATTAGGTGTTATATCATGTGTAACAATTCTTCCAGCATTTATCCTTGTATTCCACAAGGCAATTGAGAAGACAAAACACAGACATCTTTTACCTGATTTTGATAAGGTACCTAGATGGATTGCAAAACATTATAAAATTTTCATTGCAGTATTTGTTATTTTGTTAGTACCTGCAATTTATGGTCAGGCCAACACAAAGGTATACTACGATTTAACATTAAGTCTTCCGGATTCTTTAGAGAGCGTTGTTGCCCAGAATAAGATTGCAAAGGAATATGATTTAGGTTCTGCGAACATTATTTTGTTAGATTCAGATGTAAAGTCAAAAGATGTATCAGCTATGCTTGACGAAGTTAAGAAGGTTGATGGAGTACAAATGGCATTAGGAAAGGAAAGCGTTTTAGACGGTTCTGTTCCGGAATCATTTATTCCTAAGGATTTAACAAAAGAGTTAGAAAGCGATGAACATGAGATGCTTATATTCATGTCCGCATACAAAACAGGTTCAGATGAAGCTAACAACCAGTGTAATGAAATTGAAAAAATTATAAAGAAATATGATAAAAACGGAATGTTAGTAGGTGAGGCAGCTTGTACAAGAGACCTTATTAAAATAACAAACAAAGACTTTGCAACAGTAAGTTTTGTTTCAATTTTCCTGATTTTCATAATCATTGCTTTAGTATTTAAGTCAATTTCACTTCCTATAATACTTGTTGCAGTTATTGAATTTGCTATATTCATTAATATGGGTATACCGTTCTATACTAATACGACGTTGCCGTTTATTGCATCTATTGTTATTGGAACCATTCAGTTAGGTGCTACAGTTGACTATGCAATATTAATGACTAACAGATACAAACTGGAAAGATCTAGTGGAAAAGATAAAAAGGCAGCAGCAGGCGATGCTCTTAAGGCTACAATGAAATCAGTTATGGTAAGTGCATTTACATTCTTTGGAGCAACATTTGGTGTAGGTGTATATTCAAGTATAGATATGATTAGTTCCCTTTGTCTTCTTATGGCAAGAGGTGCTATTGTAAGTATGCTTTGCGTAATCTGCATATTACCTGCAATGTACATTGTATTTGATAAGGCAATCGTTAAAGGAAGCTATAAATTTTTAGATTAAAATAAGATATAAAGAGGATAGGATTTTCGTAATTCTATCCTTTTTTCTTTTAAAATTAAAGTTAAATACACACTGATTTTACTGTGATTTTATTGCAGTTTGTGGTATAATAAAGGTAACAAAATTGAGACAGGAGGACGGCATTATGAAACAGATAATTATAGCTTTAGGACGTGAATTCGGAAGTGGTGGTCATGTTATTGCAAAGAAATTGGCTGAGCATTACAACATACCGTTGTATAACAAAGAACTCTTAGATGAAATTGCAAAGGATGGACATTTTAGCAAAGAGATGCTGGAAAAATTTGATGAACGGCCAATTAGCATTTCTTTTATGCCAATGCCTATTACAGGAAGCACCATTTCCCTTGAACAGCAGATTGCCATTAAGCAGTTTGGATTTTTAAAGAAAAAAGCTGATGAGGAAAAGGAATCTTTTGTGGTAGTCGGAAGATGTGCTGATGAAATTTTAGCAGATAATCCTAACCTTGTAACGGTATTTATTACCGGTGATAAGGAAAGCAAGATTAAAAGAGTTATGGAGCGGGAAAATGTAGATGCAAAGCAGGCAGAAAATAAAATGAAGAAAGTTGACAAGATGCGTAAGGTATATCACAATTTCTACTGTGAGAACAAGTGGGGAGATTCAAGAGGATATGACATATGCATAAATACAGGAAAGGTTGACTTTGACACTGCCGCTAAGATGATCGAACTGTATGTAGATACTAAGAAATAGCAAAAAATATAAATTTGTTAAAGAACTCTCTTTTTAGGGAGTTCTTTTTATGATAGAATGTAATAGTTACAGTTAGCAGACAATATGCTACGAAAGAATCGGACAGGAGGTTAAAAATGGGTGAATTAATATTTAAAGGAATGAAGGTAGAAGAAATTGACCTTACAAATAAATTGGAAGGACAGGTGAAGTTAGATATTGAGCAGAGAGCATCATTTAATGTTAAATACACTAATGATAATCTTCATTGCGCAGCAAATCTGACTATTGACATGATGGAAAAAACAGCACCAATGGATTTCAATTTTAAAATTAGTGCTACTGCATTCTTAGATTGTGAGCCGGGAATGGATAAGAAGGAAATACATAAAAAGGCATATGATGAAATATATCCTAATGTAAGAACTCTTATAACTACAATTATGGTTAATGCAGGACTTCCGCCTATAGTTATTCCAAAGGTGAAAATGGATGACAGTAACATTAAGCTTGCAGGAAATGAACAGGAAAATAACGGTCAGTTATATAGCTAAAGGTAATAAAAGAATTTTTATTAGTTTTGACTAAAAAAACAAAATTTTAAAAGGGGGAAACGAATGTTTATTTGTACAAAATATATGAATATTGTTTTCTTTTTTCACAATAATAGGGGATTATTTGTGCAATAATTACAAAAGATAAAAAAATAGTTCGTCATTATTGCAAAAAACGTTTTTAATTATTAAACTATAAGAGTATTAGATTTTTAGGTAACATAATAATCTAAACCCTTTCAATTTTGTGGCTTCTTGGAGGAATCTCTAAGAAGCCATTCCTGTTTTTATAGCTATATGTGAGAATTTTTAATATATCTTACAGTCTTCTAATGTATTATTTTTTGTGATAATTATTATAATAGAATATATGAAAAAGTAATAATTATCTTTATAAATAAAAGAGTTATGTTTTTTGTCATTTTTTGTAGTTTATAGTGTTGACTAAGAAGCGTATTTAGTGGTATTATGAAAAGAAATTGGGTTAAATTGTAATGATTTTATTATATATAGAAGAGGTTATAATATTATGAAGAAATTGATTTTAGTAACATCTCCACCTGCTTGTGGAAAAACATTTGTAACGAAGAAACTGGCAAAGGCCATTCCAAACTGTGTATATCTTGATAAAGACTCATTAATCGTTTTATCAAAGCAGATATTTGTTGTGGCAAATCAGGAATATAACAGAAGCTCAGATTTCTTTGAAGCAGAAATAAGAGATTATGAATATGATTGCATTATGGAAATTGCAATGGAAGCATTAGAATATAATGATACTGTATTTATTAATGCACCTTACACAAGAGAGGTCAGAACTCCGGGATACATGGAGAATCTTAGACGTCAGCTTTTGGAAAAGAAAGGTGCTGAACTTATAGTTGTATGGGTACAGTGTGACGTTGAAGTATGCAGACAGAGAATGATTGCAAGAAATTCCGACAGAGATACATGGAAGTTAGAAAACTGGGATGAATATGTTAAGAAATTAGATTTTTCAGTTCCAACAGGCATAAAGAATATATTCCTGTTTGACAATTCATCTGATGACAAATTTAAGGTTTCTATTAAGGAAGCTGTAAAGTATTTCGAGGAACTTAAATAAGAATCACTAAAGAGTATCTCAGGATACTCTTTTTATTAGTAAAGAACAGGAGAGAGAATATGGGAAAGGTTAGAACAAGGTTTGCTCCAAGCCCTACAGGTAGGATGCACGTTGGAAATTTAAGAACGGCACTTTATGAATTCCTGATTGCAAAGCATGAGGGCGGAGATTTTATTTTGAGAATAGAAGATACAGACCGTGAAAGATATGTTGAGGGAGCTGTAGATATTATTTACAGGACTTTGGAACAGACAGGTCTTATTCATGATGAAGGTCCTGATAAGGATAAGGGATTTGGCCCATATGTTCAAAGTGAACGTCAGGCATCAGGTCTTTATATGAAATATGCAAAACAGCTTATTGAATCAGGAAATGCCTACTATTGTTTCTGTGATAAGGAAAGATTAGCTGAACTTAAAACTTCCGTTGGAGAGGATGGAAAGGAAATAACAGTTTATGACAAGCATTGCCTTCACCTTTCAAAGGAGGAGATTCAGGCAAATCTTGACGCAGGAAAGCCATATGTTATAAGAATTAATATGCCTACAGAAGGCACAACAACTTTTTATGATGAATTATATGGTGAAATTACCGTTGAAAATAAAGAATTAGATGATA
Organism: Eubacterium sp. CAG:161; assembly: GCF_000432355.1. Classification (NCBI taxonomy): domain Bacteria; kingdom Bacillati; phylum Bacillota; class Clostridia; order Eubacteriales; family Eubacteriaceae; genus Eubacterium; species Eubacterium sp. CAG:161. Next base: position 151,631 of record NZ_HF991874.1, read on the forward strand.
TGATTCTTATTAAATCAGACGGATATCCAACATACAATTTTGCAAATGTTATTGACGACCATTTGCAGGAAATTACTCATGTTGTAAGAGGAAATGAGTATATTTCATCTTCACCGAAGTACCAGAGATTGTATGAGGCGTTTGGCTGGAAATCACCAAAATATGTGCATTTACCACTTATTACAGATGAGGAACACAAGAAGTTAAGCAAGCGTTCAGGTCATTCATCATATGAAGATTTGGTGGAGCAGGGATTTTTACCTGAGGCAATTGTCAACTACATTGCTCTTCTTGGATGGAGTCCGGAAGATAACAGAGAAATTTTTTCTCTTGATGAATTAATAGAAGCATTTGACTACCATAAAGTAAACAAAAGTCCTTCAGTTTTTGATATTCAGAAACTTAAATGGATGAATGGAGAATACATTAAGGCAATGGATAACGACATATTCTATGAAAAAGCAATGCCTTACATTAAGGAAGCTATTAAAAAAGATTTGGATCTTAAGAAAATACTTGATATGGTAAAAACAAGAATTGAAGTATTTCCTGAGATTGGTGCTATGGTAGATTTCTTTGAGGAACTTCCTGAGTACAGTGCTGATATGTATACTCACAAGAAAATGAAAACAAACACTGACAATTCATTAGAAGTTCTTAAGGAACTTTTGCCATCATTAGAGGAAACGGATGATTATTCAGTAGATGGACTTCATGAACTTGTATTTGAATACATTGGAAAGAAAGGTTGCAAAAACGGACAGGCATTATGGCCTCTTAGAACAGCAGTTTCAGGTAAGCAGATGACACCTGCCGGTGCTTTCGAAATAATGGAAGTTATAGGAAAAGATGAATCCATAAAGAGAATCAAAAAAGGCATCGAACTGTTAGAAAATGCCCAGGCAGCACAGTAGAAATTATGGGTGAAATATAAGTTATAAAGTATAAGTTATAAAGTATAAGTTATAAAATATAGAAATGGATACCATGTAAGTGGTGTCCATTTTTTTGGCTCTTTGTCAAGCAAGGGGGTAATCCTTTATAAAATAAATTTCGTGGTGGAGATGACAAACATTGAAGATAGGTGCTATATTTTCCTCACAAAAGCGATGGAGGCGGTGCAAGCACCTTCTGGGGCGGATATATACAGTAAATAATACAATTAAACAAAAATTTCTTGTAAAATAAATCAATTCATAGGTTAGAAGTATGCAGGGAGAAAACTTATAGAAAATTGATATTGTAAATATGACTTTCCGTAAAGTTAAAATTCTATGAAATTTTTGATATATAATGGCAATATACAGTTGAGAATTGAAATTGACAAAATTCAATGGTACCTATACAGGAGAAACAATTGATTGCAACAACAAAAGTACCATTGGAAGTTGGAAAAGAAGAGGTCAAATGGCATTTCACAAGTTTTTTAAGTGAATTTAGTGAAAAAGGGGCAGTTGAAAAACAAATATCATGTGTTTCATCCGCCCAAGTGCCATCCCCCAGACACAACTGCCAACCCAACTACGTGGTGCTGGCAATAATTGCCTAAAGCCAATTTCAAAAAACTTTAATACATCAATTTCTGCAACAAATGCTTCTATTAACAACAAACAATTACAAAAACAGCATAACAGCAAATTCGCCACAAAACATCTTATAATATTTACAAAACAACATAATAATGATATACTGCTGATGGAGATAGAGTACGGAAAGGAATACATGTTTAATAAATCACAACAACAGGCTATTAATTTTTTTAAAGGTCCAGCTATGGTATTGGCAGGGCCGGGTTCAGGAAAGACAACAGTTATTACCCATAGAATAAAGAATCTAATAAACAAAGGAGTTGCACCTGAGAGTATAATGGTAGTTACTTTTACTAAGGCGGCGGCTGTTCATATGGAAAAGAAGTTCACAGAACTTATGGCGGAAGGGCATAGGACATATCCGGTGACTTTTGGCACATTTCATGGGATATTTTTTAAGATACTTAGAATGTCATTGGGATATAAGGGAAACTGTATCGTAACAGAAAGAACAAAATATGACATTTTAAGGGAAATCGTTCTTAGAAAACATATAGAATCAGATAACACACAGGAACTTATACAAGGTATAATCGGCGAAATAGGAAATATCAAAGGCAATATGGTTGATTTAATTGATTATGAACCAAAATGCTGCAAAAAAGAGGAATTTTTGCTTGTGTACAGGGAGTATGAGAAAACATTGTCAAAGGAAAAGAAAATTGACTTTGATGATATCCTTTTAAGGTGTCATGAATTGTTTGTTAAAAGATCTGATATTTTGAAACAATGGCAGAATGTATATAGGTATATTTTAATTGATGAATTTCAGGATATTAATACTATTCAATATGAAACAGTGAAGATGTTAGCATGCCCTGATAACAATATTTTTATAGTAGGGGATGATGACCAGTCCATATATGGATTTAGAGGGGCGTGTCCTGAAATAATGGGGCAGTTTACAAAGGATTATGAAAATGGAGAAACTATAATCATGAATATTAATTACCGCTCCGGGGAAACTATTGTAGCTGCATCAGAAAACTTAATAAAAAATAATAAAAACAGATATGAGAAAAATATAATACCTAATACAAAGGGAGGAAAAGAGGTAGATGTCAGACAATTTAAAAATAAGAATCAGGAATTATTGTATGTGGCAAAGAAAATAAAGAAATATTTGGAGAAGGGAGTTAAGCCGTCAGATATTGCAATTTTAGTAAGGAATAACAGCCAGATTCCGGAAATATCCGATTTTCTAAAAAACGTAAGCATAGATTCAAAAAGTAAAAAAGGGGAAAAAAGCATTTATAGGGGAATGGTGGCAGAAGATATAATTAATTACATAAAAGCAGCCATAACCTATGATAAAATGCCTCTGAGAGACAATGACAGTTTTATAAAAATAGTTAATAAACCACAAAGATACATAAATTTAGCGGTGATAGGGGAAAATAGTATAGATTTTGAAGAATTAAGGAAAATATATCAGGAAAGTAAAGAAATAACAGATAATATAGAAAAATTAAAATTCCATTTTGACATGGTAAGAAAGCTAAATCCTTCCGGGGCTATAACATATATTAAACACGGAGTAGGCTATGAAAATTATTTGAGAAAATACGCTATTGACCATAATATGAAAAGAGAAGCTCTGATTAAACAAATGGATGATATTTACAATGAAGCATTAAAATACAATACCTTAAAGGAGTGGATATGGTCAATAGAAAATGAAAAAAATAACAGGTCACAGAAAGATAAAGAAGGGATAAATATAATAACAATGCATGGTTCTAAGGGACTGGAATTTAAAATCGTGTTTATATTAGATGCAAATCAGGGAGTTGTGCCTACCTCAAAGGCGGTAAGGGAAAGGGATTATGAAGAAGAAAGAAGAGTTTTTTATGTGGCAATAACCAGAGCAATAGAAGAACTGTGTGTTTATGGTGTGGCACAAAGCTTAGGGTGTGATGTGGAAATGTCCATGTTTGCTAATGAAATCATATGTTAACTTTTCGTGAAAAGTCTTTGTTTTGTTGCATTTTGTGTTTTATTCTGATAAAGTAGTAATGAATATGGGAATAGGAAATTCCTTTGATATTTTTTGCATAGAAGAATATCCGTTAAAATATATGGCGTGTTTACGCAGAAAGAGGATGATATGGGAAATAATAATCAGTTTGAAGAAGATGAGGATTTATTTGTAACTCTTACATTAGATGATGATACAGAAGTAGATTGCCTTGTGGTAAGTATCTTTGAAGCAGAAAACGGACAGGATTACATCGCATTGCTTCCTACAGAAGGACCTGAAAATGAAGAGGGAGAAGTATATCTTTACAGATATTATGAAGATGAAGATGGTGAACCGGGACTTGATAACATTGAAACAGAAGCAGAATTTTATTTAGCTTCAGATGCTTTTGATGAATTAGTTGAGTCCGGAGAATATGACGAGATTATAGAGGAAGAAGAAAATTTACAGTAGAAGGTGATATTTTATGCCAGAAACAAGAGATGAAGAAATAAAGAGAATCGTAGAAAACAGACGAAGAAACGCAGAGATAAAAAGAGCAGAGCAAATAAAGAAGAGAAATATGACATTAGCAGGAATTGCAGGTGTAGTGATACTTCTTATACTGATTATTATTATCGGTGTTTCATGTTCTTCAAAAAAAGGCAACAAGTCAGCAAAGGAAACAACAGCAGAGGCTACTACCGTTGAGGTTACTACTGTAGTTGAAACTACAACAGTTGAGGAAACAACCAATAAGAAAAATGCAGCAGCGGAAACAACAGTCAAAGCCGTGGAGACTACAAAGACTGAAAATCAAAGTGAAAGTGCTACAACAGGTGACAACGCTTCAGCATCTACATCAATGTATACTAATGATGGTGTAAATTTAAGAAGTGAGGCAAGCACCGATTCATCAGATAACGTAGTTACTACTATTGAAAAAGGTGAAAAGGTTGAGGTTTTAAGTAATGAAGGCGACTGGACAAGAATCAAATATAACGGAAAAACCGGTTATGTAGCAACAAGATTTTTAAGCGAAAAAAATGTATATGATGAATAATTAAAATATTGTCGTATTTATCAGATGTTCAGATGAATGCGACAATATTTTTGTGTAAAAAACAGGCTTTAGGAGAGATCATATGAATTATAATGAATCAATGGAATATATGGAAGCAATAAAAAAATATGGAAGTGTGTTAGGACTTGATACCATAAAAACACTTCTTGCTAAAATGGGAAATCCTCAGGATGAACTAAAGGTGATTCATGTGGCAGGAACCAATGGAAAGGGTTCAACCTCGGCATTTTTGCAAAGCATTTTAATGGAGTCAGGATACAAAACAGGAAGATATTCCTCACCGGCAGTTTTTGAGTATAGGGAAATAATAAGAACGGATAATACCTATATAAGAGAGGAAGAGGTGGCGGATATTTTAACCTATATAAAATCAAAATGCAATGAAATGGTTAAGGAATCATTGCCGCACCCAACTCCTTTTGAAATAGAAACAGCCATGGCGTTTGAATATTTTAAGCGAAAAAAATGTGATGTAGTGCTGGTAGAATGTGGAATGGGAGGAGAAGGAGACGCCACAAATGTGTTTAAAAAGGTACTGTGTAGTGTTATTACAACTATAAGTCTTGACCATACAAAATTTTTAGGCAGTACAATAGGTGAAATTGCAAGGGTAAAAGCGGGAATAATTAAGGACAACTGTCCGGTGATTGTTTCGAATCAGACTGATGAGGCTGTAGAATCCATAAAGAAAATAGCAGAATTAAAAAAGGCTCCTTTCATATTGTGTCAAAATGCGTATGGTATAAAGGCTGAAGGATTTTTAACCTTATATGAATATAAGGCATCTAACGGGAAAATCTATAAAATAGAATTAAAAATGCCCGGAACATATCAGGTTAAAAATTCAATTACAGCCATAGAAGCAGCTTTGGCGCTGGAAAATCGTGGATTTAAGGTTGAAGAAAACATAGAAAAAGGACTTTTAAATGCCAATTGGCCGGGAAGAATGGAAGTTATAAATGATTCACCTTTATTTATTATTGATGGTGCCCATAATCCCGGAGCAATAAAAGAATTAAGGGATTCTATAGATTTGTATTTTACAAATAAGAAAATTACCTTTATAATGGGAGTGTTGGCCGATAAGGACTTTAAAAAAGAGGCGGAAATGATAGCAGGCAGAGGGGAAATGATTATTACCGTAACACCTGATAATGAACGGGCTCTTAATGGAGAAATATTGGCAGAAACCATAAGATCATATAACAGTAATGTTATTTGCGCAAAAGGAATGGATGAGGCAGTTAAAATGTCAATAAATTCAGTTAATGTTAATAACTGTGATTTAATTATTGCCTTTGGTTCATTATCGTATTTAAAGGATTTGCGCAGGGCACTAAAGAAATATATTAAAGCTAAAACAAACAGTTAAAGCCGGAAGGAGAGATTGACATGTTTGATAAGAAAAAAATTGAAGAAGCAGTCAGACTATTTTTAGAAGGTATCGGTGAAGATGCTGACAGAGAGGGGTTAAAGGATACTCCGGAGAGAGTGGCAAGAATGTATGAAGAGTTATGCGCCGGAATGGGCAAAACTCCGGCAGAGCATTTGTCCAGAACATTTTCCTGTGACAACGAAAATGTTGTTATAGAGAAAAATATTACATTCTACTCTACCTGTGAACATCACCTGATGCCTTTTTATGGTAAAGTGCATATTGCTTATATTCCTAACGGAAAAGTTGTGGGAATAAGTAAACTGGCAAGAACAGTGGAAGTTTACGCAAGGCGACTTCAGATACAGGAACAGATGACGGAACAGATTGCAGAGGCATTAGAGGAATATTTAGAGGCAAAAGGTGTTTATGTTATGGTTGAGGCAGAACATATGTGTATGTCTGCACGAGGCATAAAAAAGCCCGGAAGCAAAACTGTCAGCTTTGCATTAAAAGGAAAATTCAAAGAGGATGATGCCTTAAGAAGAGATGTTACTTTACTGATAAATAAATAGGAGAGACGCGAACAATGAAAATAGGAAAATATGAATTTGATTTAGATAAAGAGCCGGTAATAATGGGAATTTTAAATGTAACACCGGATTCATTTTCTGATGGTGGAAAATGGAACAGCTTGGACAAGGCTTTAGAGCATACCCGGCAGATGATTGATGATGGGGCAAAAATAATCGATATAGGGGGAGAGTCCACAAGACCGGGCTACACTCTTATAAGTGATGAAGAAGAAATAAGCAGAGTTGTGCCTGTAATAGAGGCTGTAAAGGAAAGATTTGATGTGGCAGTTTCCCTTGACACATACAAAACAGGAGTGGCACGGGAAGGAATTAAAGCAGGAGCAGATATGATAAATGATGTCTGGGGCTTTAAATGGGGCAAAAAGGATATGGCTGACCTTGTTGCGGAAACTAAGGTGGCAGCCTGTGTAATGCATAATAGAGATAATACAAATTATAATAACTTTGTGGAAGATGTTTTAAATGATTTAAGAGAGTCTTTGGAAATTGCCCACAAGGCCGGGGTAAAAGATTCACAGATAGTGCTTGATCCGGGAGTTGGATTTGGAAAGGATTATCCCCAGAATCTTATGGTTATTAATGAAGTTAACCGTTTAAAGGAACTGGGACTTCCGGTGCTCCTTGGAACTTCAAGAAAATCAGTTATAGGGCTTACCCTTGATGTGGACAGAGATGACAGAATGGC
>NZ_HF991874.1:158954-178098 GCF_000432355.1 Eubacterium sp. CAG:161
TAGCCACAACAGTTATGGGTTATGAAAGAGGATGCACCATTTTCAGGGTTCATGATGTTAAGGAAAATTATCAGGCTCTTATGATGGCAAAAGCCATAAAAAATGTAAAATAAAGGATATAATATGGATTGTATAAAAATCAGACAGTTAGAGGTATTTGCTTACCATGGCTGTAATGAAGAAGAAAAAATAAACGGACAGAAGTTTTATGTGGATGCGGATTTGTTTACTGATGTAAGAACTCCCGGAATGAGTGATGATTTGGAGGAAACAGTAAATTACTCTAAGGCATGTAAGTTTATTAATAAGTTTATGACGGAAAACAGATTTGATTTAATTGAAGCTGTTGCAGAACAGACAGCAAGAGGGCTTTTAAAGGAATTTCCTAAGATTAAGGAAGTGGAGCTTACCATAAATAAGCCTAATGCACCTATAAAGCTGCCTTTTGGCAATGTGGCTGTTACAGTCAGAAGAAAGTGGAGCAGAGCATATTTAAGCATTGGCTCTAATATGGGAGATAAGGAAGAATACCTTAATCAGGCAATAGAAGGTCTTTATGATGATGAAAACTGTAGGGTCAGCATAGTATCAAAGTTTATTGAAACAGAGCCATATGGACCAGTGGAGCAGGATAATTTCTTAAATGGATGTGTAGAAATTGAGACATTGTACTCTCCGAAAGAATTATTGAGGAAGGTTAATATAATTGAGTTAGAAGCCGGAAGAACAAGGGAGATTCATTGGGGACCAAGAACTCTTGATATTGATATTATTTTGTTTGATAATGAAATTGTTAATTTACCGGATTTGAAAATTCCACATATTGAGATGCATAAGAGATTATTTGTGTTAGAACCTTTAAATCAGATAGCACCATATGCCGTTCATCCGATTTTTAACAAGACGGTTTCACAATTGTTAGAGGATTTACAGCCACAAAATAAGTGTAGTGGATGTGGCGGATGTAGTTTTAGGCAGCAGAATGATTAGCCGGGATAGTTAAGTGTTCTGATTGGTATAAAAAGTTCAAAGATAGATTACGTTAAGAAATATTTTTCATTATGAAAGGAACAAAATGAGAGATTTACAGGACAGCAGAAAAGAGATAGACATTATTGATGAACAGATTATAAGGCTTTTTGAGAAAAGAATGGATATATGTAAGGATGTGGCAGCATATAAGCTTCACACGGGAAAGCCGGTTTTAGACAGAAAGAGAGAGTTAGATAAGTTAAAAACTTTAAAGGCTCAGGCAAGTAATAAATTTTACGGACATGGTGTGGAAGAACTTTTTGAGCAGATTATGTCCATGAGCAGAAAAATGCAGTATAAGTTACTTACGGAAGAAGGGGTAAACAGCGATATTGGCTTTGATATTGTGGATGATTTGCCAAAGGAAGATGTTACGGTAGCTTATCAGGGAATACCGGGAGCGTACAGCCAGCAGGCTGCTACGGAATATTTTGGTGATAAGTCAAGTTATGTTAACGTGTCGACTTTCAGAGAGGCTATGAAATATGTAAGAGATGGCAAGGCTGATTATGCCGTGCTTCCTTTTGAAAATTCATCAGCAGGAATTGTTACGGATGTTTACGACTTGTTAGTAGAATTTCATAATTATATTGTGGATACCTTTGATGTTAAAATTGAGCATTGTCTTTGTGGTATAAAAGGTTCTAAAATTGAGGATATTAAGGATGTTTATTCTCATCCCCAGGCTTTTATGCAAAGTAACGCATTTATCGAAGAACATGGCTGGGGAAAGGTTAATCTGGCTAACACTGCAATAAGTGCCAGATATATTTCAGAGCAGTCTGACAAATCAAGAGGCTGTATAGCCAGTGCTAATGCAGCAAAAATATACGGACTTGATATTTTACATAAAGGAATTAACTTCAATGCAACTAATACAACAAAGTTTATAATTATCAGCAGGAATAAAATTGCGAGACGTAATGCTGACCTTATTTGTATTAGCTTTGAAATGCCTCACGAAAGTGGTACATTGTATCAGATGTTGTCTCACATTATTTACAATGATCTTAACATGACAAGAATCGAGTCAAGACCTGTTCCGGAGAAAAAATGGGAATATCGGTTTTATGTTGAGTTTGAAGGAAAATCCACACAGGCAGGTGCCATAAATGCCCTTAGCGGAATTAATGCAGAATCAATTAACATGCGAATCCTTGGAAATTATTAAAGAATAACTATGTTGTGTGGGGAGCGATTGCAGGAAAAGAGGACTGAGTATATTGGAAAAACAGGCTGGATATTAGTAAGGATGTAGAAGAAATAAGATATTGGAAATAAAATATCAGAAATAAAATATCGGAAATTTAAAGATAGGCGGTTGGATGGCTTCAATAGAGAAATCCAACTGCTTATTTTTGCGGTGGAATTGATTGTGAATATTATGGGGTATTATAATTGAGCGTGAAAAATTGAAAAGTACATTAAATTTGAAAATATATCAAATATTTCATGTAAATGTTTTGACATTACGAGCTTGAAAAGTGCTTGTGTAGAGAAAAAATACATAAAATTTGAAAATATAACATATATTTCTTGTAAATTCAGGAGTTTCATAAGATTTGAGGTTGGTTCAGAAGAGAAAAATGCATTGAAAATCACAAAAACAACAAATATTCTTGTAAAATTTGAATTCTCACTTGGGGTATTTTTAGGGATTTAATAACTGTTATATTGTGTTATAAAAATCTCGTTAAACCCTTGAAAACACTAAAGTTTTCGCGGGTGTCCTCTCCGTCACATCTTGTATCGTGTTATATTGTTCTATCCTTGTTTACGAATCCTCATAAGGGAAATAAAATCCGGTAACAACTTATAACAAATTATGAAAATGGCAGTTGGGACCGGAAGAAATGCTTATAATACATTTTCAAGAAGGGATTGATGCGGAGGATAGTCTCAAAGTTTGGTAAATATTAAAATTTGCACAAATCGAACGATTTTGTTGATAAAATCGTTCGATTTGTGTATAATATAACTGAAAAGAGAGATTCTATTTTTTAGACGATAAATAATTATTCTTCAAGAAAGGGGATGATGATATGTCTATTACTGCAACTGAATTAAAAACTAATCTTGGTAAATACCTTATGCTTGCAGAAACAGAGGATATTTATATTACCCGTAACGGAAAAGTTGTTGCAAAATTGTCTAATCCATATCAGGACAGAGTAGATGTTGCTAAGTCATTGTTTGGTGTTCTTCCAAATGATATGACGCTGGAAGAAGCACGGGAAGAAAGGTTGAATACAATATGAGAGTTTTAGTTGATACTTGTGTTATCATCGATGCGTTACAGTCTCGTGTCCCGTTTGCTGAAGCAGCACAAAAGCTCTTTATATATTCTGCAAATAAGCAATTTGAGGGTTATATTACTGCAAAGTCAGTTACAGATATCTATTATCTGACACATCGTTTAACACATAGCGATGCAGAAACACGAAAGATTTTGAGTAAACTGTTTACTTTATTTCATTTGTTGGATACTACTTCTTTAGATTGCCGAAAAGCAATATCTTCTGAAATTGGTGATTATGAAGATGCTATTATGGTGGAAACAGCAATTCGTTCAGAAATGGATTGCATAGTAACCAGAAATATGAAAGACTATGCGAAATCTTCTGTTAAGGTGTGTGAACCTTCTGCATTAATAAAGTTATTAGATGAGGGAAACGAAACTGAATAGAACAGGAAAGGCGGGATACAGATGAGGAAAAAAAGAGTGATTTCAATATGACCATCCCCCATGGAATTACCACATTATTAAGATGTAAAAAAGTACAGGTGAAGTTTAGTATAAAAAATTCACCTGTACTTTTTATGTCCACATTAGCTATTACTACATGCGTTAGTTATTTGGCACAAACACCTGTATCAACTATTTAATACCAATCCCCCGATTACTCAATGCGACTACATTTCTTATATTGTTCCTCTAACTCCTCGTCGCTTATCATTGTAATACGTCCCTGGTCATACTGTTCACAAACCCAGGAATATATTTTAACCACAACAGGATCATTTTTAGAAACTGCAGGTAAGCCCAGCTTTTTGTTGTATTGATTTACCCAGAAAGCAACGCCGGCAACACCGGATGTGTTAGTTACGGAAACTTTAGGTGGACGGTCTAATATAGATTCCGTATCAAAAATATTATATATTTCAGGGTTTTTCATCATGCCATCAGCATGGATTCCGGCACGGGTTAGATTGAAATTGTCACCAACAAAAGGCGTCATAGGTGGCAAATCATAATCAGTTTCATTTTTAATATAATCAGCAATTTCAGTAATTACTTCAGGATGCATTCCATTCATTGTTCCGCGAAGGGATGCGTACTCAAAAACCATTGCCTCCAAAGGAACATTACCGGTACGTTCGCCAATGCCAAGAAGTGAACAGTTTACGGCACTGGCACCATACATCCAGGCAGTAGCGGCATTTACAACGCCTTTATAAAAATCATTGTGTCCATGCCATTCAATCATATCACTGGGAACTCCTGCGTAATGCTGAAGTCCGTAAATAATGCCGGATACGCTTCTTGGAAGAGCAACACCGGGATATGGAACACCAAGACCTAATGTATCACAGGCACGAACCTTAATAGGAATGTGACATTCCTGGGAAATCTGCATGAGCTGGCTGGCAAAAGGAACAACGAAACCGTAAAAATCAGCCCTTGTTATATCTTCAAAATGGCATCTTGGACGAAGTCCTGCATTAATGCACTCCTTAACAATGCCTAAGTATTTGTCTAAAGCCTGCTTTCTTGTAAGCCCCATTTTATGAAAAATATGATAATCGGAACAGCTTACAAGAATCCCAGTTTCTTTAACTCCTATAGACTTAACCATATCAAAATCTTTTTTATTGGCGCGAATCCAGGTAGTAATTTCCGGAAATTTGTATCCAAGCTCCATACATTTTTCCAATGCCAGACGGTCTTTTTTTGAGTAAACAAAGAACTCTGTCTGACGAATCATACCATTATCTCCACCTAATTTATGAAGAAGTTTGAAAATATGTACCATCTGGTCAGTTGTGTAAGGCGCTCTTGATTGCTGACCGTCTCTAAAGGATGTATCGGTAATATATATATCATCAGGCATGTTTGCCGGAACGTGTCGATAGTTAAAAGCTATTTTGGGAGTCTCTGAATAGGGAAACATCTCGTGAAAAAGCTCCGGTGAATCGACATCCTGTAATTGATAACTGTAAGGATCCTGTTCTAATAAGTTGGTTTTATGGCTTAAATTAATTTCCTGCATAAGCAAATCCTTTCCATGCCTGAAAATGGCAAAAATAATATTTGTATTGAAAATATTATATGCTTAGGATAAACTATAAGTAAAGTGAATTATTTAGATTGTTATAATCGAAAAAACTGATTAATCTCAAAGAAAACAAATGAGCGAACTTCATTTCTAAGCATGATTTCCATGAAATGCCGCTGACAGGAAGGAGAAAATTATGGATATTGAATCATTGAAAACTTTTATTGTACTTTCTAATGTAAAAAATTATACAAGAGCAGCAAATCAGCTATTTGTTGCCCAATCTACTGTAACCAACAGGATTAATGAATTAGAGAAGGAATTAAATATATCTCTTTTTTCAAGAAATAACAGGAGAGTGGAACTAACCATGGAGGGAGAGCAGTTTCTTTTATATGCTGAAAAAGTCATAAAGCTGACAGATGATTCATTATCGGAAATAAGTTCGATACACAAATTTGATAATCATATCCGTATAGGGTGTTCAGACTCTGTTTATGAGGCACATTTGTCTTCAATAATATTAGAGCATCAACGGAAATTCCCTAAGGATTCCCTAAAAATAATGATTGGAATATCTAACAATTTATTGGAATTGTTACAGGATGATATATTAGATATAGTTTTTAGCTATATACCGCTTAAAAAGGCAGCCTTTTATTGTGAAATGTATAAACAGGATACCATGGTTTTGGTAACGGATTATAATAATAAAAAATATAAAGAGGGAATAACTCAGAAAGAATTAGTTAATGAAAAATATCTTATGTGTAACTTTGCACTACAGGATGTAGGTCAGTTTATAAGAGGGTTGTTCCCAAAATATCAGCAGTTTTCCTTGGAAATTGATGACTGTGCCAAAATCATTCCTTTTTTATTAGGACAGGAAAATTATACATTTTTGCCTTGGGATATGGCTAAATCATATATTGAATCAGGTAAGCTGAGAAATATTCCACTGATAGATTTTAAAACTCCAATGATAAACAGCTATATAATTGGAAAAAAAGAAAAGCAGTATATGAGAAAAATTATTATGGGAGAGTAGGATAAAAACATACACGGTGAGACAGCAAAAGTGAAAAAAGCTGAAAAAAAGTAGAAGATGGGACTACAGGGTTCCATCTTCTACTTCTATTCCAGCCTTTATTTCTAAAAACTTAAGTATATCTTCATATACCAGTTCTTTTTCTTTTTCATTAAAAACTTCATGCCTCATATCCTGATACAGCTTGTAGTAAGTGTTAGGATAACCGCAACGTTTAAAATGGGTAACTGCCTTCTTAAAAGAATAGTCATTTTTTCTACAGGGATCTTCACTACCAGATACAAACATAACCGGAAGAGAAGGATTCTTGCTGGTCCATCCCATTTTGCTGTAAACAGTCTGCATTAAGTTAAACAACGCATAATAACCGTTTAGCGTGAAAGGGTATCCACACATAGGATCACTATTGTACAACTCTACAACATATCTGTCACTGGACAACCATGAATTAACAATTCCTTCTTTTTCAAAAGGCTTCTCAAAGGGACCGTTTACCAGTTTCTCAATCATGGGACTTCTGTAATGCCAACCCCTAAACAAAGCCAGAAAACGTGTAAAATATTTAGCAACCCCTACAAATCTGTTGTAGGATGGAGAGCCGCTTAAAACTACTGCCTGAACTTCACGGGAGTTCTTTTTCAAGTAAGCACGCACAATAAGGGAACCCATACTGTGACCAATGAGAATAAGGGGCAAATGAGGAAATTCCCTTCTTAAAAACATGGTAAATTCATGTACATCATCAATAAGCCCTTTATATCCTTCCTCCCCAAAGTAGCCTAAATCCTCTTTAGTGAGAATATTTTCACCGTGGCCTCTGATGTCGGAAATAGCACAGATAAATCCTTTATTGTTAAAATATTTCATTGTTTCAGCATAGCGCTGCCTTGTTTCACACATGCCATGCACAAATTCCATTACACCTATGGGTTTAACACCATTAGGTGGGTAAGTTATGGTAGTTGGTCTCATAAAGCCTCCTAAATGGCATTAATCATCAATGTCCATTCCTTCTGTTGTGTAAATAGTTCTTTTTCTTGCCATTTCATCATTTTCAAGATATTCATCATAAGTAGTAATTTTATCAATTAACTTGCCGTTTACAATTTCCATAATACGGTTTGCTGTTGTCTGAACAACCTGATGATCTCTTGAAGAGAAAAGTAAAACTCCCGGGAATTTAATTAAACCGTTGTTAAGGGCAGTGATACTTTCCATGTCAAGGTGGTCAGTAGGTTCGTCAATAATTAAAACATTAGCACCGCTAATCATAAGCTTAGATAGCATTACCCTGACTTTTTCACCACCGGATAAAACACGGACTTTCTTCATTCCGTCATCTCCCGCAAATAACATTCTTCCAAGGAATCCACGGACATATGTGGCATCCTTGTTTTCAGAATACTGTGTAAGCCAGTCAACAATAACATCATCTGAATCAAAATCCTTTGTGTTATCCTTAGGGAAGTAGGACTGGCTGGTTGTTATGCCCCATTTATAACTTCCTTCGTCAGGCTCAATCTCTCCTGTAAGAATACGGAATAGAGTGGTTTTGGCTAAACCGTTAGAACCTACAAAGGCAACCTTGTCTTCACGTCCGATTATAAAGGAAATGTCATCTAATACTTTAATACCGTCAATTGTTTTTGAAAGATGTTCCACAGTAAGAACTTCATTTCCAATTTCCCTGTCAGGTCTGAAATCTATATATGGATATTTTCTGCTGGAAGGTTTAATTTCATCCAACTCAATTTTTTCCAATGCACGTTTTCTTGATGTAGCCTGTTTTGACTTTGAAGCATTGGCACTGAATCGCTGAATAAATTCCTGCAATTCCTTGATTTTTTCTTCTTTCTTTCTGTTAGCTTCCTTCATCTGCTTAACAATTAACTGGCTTGATTCATACCAGAAATCGTAGTTTCCGGCATATAACTGAATCTTGGCGTAGTCAATGTCTGCAATCTGAGTACATACTTTGTTAAGGAAATATCTGTCATGAGAAACTACGATAACAGTATTATCAAAGTTAATCAAAAATTCCTCAAGCCATGCAATGGCATCCAAATCCAAATGGTTAGTAGGCTCATCTAATAACAAAATATCAGGATTTCCAAATAAAGCCTGAGCTAATAAAACCTTAACCTTTAGTGAACCGGTTAAATCTTTCATAAGACTGTAATGGTATTCAGTGTCAACACCAAGTCCGTTTAAAAGAGTAGCTGCATCAGACTCAGCTTCCCAGCCGTTCATTTCAGCAAACTCGCCTTCAAGCTCAGAAGCACGGATACCGTCTTCGTCAGTAAAGTCTTCCTTCATGTAAATGGCTTCTTTTTCCTTCATAATGTCATAAAGACGCTGGTTTCCCATAATAACAGTATCAAGAACAGTATATTCATCGTACTGGAAATGATCCTGCTTTAAGAAGGAAAGACGCTCACCCGGGGTAATAATAACTTCACCACTGGTTGGCTCAATTTCACCTGTAAGAATTTTCAAAAAAGTTGACTTTCCGGCACCGTTGGCACCGATAAGACCGTAACAGTGTCCCGGCACAAATTTAATATTAACATCTTCAAAAAGTGCCTTTTTGCCAAAACGCAGTGATATGTTGCTTGTACTTATCATTTTAAAACCTCGCTTATATATTTGATATTATTTACTAAATTAATTGCAAATCAAAGTATATCAGTTTTTTTACATTAAAGCAACGTTAATCCCCATATAAAATAGGTAGTGAAATTAATAACTTATGTGTTATAATTATTTTCATATCATTTCGTTTTAAGGCGTGAAAGGGAGACATCATGAATAATAAACTTTTAGAAAACATTAAAGTATACAGAGGAAATCCATTGCTTATGGGAGTTACGGTAATAGGCGATGAGGTGAATTTCGCAATTACAGCTAAATATGGCAGCAATTGCCAGGTAGTTTTGTATGAAAAAGGAAAAGACGAGGAGGTTGCACGTATTCCCTTTGAAAACGCACAGGTCATAGGAAATGTGTACGCCATGAGTGTGTCTGGACTTGATTATTCAAAATATTATTATAATTTTTCCGTGGATGGAGAAATAGTTACTGATGAATATGCAAAGGCACTTTCAGGAAAAAAGAATTGGGGGAAGGCGTGTGATAATCTAAAAGGTATTATTATAAATGATGATTATGACTGGCAGCAGGATGCACCTTTGAATATTCCTTTTGACGAAACTATTTTATATCGTATGCATGTAAGAGGATTTACAAAGCATGCCACATCAAAGGTAAAACACAAGGGAACGTATTTAGGTATTGTTGAGAAAATCCCATATTTAAAAGAGTTAGGCATAAATATGATTGAGCTTATGCCGGCATATGAATTTAATGAAATAAAAAAAGAAAACGCAACTTCCATGAAGGGACAGTTTGCCATAGAGTCGCCGGTACTTAATTACTGGGGATATACTGACGGTTATGCATTTGCACCTAAGGCATCCTTTGCATGGACTAACACTCCGGGAGGAGAGGTGGAAGAGTTTAAATATCTGGTAAGGGAGCTTCACAAAAACGGAATAGAGATTTCCATGGAATTTTTCTTCCCTCAGGGAACTAATCCTAAGCTTATTTTAGACTGTCTTCATTATTGGGTTATGGAATATCACATAGATGGAATACATGCAAACTGCGAAGAGGCAGTTATGCGAATGGTAGAAACAGATAATCTTTTATGTACAACTAAGATTTTCACATATAGTTTTTCAAATAATACTGATTTTTATGGCAGAAAAAGTGAAATCAGAAATATTGCCAACTTTAACGATGACTTTATGGTTTGCGCAAGGCGGTTTATTAAGGGGGATGAGGATATGCTAAACACAATGGCATATAAGATAAAAGCTAATCCTCCGGGAGTGGCAGTGGTAAATTATGTGGCAAACCATAATACATTTACATTGTACGATACTGTTTCTTATGACAGAAAATATAACGAGGCAAATGGTGAAAATAACAGGGACGGTGCAGTGTATAATTACAGCTGGAATTGCGGCGCGGAAGGTGATACCAGAAAGCGGAAAATCATGGATTTGAGAAAAAGGCAGATAAAAAATGCCCTGTGTCTGGTATTTTTAAGTCAGGGAGTCCCTATGCTGTATGCAGGAGATGAAATGTGTAATTCCCAAAAGGGAAATAACAATCCATATTGTCTTGATAATGAAATATCATGGACTAACTGGAATACCAACGCCATGGCAAAGGAAATACTGGAATTTACAAAAAATATTATAGCTTTCAGGAAAAAGCATAAGGTTCTTCATTTGTCTCAGGAAACAAGACAAATGGATTATAAATCTTACGGTCTTCCGGATATGTCTTATCATGGATCAAAGGCATGGTATGCGGACTTTAGTCATTTTAACAGACATTTTTCAGTTATGTATTGCGGAAAATACGCATTGTTAGACAAGGCAGGGGAAGAACAGGATATATATATAGCTTACAATATGTATTGGGAAAATCAGGAGTTTGGAGTTCCGTCTGTCAGAAATAAGAAAAAATGGCACCTTGAATTTTCCACAGATGGAAACAAAAAGGACTGTGATATTGACAGAATGTATGAGGCACCGGGAAGAAGCATTAGCGTGTTAGTTGCCGGTGATGAGAATAAATAATGGGAGATATAAGTTGAAGGAATTTGATAATAAGGGTATTGGAGCATACCTTAATCTTGACAGGTGGGGACTTACTACCTTTACATTGAAAATCATAGCAATGGTGACCATGATTTTTGACCACGTTGCGGTAATTTTACTTACAGATTATGGAAACATGTATGAGGCATTCAGAATTGTGGGAAGAATAAGTTTTCCTATATTCTGTTTTGTGTTGGTTGAGGGATATTTTCATACTAAAAACCGGATGAGTTATGCTACAAGGCTGGGAATATTTGCACTGATATCAGAAGTTCCATATGATATGATGTATGGCAGCTTCTTTAATCTGGAAAAGCAAAATGTTATGTTCACCTTGTTTTTCGGATTTATGGTTATATGGGCACTTGACTTAATAACAGGTTTTGCCATAAGATACCCTGAAAAATTAGTCAGCAAAGTAGGTGTGTTACGACTTAATTATTTAGCTGAATTGATAGTTATGGCACTGGGTTTTGGGGCGGCATATTTTTTAAATACATCTTATTCCTACGCAGGAATTCTTTTAATCATATGCTTCTATGTTTTCAGAAAACACCACATAGGAAAAATTGCATCCAATGTAGTATTTAATATGGGAATGTTTGGATATGGAATACAATGGGCAGGAGTATTAAGCATATTGCCGATAGCTTTGTATAATGGAAAAGCAGGATGTAGAAAGGGCAAATATGTTTTTTATGTATTTTATCCGTTACACATATTGTTATTGGTAATGATTAAAAAATGGATTTTTATGTAAAAATAATTAATTAACCATAATAAAATAAAATCTAGCCACTTTTTTATAAAATTAACCCCTTTTTTATATATTTAAATTTTTTATACTGTAAGTAGATTTATTGGAACGTAAAATTAAAAATATATAAGGAAGGAGTTTTTTTATGAGAAAACAGTTGTTAAAGAAAACGGCAGCATCTGTATTGTCTCTGGCAATGATTGTGTCATCAATGACATTTACGTCACTTAAGATGTCAAAAGATGTAACAGCAGCACCTACAACGTCATCTAAAATGGTATGGAGCGATGAGTTTAACGGGGCATCTATTGATACATCTAAATGGGGATATGAAATAGGAACAGGTTCTAGCGGATGGGGAAACAATGAACAGCAGTATTATACAAACAGGTCTGACAATGCGTATGTTTCAGGGGGAGCATTGCATATCAGAGCCAAGAAAGAGTCTTATGGCGGAATGAATTATACATCTGCAAGACTTAATACCAATGGCAAATTTACATTTACATACGGATATGTTGAAGCAAGAATAGCACTTCCTGCCAGTCAGGGAATATGGCCGGCATTCTGGATGCTGGGAGCTAATATAGGAAGCGTGGGGTGGCCGTCATGTGGAGAGATAGACATTATGGAGGCTATTAACGCAGAAAGCAAAACATATGGAACATGTCACTGGAATTGTAACGGACATGCAGAATATGGCAAGTCATCAGGAAACTTTGACAGGACCCAGTATCATACATACGGTTTACAATGGGATAATCAGTATATACGAATGTTTGTAGACGGAAATAAAATTTACGAGATGTATATTGAAAACAATGCGGGAGATACTGATGAATTTCACAAACCGTTTTATCTGTTATTAAATGTGGCAGTAGGAGGAAACTGGCCGGGATTTCCCATTGACAATAACGCATTTCCGCAGGAAATGAAAGTGGATTATGTTCGTGTATATCAGGATAATCCTTCATATTCAAGTTCATCATCTAATAATGTGGATGGAAATAACACATCTTCAGGTGGAAATTCATCAGGAAATTCAGGTTCAACTTCCACACCATCAAATGGTATGGGAATGAATTATGCAGGTTCTAATTCAGCAACAGCATATGTAAATGATTCAAAGTGGACAGACATTCATTATTCCGTAAATGGCGGAGGACAGCAGAATGTAAGAATGACTCAGTCAGGAAGCAAGGCTACATATACTATTAACGGATTAAATTCAGGCGACAATGTAAAATATTGGTTTACGTACTGCAATACATCAGGATACACAAGGGATACCGAAGCTTACACATATACTCATAAGTCAGGTGGAAGTTCAGGAGGTTCCTCAGGAAACACATCCAATGTAAATTCATCATCAGGGAATATATACATATATCAGGATATTAATTACGGAGGAAGAGTGGCATCCTTAGGTGAAGGCAGTTATAATCTGGCATCATTACAGGCAAAGGGATTTAAAAACGATGATTTGTCATCTTTGAAAGTTCCTTTTGGATACAAGGTAACTTTGTATGCAGATGATAATTTTAGCGGAAGAACAAAGGTTATTACTAATGATACAAGCTGGATAGGAAGTGATTTTAATGATATTACTTCATCAATTAAAGTGGAAAAAGCAAAATATACTATTATAAATAAACATAGTGGAAAAGTTTTGGATGTTTCAGGTTCTAATACAAATAATGGAGCTAATGTTCAGCAATGGGACAGCAACGGAACAAATGCACAAAAGTGGTACATTCATCAAAACAGTGACTATAGTTACACCATTACAAGTGTAATAAATGGTAAGGCACTTGATGTTGATGCATGGTCAAAGAATAATGGTGCTAATGTACAGATGTGGGATTGTGGAAACAGTCAGTCAAATCAGCAGTGGTGGCTGACGGAAGTTGGAGATGGATATTCAAGCATAATAAACAAAAACAGCAACAAGTGTCTTGACGTTTCAGGATGGTCAACGGCAAGTGGTGCTAATGTTCAACAGTATGATTACTATCAGCAGGCAAATCAGCTTTGGAAATTTGTATTAGTTGATTAATTACGTTGCAGAAGCCCCCCTTCAAAAAACGTAAAGTTGATTTGACTGTTTAAGTAATAATTCCCGGAGGCGGTATAACCGCATTCCGGGCCAATAAAAAGAGTGGTTACATGCAATATGTAATCACTCTTTTACTTTAGGTACGTTTTAAGAAAACGTATATTTTATTTAACTACAACTTTGAAGGTAACCTTATTATTGTCAGCCTGATAGCCTCCGTATTCTGAAGCATAGTCGTTAGTATCGTTTACCCATGCGGTAATGTTGTAAGTTCCCGGCTGTGAAAATGTTACATAACCCTCCTTATTGACAGAACCACCGCAGGCAAGGAGATAAACACCGTTATTGCTTCCGGAAATCGGTAAAAGACCATTAGGGTTATAGAAACTGTCACACCATGTAATATCAGAGGTATTTCCGTTGATTTGGAACTGAACACCAAGCTTTTTACCACTGTCAGATGTTACATCACCTACATTATAAACAGTTGCTCCAAATTTGATTTTATCTCCTACGTGTATATCGTTAGAGTAAAAATTATTCATTGTGCCATCAGAATAATATATGGTATTTTTTCCTGTTGTATAATTTTCGCATGTAAGCTGTTTTACAGTGAAATCATATCCACCAACAGTTTCATAGCATTTAAATACATCGTCGAATTTTACTTCGGTAGTTTTGCCTGAATCCAAATCTTTAACGATTGCATAAGCGCATAACTGACCTGTTTGGGTTACCTTTAGGTCTACAGATGTACCGGAAACAAAATCTGTTTCATCCAATGGAGTACGGTATTTATCCCATGGACTATAAGTGATAATTTTTGTGGCAACATTAGATTTATTGACATCATTAACCTTAAAATTAATAGTATCGTTCATCTTAACTTTATTATTCGTATTTGTCAGTGTGTCACTGGTTAGCTTACCAACTGTTAAAGGCTTTGTTTCCTCAACAGTAGTAGTTTCCTCAACAGTAGTAGTTTCAGGAACCGTTGTGGTTTCTTCTACCATTGTGGTTTCCTGAGCTTCTTGGACATTAATTCTTAAAGCGTAAGAAAAAGCTATTTTGGTGATTTTACTTCTTACTCTTGCCGTGAGATAATATATTCCAGGATCATCAAAGGTCATAGTTGCAGTATTTCCGTCTGCAAAATCGTAAGATTTATATTGATAATAACCTGCTGTAACGGCAGATATACTGATTTCACAATCGGATGATTCCTTTAAATTGGCAGTAATGGTTACAGGTTCACCTACAGCAGGATTTGCATTTGATATATCCCATGATTCTACTTCAAAAGGAGTATTAGGAATAACTGTTACAGTGATTGTAAACTTATTGTTTGAAGAGAATCTTCCACCTAATTCATCAGGAAAATCATTTGTGTCATTTACCCATGCAGTAATTTTATATGTTCCCGGTTCAGAGAATGAAAATGTTCCGTTACCATTGTTTGCACCACCGTTAGATGTCAATTCAACACTTTTATGTGCATCAAGTCCTGATTTGTTTACATAACTATCGCTCCATACATTAGGAATATTAACGTTATTGCCATTTTCATCAGTGATGGTGTAAAGAACACCTAATTTGGTATTATCCGGTGCTTTTCTACAACCTACGTTTTGCACTGTTGATGTTAGACTGAGAATATCACCTGTGCTGATAATATTTTTATCATCAGAAGTAATTGTGTGATTTGTGTATTTTAAATCAGTTACTTTAAAGTCATATCCATCACATAAATAATTTATGAATGGTAAAGCTTGTGAATTATTAGATAGTTCTTCTTTAGTGCACTGAAAATTTCCTACCATTCTATTTTCGTTATAATCATAAATGTAAGCATTATTAAGAGAGGTATATCCTTCCTCGTTGCCGGAATCAACTACAGTTAATTCATAATAAAAATCATTAAAATTGCTATGGTTAATTTCCGGAATAAGTACACCTAAATCATATGATAAGGTTCCGTTAGATTCACCTGTAATAAAACCACGACAATAAAATTTCTGAGATTTAGATTTACGCAGATCAGATTGACTATATGTATAAAAAGGAACTAAATCAACTTTAAATTTCTGTTCTGTATACTTTGAATATGCAGTAAGCTCTAAAAATGAATCATGAAGACAGGCTGAATCCACATCAACTTCTAATTTAATATCAGAATCGCTATTATAAGGTGCTACATTAATGGTGCTAATATTGTCAACCATATTAAAATCCTTTCTTATGGAGTCATAAGTCATCCAACAATAACCATCGTTAGCCCAGCTTTTGCCCCATGAGTTTGCAAATTTGAAAGCCCCCATTTCACCATCGTCAACTTTGCCGTTATAGTTTGAATCAAACCAAATGTTGTCGTCATAACCTACAAAGGTAACACGGTGTGGACCTTGTTGTCCATCTAAACCATAAACAATGCGGTCTCCGGTTAATGCTTTATTTGAAGAACCATTAGAGCTGTCTGTGATTGTTCCTAAATTCCAACTACGTGCATAAGAACTAAAGGACACTATTTTTCCATTTGTCAATAATTTTTTGATTTCTTTTATTTTAGCATCAGCACCAGCACAGTTAAAAAAAGATGCATTTGTTTCATAGGAATAACTTGAAACCCTATAGTTAGTACGATTTGACCATACATCGTTATCTGCATAACAGTTATCAGTAGAAAAATCATAGTTGGTGTCTTTCCATAATGGAACCCCATATGTTTGTAGGACTTCATAACATTCAGAATCATCAATTCCTTCTATACCATTATATGTATCAAACATATTGTATATAGCGTATGGAGAAAATACATTATCTCTTGTGGAAGGAACATTCATTGACTTATTCATTTCATAAGTAAACTGATAATATACCTCAGACATAGCTACACAACAGCCAACCCGCCCCTGATTTTCAATTTCCGGAAAATACGGGCTGGTGCTTAAATCCACGGCTGACGGCATATTACTTTCAGCCTTAACTTCTTTTGGAATGGCAATCGGTGTTATGGCAAGGGTTAATGCCAACAGCGAAGCCATTACTTTCTTAAATTTTTTTCTCATTTTCTAAATCCTTTCCTGGAACGATTTGATTTTTAGGTATCGTGCCAGAGAGTAATTATATATTGAAAAATAAATTACACAATATGGAAAAATCAATTTCGTGAAAATATGGAAGAAGATGTATCTAAAAAAATTAAAAATTAGACAAATTTTTAGTAGACAAAATCTGATTTTGCACAAACTGCACTTAAAACTAGTGCAAAAACAGAAACAATATATACATAATGATGAATACTAAAAAGATAATAAATATTCATGGTTTTTTGACAAAAATCCACAAAAATAAAAATATATTTACTAATTAAAACACTGAAAATACGGTGAATATATAAAAAAAGAAGGAATATAACAATAATTATAATAATGTTTTTATTAAAAATAACATATTATTATTATAAACATAGCATCGATGATTATATTACGGAAAAGTCTGCTGCATTGATGTTTATAGCTTTCAACACAGCAGACTCATATAGTAATCTGATAATATTTTGCAATAATTATTCCGGATACACCAGCCGTTCGTCGGTTATATTGCAAAGGACTTCATTGTAATATTTGTTACATACATATTTTGCCATATTTAAATTCATATCCAGATAATTGCCGCAGTCTTTTGCACAGGCACCGGGAACGTCACCTTCAAAGTCTTTCATAAATAAGTACATTTCCTTTACTAAAGGAAGAATATCCTTAGATGTGTAATCTCCGGCTAAAACCATATAAAACCCTGTTCTACATCCCATAGGCCCAAAGTAAAGCACCTTATCCCTGTAATCAGGATGATTTCTTAAAAAAGTAGCACCTAAATGTTCAATGGTGTGAACTTCCGCAGTGTTTAAAACCGGTTCATAATTAGGTCGTGTCATTCTAATGTCAAAAGTAGTTATAACACAGTCTCCGGCAATATCCTTTCGGGACACATAAAGCCCCGGAAGAAGTTTCAAGTGGTCTATTGTAAAACTTGTAATTTTATCCATGAAAAATCTCCTTATATAATTCAAAAATATTTTGACAAAACAATACTTTAATTGTCTAAATAATTATATATTAATTAAGCCTTTACGGTCAACTTGTTTACAATATAGCAAATAATTTGCAAAAAATCAGTGACATAATAAATAAATGTGTTAATATAAAAGAGCCGACAAAAATGCAGGAGAGAAAAATGCAGAACAACAATATTAATAATGAAGAAACAAAAGTTCATAAAAGAAGGGTTCGTTATAAGGGAACTCATCCTAGAAAATTTGAAGAAAAATATAAGGAATTAAATCCTGAAAAATATAAAGATACCATTGAAAAGGTAATCAGTAAGGGAAGTACACCGGCGGGTATGCATATTTCTATTTGTGTAAAGGAAATAATAGATTTTTTACAAATCAGGCCGGGACAGAAAGGATTGGATGCAACTTTAGGATACGGAGGGCATACAACGGAAATGCTAAAATGTCTTGAAGGTGAAGGTCATATATATGGCCTTGACATTGACCCTATTGAAATAAAAAAAACAAAGAAAAGACTGGAACAAAAAGGTTTTGATGAGAAAATATTTACTGCGATAAATACTAATTTTAAAAATATAGACCAGGTGGCAAAGGAACACGGTCCTTTTGATTTTATTTTAGCGGATTTGGGAGTGTCATCCATGCAAATAGACAATCCGGAGCGTGGATTTTCATACAAGCATGAAGGCCCTCTTGATTTAAGGTTAAATCCCACAAAGGGAATTTCAGCGGCACAGCGTATTGCAGATATCTCGCTAGATGAGTTAGAAGGGATGCTTATTGAAAACTCTGATGAACCATATGCGTATGAGGTGGCTAAGGCGGTTATTGATAGTCGGAGACGGGAAAAAATTGAAACAACAACCCAGTTAAGAGAGATAATAGAAAAAGCTCTTCAGTTCTTGCCGGCAAAGGAAAGTAAGGACGAAATAAAGAAGTGTTGTGCCAGAACATTCCAGGCACTTAGAATTGATGTAAATAGTGAATTTGAAGTGTTATATGACTTTTTGGGAAAATTGCCTGATGCATTAAATCCCGGAGGAAGAGTTGCCATACTAACATTCCATTCAGGGGAGGACAGATTGGTAAAGAAGTCCTTTAAAGCGTTAAAGAAAGCGGGAATTTACAGTGATGTGGCAAATGAAGTTATAAGACCTTCAAGAGAGGAATGTAATATGAATCCCAGAGCAAAGTCCACCAAAATGCGTTGGGCAGTTAAGTTATAAAATATA
>NZ_HF991874.1:178154-185254 GCF_000432355.1 Eubacterium sp. CAG:161
GTTAAATTAGTGATATTATTATAAAGAAAAAGACAAGTTAGAGGAGAGATAAAATGATAGGAGATAAGAAAGTATTATACAGTGCCATGCAGTCAACAGGTACACTTACATTAGGAAATTACCTTGGAGCGTTGGATAACTGGATTAAATTAGCAGATGAATATGAATGTTTTTATGCCATAGCAGATTTACATTCTTTAACAGTTAGGCAGAATCCGACTGAACTTAGAAAGAGAGCTAAGGACTTATATACATTATATGTTGCCGCAGGTCTTGATCCTGAAAAGAACTGCATTTATTTTCAGTCCCATGTTTCAGCTCATGCAGAACTTGCATGGATTCTTAATTGTTTCACATACATGGGTGAACTAAACCGAATGACTCAGTTTAAGGATAAGGCAGCTAAGCATGCAGATAACATTAATGCGGGTTTATTTACATATCCGTCACTTATGGCAGCAGATATATTGTTATATCAGGCAGATGTTGTTCCGGTAGGTGTTGACCAGAAACAGCACTTAGAGATTACAAGAGATATTGCTAACAGATTTAACGGAATCTACGGTGATGTGTTTACCATTCCGGAAGCTTATATTGGAAAGTCAACAGCTAAGATTATGAGCCTTCAGGATCCGACAAAGAAAATGTCAAAATCCGATGAAAATCCAAATGCCAGTATTTTGCTTATGGATGATCCTGATACAATTATCCGTAAATTTAAGAGAGCAGTTACTGATTCTGATATGGACATCCGTTATTCAGATGACAAGCCGGGAATACAGAATCTTATTAATATTTATTCCTGCATAACCAACAAGACAATAGAAGAAGTCGAAAAGGAATTTGAAGGAAAAGGATATGGTGATTTCAAATTAGCAGTAGGTGAAACTGTTGTTAGCAGATTAAAACCATTACAGGACAGATTCTATGAATTACAGAAAGAGAAGAAATATCTCGAATCCGTAATCAAGGAAAATGATGAGAAGGCAGCTTATTTTGCAAATAAAACATTAAGAAAAGTTCAAAAGAAAGTCGGACTTACAGAGAAAATTAGATAATGATAAGAAATATTTTAATGGATTTAGATGAAACTATTCTGGATTTTACTAAATGTGAAAATGTGGCAATAGCGGAAACATTTAAGAAAATTGGCATTGAGCCCACTTCCGAAAATGTTAAAAGATACAGCGCTATAAATGACTTACATTGGAAGAGGCTTGAACGTAAGGAAATAACCCGTCAGGAGGTTTTGATAGGCAGATTCAATATGCTTTTTAATGAACTTGGAGTTTCATATTCAGGCGAAAAGGCAAATGAAATATACAAGAAATGTCTGGGAAATCAAAGTTTCTTTATAGATGGGGCATTAGAGACGGTGAAAGAGCTTTGCAAAAAGTATAATTTGTACATTGTATCCAACGGAACAGCTGTAGTTCAGGACAGCCGTATAGAAAAGGCAAAGTTAGCAACGTATTTTAAGAAGATTTTTATTTCGGAAAAGTTAGGAGTTAATAAGCCTGATGCACGATTCTTTGAACTGTGTTTTAAGGAAATGCCCGGTATAAAGAAAGAGGAGACAGTAATAGTAGGAGACAGCCTTACATCGGATATGTTAGGTGGAGAAAATGCCGGAATTAAAAATATCTGGTATAACCCGAAAAGTCAGAAGAATACTCTTGGAGTAAGCATCTGGCGTGAAATACATAGCCTTGATGAAATTGATGGTATAATAACAGAATGAATTTATATAAAAGCTTATATTGGCAGTTACACTACAGGTGGAAACCCATATAGGCTTTTTATTTAGTTTGATTAAAATTGAATAAATAAAGGAATTTGTTCTACTGAACAAAAACGATTACAAAATAATGACTAAAAAATAAACAATTAAAAGAATTAAAAACGTGCATATTTCACAAAAATATACATAAACCCCTTTTTATTATGTTCATAATAACAAAAAATGTGGAAAGGTTTAACGTTAAATGTTATAATATTGAACACAAATCCTTAATTGGGAGGAATTTGGTTATAAAAAATGAAAGAGAGGGTTATTAATGAGAAAAATTTTAAGACGGGCATTAGCAATAGTGTTAACGGCAGTAACTATTGTTCAGCCTATGGCAGGTTATCCCAGAATAGCTAAGGCAGCAGATGATAATGCTTCAATTAGTATTAACGGATACCAGATTAGTTCTATAGTGGAAGGTTACAGAACTATTTACACATTAAGTGATTCAAAATCACAGGTCGCTGTAAACAGCGATGGTTCAGCTAAGGTTGGACTTATTTATGGTATTGGCGATAGTGTAAGCAACGCTGATACTGATTTGGTAATTGGTAATGTAGGTGGCAACATTATTAACAGTAGTGCCAGCATTACCGGAAAAAGTGATATTAATTATGGTAAGGATTCCTCAGACCAGAGTTATGTAATGACAATGAAGTTTGGAGATAGTGCATCGGCAGCATTTTATAATGCAAAAATTTATGTAAGAGCATATGCACAGCTTAAAAATGGCTCATATATATATAGTAATGCAAAGTCTCTTACAATTTACAAACTTGCAGATTATCTTTACAAGAACATTATGATGAGTAATGCTCAGGGACATAGTTATTTATATGACAGCATTTTGTCTGTTACAAACAGCTCATATAAGGAAGTCAGCTATGATTGGAACCATGCAATTGTTCCGGCAGAAAGTTCAACTCCTAAGCCAACGATAGCACCTACAGAGAAGCCTACAGAGGAACCTTCATCAGAAACACCTGTAAATCCTGATCCGGATGATCCTGATGAAATTACAAATCTTTCCAAGGGAAAGACAGGAACAGCATCATCTACAGTTCATACATTCGTTGCAGCTAATGCATTTGATGGAAACACAGATACATATTGGGAAGGTTCAGGTGTTAATCAGACATTATCAGTTGATTTAGGTGCTGATGCTACACTTTCATACATTGTTGTTAAGTTAAATCCAAGCAGTGCATGGGGCGCAAGAACACAGAAAATTGAAGTGTTAGGTCATACACAGTATGCTACAGAATATACAACATTAGTTGCAGCAGCAGATTACAAGTTTGATCCTATATCAGGAAATCAGATTAAAATTCCTGTAACAGGAAAGGCATCAGATGTTCAGCTTAAGTTTGTATCTAATACAGGTGCAGGCGGTGGACAGGCAGCTGAAGTAGAAGTATACGGTATTCCGGCTGATAACCCTGACTTTGTTATTACAGGATTAACAGCTAACAAAACATCTCTTTATGAAAATGAAGACCTTATTCTTTCAGCTGTAGTTAAGAACAGAGGAACATTAAGCTCAAAGGCTTCAACTATTACATTCTATCAGGACGACAAGAAGATTGGTACATCAGATGTTAAGGCTTTAGCGGCAGGAGAAAGCACAACAATCAGATTTAATGCAGGAAACCTTGATGCAGGTGAATATGATATATCAGCAGTTGTTGATGAAGACAATCAGGTTATCGAAAAGAGAGAAGACAATAATTCACTTGCAATGTCAGGTAAGGTAACTGTTAAGGAAGTAGAGAGCGTAGATATTGTTCCTATAGCTTCATGGTCACCTTCAAACCCTGGTATTGGTGATGAAGTTGACTTTACAGTAACTGTATCTAACAAGGGAAATCAGAACACAGCTGATTCAAACAGAACATTTACAGTTAAAATTAAAGATGAAAACGGAAGTGTTGTTAAGACATTATCAAGTGTTGTTTCAGGAAAGATTAATGTAGGCGAAAGCATTACAACAGATTTGGGAAAATGGACAGCAGCTGATGGTAAATACACAATTGAAACTTCTGTAACAGCTGATAGCGGAGAGCTTGACGTTAAACAGAAAAACAATACAGTTTCTTCTTCATTGTATGTAGGACGTGGAGCAAACATGCCATTCGTTACAGTTGAAGCAGAAGCTTTAAGCAACAAGACAACAGGTACAAGACTTGCACCAAACAGAAAACTTGCAGATTATGCCGGTGAAGCTTCAGGACGTTCAGCAGTATTACTTGATTCAAATGGAGAATATGTTGAGTTTACACTTCCATCAGCAACAAATGCAATTGTTCTTCGTGCTTCTATTCCAAAGGGAACAAACGGAACAGTAAGTGTATACGCTGACAATACAAAGATTGGTAAAATTAATCTTACAACAGATTATTCATATCATATGGGTTCACCTTCATCACTTGGTCAGTTAGGATACAGTGACAGTGGAGATACAGCATATTGGTTATATGATGATGGACAGCTTCTTTTAGACAAGACATATCCAGCAGGAACTAAACTTAAGATTCAGAAAGATTCTGATGATGTTGAGTGGGTATACTGCGATATGGTAGAATTTGAAAAGGTTGCAGCACCATTAGAAAATCCGGATCCAAGCAAGTACTTAGATGCTTCAAATTATCAGACATTAGAAGCAGCTGTAAACGCAGCACGTATGAGCAGCACGTATACAGGTGTTTATATCCCGGCAGGTGAATGGACAATGACAGGTCAGATTACATTATACGGAAAAGCACTTGATATTGTAGGTGCCGGAATGTGGTATACAAAACTCGTTCCTGCAGGATCAAATGGTAGTGCAGGTTTTTCAATCCAGAGTGGAACAGACGGAACAAAGATTCGTGAATTATCTGCTTGGAGTAAGAGAAGAAACAGAAGTGACGGACCGGAAGGTAAGTTCATTAATACAGCAGCAGGAGTAAATCATATTACAGTTGATAATGTTTGGATTGAACATTTTACATGTTTATATTGGGGACAGAATGCTTCATACAACACATTCACAAATTGCCGTATGAAGAACACATTAGCCGATGGTATTAACATGACAAACGGTTCAAACTACAACGTAATTAGTAACTGTTACGCAAGAGGTACAGGTGATGACTCATTCGCATTATTTAGTGCAGCTGATGCAGGCGGAAGCATTAACACAGGAAATGCTTACTCTAACCTGACAGCAGTTTGTGTAAGAAGAGCAGCAGCGTTTGCTATTTATGGTGGTGAAGACAACACATTCAAGAACCTCTATGCAGCAGATACACTTACATACCCTGGTCTTACAATTAACAGCTATTCATTTGGATACCAGGCATATGGATTTGGAAGCAAGATGACATATGTTGATGGAATCACAATGGACAGATGTGGTGGAGATTACTGGACAAGCGTTGGTTCAGATGACCATATTAATGATTATCAGAACTTCGGTGCTATATGGGTATACTCAGGTGATAAGGAACTTAAGAACATCACAATGAGCAACATTGATATTAATGATCCTACATACTTCGGTATTATGATTCAGACAATGTACTCAGGAAGTGCTCTTCATACAATGAGCAATGTAAACTTCAAGGATATTACAATTAATAATCCGGGAAGATACGGTATTAAGTTTAACATTCGTGCAGAGCAGGGACAGGGACCTGTTGTAGGTTCATTCAACTTTGACAATGTTAACGTAAACAATCCGGGAGTTCAGTCAATGTATGGATTAAGCGGATGTCCTGATTGTACAGTTACAAAGACAAACTGCAACTGGTAAAACAGTAAATAATGAAATAATAAAGAAAATGGTTTGGAGCCTTAAAAAGCTTCAAACCATTTTTGCTATAATTGGAATAATGTAATCGTAAAATAGAGATAAGTTTTATTGGCAAGCAAAATGAAAAAATAGGCAGTTGGAAAATGAAAAATTCATAATCCAACTGCCTGAAATTCTTCTAAGATAAATATCACGTTCCCAGGTATGAAAAGTGCATATAATCTTTACGGTTACCCCAGAAACCACGGCTGAATCCGTATTTATTAAGGATAGAAACTAACTTACATTTTAAAGGTATGGAGTATCTGCTTTTTTTAGGCTTCCAGAAGGAACCGGCTAAAACCTGTCCGTTGTCTATCATATAGTTTTCATTTGAATTAATATCAAAAGCAGTTCCAATGCAGTGTTCTGATGCAGAACCCTTTCCACGCCAGTTATAGCAACCTATGTCATGAATAGGAAATCTTTCTTTGGATTTGTAGATTTCCTTAAACATCTGCTTAACAGATGGAGCGAGGTTTTTATGAACTCTGACGTAGAATGTACGGGTAAACTTTTTGCCTTTTGAATTTACATCCCAAACCTTGATTTTTACTTCCTTCATGTTTTTACCTGCTTTTGAAGCTGTAGAATACCATGTATTTTTACTGTTCCCAAACAGTCTGTGAATACGACTTTCGTAGGATTCGTTGGCATATGTAAAATAATCACAATATTTCTCATAAATTGAAGGCTCAACGCTAATAAGATTTTTTCCGGAAAGCTTTTTATAACCATAGACCTTATAGAAGTATGCAACACCGTTTTTTAATTTTTTATGGGTGAGACTTGTAGTGTTTTTATTTGAAATGGTTTTTAACTTTTTGTACTTTCCATTATATTTAGTTGAGTAATATACAATATAGCCGTCTGCATCAGAAAGCTTTTTCCATGTCAGTGTATTGGTAGACTTTTTCTTAGAAACAGCTTTGGTAATGCGGGTGGCATCAATTGTTGCCTGACCATATTTATAGCCTGAAAATGAACCATAATAGGTTGTGCCAAGATATGTTACATAAGGTCTTACCTTGTAATAGTAGGTTTTGCCAACAGTCAGGTTTTTGTCAGTAAAAGAAAGCACTGTTGTAAAATCGTAGAAATAATACCGGTCATTTTTAATACTTTTAATTAAAGTGTAGGTGCCATTTGGAGCATCGCTTCGATACAAACCATAGCCCTCTGCATCATCAGAAATACTGAAAGTAACCTGCAATCCGTGAAATTTAACCGGCTTTACCGACTTAATGTATGTTGTATTAAGGGGAATAGTAGCATGAGCAAATGCCGGTTCGCTGTACACATCTTCATAATTATCATCGTATTTAACAGTAACTATTTTATAATAATATGTAACCTGGGTATAAGGGTTGTAATCTGTGAAATGAGTAGTATATACAGTATCATAATAATCATATTCACCATCCGGTGTAATGGAACGGTATATCATAAAGTATTCATAATCACTATTTTTTACACTCC
>NZ_HF991874.1:185317-233938 GCF_000432355.1 Eubacterium sp. CAG:161
ACATTGGTTATAATTGGTGTGTAATCCTCTGGCAGGGTATCTGCATATACAGACACACCCTTAAATGAAGCAAGACATAAAATAATGAATGCTGCAAACAAAAGTTTATGCCTTAAATTTTTAATGAAAGTTGACATTTCTTATATCCTCCCTATATGTTATTTTAAATATCAGTGATAGTAAAAGTGTACCACAAAATAACAGTTAATGGGATTTTTTGTTGGAAAATCTGTACATAAGATAGTCAGCAGCAACAATAAAGGCATTTATGGCTAACAAAATTCCCATTAAAACCAATATATAGGAAAGGCATTTAAAGTAACCGATAGTTTCATAGTCAAGAAAAAAGTAAGGATATTTAGGCACCGAAAGAAATGCTGATGGGGCATTGCAGCAGCATCTTGTTATAAAGCATAAAATATAAAAAAGAGGAAAGGCAAGCCAAGTAAAAATATGGTAAAACTTAAAATATCCTTTAGGCTGGAATAAAATCCAGTCAAGGACATACATAAGGGGGGACACGTAATGAGCCAGAAGGCTTTCTAACGGAATACTGAAAAGTCCTTTAACATATATTGGATATACAACGCGGCATTCCGCAAAATGATACACTAAAAAAGTGCAGATTATGCAGGAAAGCCCCATACCCTTAAAATACATCATAAGCCTTGTACGCTCATCTTTTTTTGAAAAATGTTTAATAAGCAAAAGGCACATAACCACGAGACAGAATATATTACTTTGAATGGTAAAAAAACTAAATTCGTGTGTATTGTAGTTTTTATCATTTATATCAAAATGTATAATTATCCCAATAAAACTTACAATAATAAATGTTATTCTATAAATTAATTCAAAATTTGTCTTAATAAAATCTTTCATAAAAATCACCCATTAATATTATTAGCTTTATATAAATTACAATAACAGTTAATTTTTTGAAAAATTAGCATTAAAAATATTAACAGTCAGAAGTTTTCCGGGAAAACTTGAAGAAATGTGTGGGATATAGTAGAATATAAAAGTTAAAGTGGGCTCAGTATACAGTTGATTCAAGATACTAAGACTTATAAATTTTATCAGGAACTGAGGATAATAATTAAAAGATGATTTTAAAAGAAAATGAATTGGATTTGGATACATATTTAAAATTGAGACAGGAAGTAGGATGGAAAAAATTATCCAATGAACAGGCACAATGCGCCATTAATAACAGTCTTATCACAGTTGTGGCATATGATAACCATAAGCCTGTAGGAATGGGAAGAATAGTGGGAGACGGAGCTGTTATCTGCTATATTCAGGATTTAATAGTTATTCCTTCATACCAGAAAAAAGGTGTAGGAAGAATGATTATAGACAGACTGGTTAAATTTGCAAAGGATATTAAATTTCAGGATACGGAAGTTATGCTTGATTTAATGTGTGCAAAGGGCAGAGAAGAATTTTATAAAAAATGTGGATTTACAGCCAGACCTAATGAAAAATTAGGTCCCGGCATGATTATGTATTTATAGAAGATACCATAAAACCGATTTTATTATGTGAGGCAGTAATATGAATATTTATTTAATTAGACACGGAAGACAGAACAGCAGGCTTTGCAATGTAGATGTGGAGCTGTCAAAGGAAGGAAGAGAGCAGGCAGACTTACTTGGAAAAAGATTAGAAAAATATGACATAGAGGCTGTTTATTCAAGTCAGCTTATCAGGGCTAAGGAAACGGCAGATATTATTAATACCCATCTTAACAAGCCGAGAATTATTGATGAGAGATGGCAGGAAGCTAATTTTGGTGGAATGACAGGATTGTCTAATGAAGAAATGAAGGAAAAATACGGAGACTATCTTGAAAAGCGGGCAAAGATGATAGAGGATATGCCATATCCTGATGGTGGTGAAAACTGCCGGATGGTATTTGAACGTTCCTTTGAAGCTTTGAAGAATTTAACAAAAGAGCCTTATAAGAATGTTTGTGTAGTTACCCATGGAGGGGTTTTAAGAGCGTTAATTACAGGAATTATAGGTGCAGATTACAAAAACTGGCTTACTATTGGCAGACAAATAGAAAACTGTAGTATTTCACATATTTTATATGATGAAAAAATGGGTACATTCCACATTGAAAGATTAAATGATTTTGCTCACTTTGAGGATAAGGATTATCTTTTAAGAAAACATTTTGGAAGTGGATTTTTTAACATGAAGGACATAAAAAAATAAATTTAAACAGGAGAAATCATGGCATCAAATAATTATGATGGAAATAGTATTTCCGTTTTAGAGGGATTAGATCCGGTAAGAAAAAGACCGGGAATGTATATAGGAAGTGTTGGAACAAAGGGACTTAACCACCTTATTTATGAAATAGTGGATAATTCGGTAGATGAGCATTTAGCAGGCTATTGTTCCGAAATAAAGGTCACATTGGAAAAAGACGGCTCTGCAACTATTGTGGACAACGGAAGAGGTATACCAGTTGATTTAAACGAGCAGACAGGAAGACCGGCGGTGGAAGTTGTATTTACCACTCTTCATGCAGGAGGCAAGTTTGGAGACGGCAACTACAAAATATCCGGTGGACTTCATGGTGTTGGTTCATCAGTAGTTAATGCACTTTCTCTTTGGTTAGAGGTAGATGTAAAGCGTGATGGTAAAATATATAACCAACGTTATGAACAAGGGAAAATCAGTTACGATTTAAAGCAGGTAGGAACCTGTAGAAAAAATGACACAGGAACAACTGTAAGATTTTTCCCTGACGGAGAAATTTTTGAAAAGATATATTTTAAGGCGGATGCCATAAAAAGCAGATTACATGAAACAGCATACTTAAATCCGGAACTTACCATTGTTTTTGAAAACAAAAGGGTAGGGGAAGAAGAAACAGTAACTTTCCACGAGGCTGACGGTATAAAGGCATTTATCAGTGACATGAATAAAGATAAGGAAAAGGTTACTGATATTATTTATTTCAAAAAAGAGTCAGACGGAATCGAGGTAGAAGTGGCTTTTCAGTATATAAATGAATTTACGGAGAATATCTCAGGATTTTGTAATAACATTTATACTCAGGAAGGTGGAACTCACATTACAGGGTTTAAGTCAGTTTTAACTTCCACTATTAATCAGTATGCAAGGGAGCTGGGAATATTAAAGGAAAAGGATAATAATTTTACGGGAGCTGATGTAAGAAACGGCTTGGTGGCTGTTGTGGCAGTAAAACATCCTGACCCTAGATTTGAAGGACAGACTAAAACAAAGCTGGACAATCCTGATGCAGAAAAGGTTACAAAAAACATTACAGGGGAACAGCTTACATTGTTCTTTGACAAGAATTTAGAAACTTTGAAAAATGTTATTTCCTGTGCGGAAAAGTCTGCCAAAATCAGAAAGGCAGAGGAGAGAACCAAAACAAATCTTTTAACAAAAAGCAAGTTTTCCATTGACAGCAACGGAAAATTATCTAACTGTGAAAGCAGAAAGCCGGAGGAATGTGAAATATTCATAGTAGAGGGTGATTCCGCCGGAGGCTCTGCAAAAAGTGCCAGAAACAGAAGAACTCAGGCAATTATGCCTATAAGAGGAAAAATCCTGAACGTTGAAAAGGCTACAATGGACAAGGTTTTGGCAAATGCTGAAATTAAAACTATGATAAATGCCTTTGGCTGTGGATTTTCGGAAGGCTATGGAAATGATTTTGACATAGACAAGCTTAGATTTAACAAGATTATCATTATGACTGATGCCGACGTTGACGGGGCACATATTGATACTCTTTTGCTTACATTTTTCTATAGATTTATGCCGGAACTTATTACCCACGGACATGTTTATCTGGCAACACCACCTCTTTATAAGGTAGTGCCTAAAAAGGGTGAAGGCGAATATTTATATGATGACAAGGCATTGGAAAAATACAGAAAGAATCATAAGGGATTTACATTGCAAAGATATAAAGGTTTAGGTGAAATGGATGCAGACCAGCTTTGGGATACCACACTTAATCCTGAAACGAGAATATTAAAACAGGTTGAAATAGAAGATGCAAAAATGGCAAGCGATATTACAAGTATGCTTATGGGAAGTGAAGTTGCACCAAGACGTGAATTTATTTATACCCATGCCACTGATGCAGAATTGGATATTTAGGAGATATTATGGCTGAACAGATAATAAAAACAGAGTATTCGGAAATAATGCAGAAAAGCTACATTGATTATGCAATGAGTGTAATTTGTGCAAGAGCCCTTCCGGATGCCAGAGACGGACTAAAGCCGGTACAAAGACGTGTGCTTTATGCCATGGATGAGCTGGGGTTAAATTATGATAAGCCTCACAGAAAGTCAGCACGTATAGTAGGTGATACCATGGGTAAATATCATCCTCATGGTGACAGCTCCATATACGAAACTCTTGTAGTTTTGGCTCAGGATTTTAAAAAAGGCATGGCGTTAGTAGACGGTCATGGTAATTTCGGCTCCATAGAAGGAGACGGCGCTGCGGCAATGCGTTACACAGAGGCAAAGCTAAAGAAGTTTACACAGGATGTGTATTTAGCTGACCTTGATAAAGACGTTGTTGATTTTATGCCAAACTTTGATGAAACAGAGAAGGAACCGGTGGTTTTACCTGTAAGAGTTCCAAACCTTTTGGTAAATGGTGCCGAGGGTATTGCAGTAGGTATGGCAACTAACATTCCTACCCATAATTTAGGGGAAGTTATTGATGCAGTTATTGCCTATATGGATAATAATGATATTACCACTGAACAGCTTTTAAATATAATGCCGGGACCTGATTTCCCAACAGGGGGCATTGTAGCTAATAAGTCAGACCTTTTAGATATTTATAAAACAGGTGTAGGTAAATTAAAATTACGTGGAAAGCTTGTTTATGAAAAAGGAAAAGGCAGGGAAAAAGACAGACTTGTGGTAACGGAAATTCCATATACCATGATTGGAACAGGAATCAGCAAGTTTATATCAGATGTTATTGATTTAGTTGAAACAAAAAAGACAACGGATATAGTGGATATTTCCAATGCCTCTGACAAAAACGGCATGAGAATTATCCTTGAACTGAAAAAAGGTGCAGATGTTGAAAAATTAAAAAACATGCTGTACAAAAAAACTAAGTTAGAGGACACCTTTGGTGTGAATATGCTAGCCATTGCCGATGGAAGACCTGAAGTAATGGGACTTAGAAGCATTATAAAGTACAATGTGGATTTCCAGTATGATTTGGCTACAAGAAAGTATACTACATTACTTAATAAGGCATTAGAGCAGAAGGAAATTAAGGAAGGTCTTATAAAGGCAACTAATATTATTGATTTAATAATAGAAATAATAAGAGGATGCCAAAGCCAGAAGCAGGTTAAGGAATGTCTTGTTACGGGAAAAACAGAGGGGATTAAATTTAAGCATCCGGAATCTGAAATACTTGCAGGAAATTTATGCTTTACCGAAAGACAGGCTCAGGCTATTTTAGACCTTAGATTATCAAAACTTATTGGTCTTGAAATTATGGCTCTCCAGAAGGAATATGAAGAGTTGGTCAATAAAATCGGTGAATATGAGGATATTCTTGGTAGCAGAAAGGTAATGACTAAGACTATCAAAAAGGATCTTCAAAAAATTAAGAAGGAATATGACGTTGAGAGACGTACATTAATTGAAGATGGAAGGGAAGCTGTTTTTGATGAAAATGCCTTTGTAGAGCAGGAAGTAGTTTTTGTTCAGGACAAGTTCGGTTATGCCAAATTACTTGATCCGGCAGCATTTGACAGAAACAGGGAGTCAGTAACTACAGATAACAAATATTATTTTAACTGTATGAACACTGATACGATTTGTATTTTTACGGATAATGGAAATGTTCATCAGATTAAGGTAGCAAAAATTCCAACTAAAAAAGTCAGGGAAAAAGGTGTACCTATTGACAATCTGGGAAATTACAGCAGTGAGGGAGAAAGCATTGTTGCTTTAATGTCCTCTAATATGATAAAAGACAAAAAGCTATTATTTACCACAAAACTTGGAATGATTAAGTTAGTAGATGGAAGTGAATTTGAAACTAACAGAAAGACAATGGCTGCCACAAAACTTGGAAAAGATGATGAGCTTGTGTCTGTAAAGATTACAAGAGTATCAGAAAGAGAAGCGGTACCGGATGACTTTGAAATGCCTGTTATGCTTTCAGGTGGTTCAGATGACTTTGAATCATTAGATTACGAGCAGATGGAATTTGGTCAGATGGACAATATGGTGGATGTGCCTGTGGAAACTGAGCTTAGATACACAAGAGAAATTCTTGTGATACAGACAGAGGAAGGCATATTCTTAAGATTTCCAATTAAGGAAGTCCCTGAAATGAAAAAATCCACATTAGGCGTTAAAGGTATAAAACTTAATGCAAATGATTATGTTTCCAATGTTTACCTTCTTGATGTAGGCGATAATGAAGTGGTAGAATATAAAGGAAAACAGGTGGATTTGAGAAAGTTAAAAATTGGAAAACGAGGAACCAAGGGAGTAAAAGTAAGACGCTAGTAAGTGTCTTTTAGTTAGGACAGTTAGAGAGGTATTATGAGAGTACATAAGAATAGATTATTAAATATTGTTATTTCCATAATCATGGTAGTTGCTATGGTTGCTACTTTGTGTACGACTTTTGAAGCGGAAAGTGAAACTGTAAGTGCAGCTACGGCATTTGAAAAAAGTATAAGTAAATTTCCGGATAGCTATAAGCCGTACCTTCGTGCATTACATAGCAAATATCCAAAGTGGAAATTTGTACCTTATAATACAGGAATATATTTTGATACGGCAGTTTCAGAAGAATACAAGGATAATAAAAGTCTTATTGAAAATGCCTACAGTAAATTCCTTAAGTCAAATGCTTCGGGAGATTACAATGCATCAACAGGTAAATATATTCCTAAAGATGGAGGAAACTGGGTTTCGGCTTCAAAAAATGCCATTGCGTATTTCATGGATCCAAGGAATTTTTTAGATGCTGAACATATATATATGTTTGAGCAGTTGTCCTATGATAGTGCTACTCAGACCCAGGCAGGTGTTGAGGCCATATTAGATGGTTCTTTTATGTATAAAACTAATATTGGTTACATAACTACAGCAGGAAAATATAAGGCAAGCAATACACTTTTTTCCAGTAAGATATTAGAAGCTGCAAAAAAAGCTGATGTAAGTGCATATTATATTGCATCAAGAATCCTTCAGGAAGTAGGAACAAAAAAGAACGCAAAATATGCAGGAATGGGAGCCAGTGGAAGTGTATCAGGTCAGTATTCAAAGACATACACCGGAATATATAATTTCTACAATATAGGAGCTTATTCCAGTGCTAATCCTATAGCAAACGGATTGGCATGGGCAAGTAACAGAAAGGATAAAACTTATAACAGACCTTGGACTAAGCCGGGAAAATCCATTATAGGTGGTGCATCGTATATAGGTGAAAAGTACATAAATTGTGGACAGAACACTACATATTATCAGCGATTTAATGTAAACAAAAGTTCAAAGTATGCATTATATACTCACCAGTACATGACAAATGTTTACGGTGCAGCATCAGAGGCAGCATATACTTCAGAGGCATACAATGATTTGGGAATAGCTTCTCTTGCAAAGACCTTTGTTATTCCGTATTTTAAAAATATGCCGGGAGAAAACAGTACAGTAAGATTGGGAGCTTCCTCAAAGTCAGGGGAAACAATTGCTTCAGTAAACTTAAGAAAAAAACCGGGAACTAATTCAGCTAAGGTAATTACTTTATCTAAGGGAGATAAGGT
Organism: Eubacterium sp. CAG:161; assembly: GCF_000432355.1. NCBI lineage: Bacteria > Bacillati > Bacillota > Clostridia > Eubacteriales > Eubacteriaceae > Eubacterium > Eubacterium sp. CAG:161. The sequence goes on from NZ_HF991874.1 coordinate 193,140, forward strand.
GTCAGTATCAGGTGGTTGTATGACAAAAGTGTCTTATGGTACAGCATGGCTTAGTAATCCTTACTGGTATAAGGTATCCCTTGTAAAAAACGGTAAAAGTTATTCGGGATATTTAGCAGCAACCTATGTAAGTTTATCTGACGAATATAGTGTAGCAGTGGGAAGCAAATGTAAATTACCGGTTAGTGTAAGTAAAGGCGAAACAATATACTATATGTCAGATAATCCGGCAATAGCAACTGTTAATAATTCAGGAAATGTAACAGGTGTTAAAGCAGGAAGTGTTACAATAAGGGCATTTTTAGGCTCAGGAAGTATGAGTGCCGTATCAGTTAAAGTAGGTGGTACCACTACAGTTGCAAAGCCTAAAAGACCTGTAGCCAAAGCAGCTTCAGCTAATTATAATTCTGTTAAATTATCATGGCAGAAAGAAGAAGGGGTTGCAGGATATATAGTTTATAGAAGAAATTCTAAAGGTCAGTATACATTGAAAAAAATAATAGAAAGTCCGGTATCTTCATATACAGACAGTGGACTTACTACAGGAACAGAATATTCATATAAGGTTAAGGCATATAGACTGGCTGTAAACGGAACAAAAGTAAAAAGTGCCGTTTCAGAAGCTGTTAATGCAATACCGATACCTTCAAGAGTTTCCATTACATCCATTAAATCAGTAGGAAGCAGTGTTAAGCTAACATGGAAGAGAATAGATGGAGCCGGTGGATATAAAATATACAGGAGTAATAAAAAGACAGGAGAATATGTACAGGTAGGTAAGGTATATGGAAATAAGAGATTTACATATACCAATAAGAAAGTAAAGGGCGGCAAAACATATTATTATAAGGTTGCTGCTTATAAAAAAGCGTCAGGACAGGTGATTTATGGAAATAAATCAAAGGTTAAGTCTATAAAGAAATAATGTATAAAATTACTCAGCAGGAGGCAGTAATGATTAATTTTATAGTTTGCGGATTAGAGAATACGTTATTATATGAAAATAAGAACAAAATTGATGATAGAACAATTGAATTAATATCTGAACTTAATGCCAATGGTGTCAAGTTTGCCGTGGCAACAGGCAGAAATTATGATGCAGTTAAGCCTTTATTTGGGAATGTAAAAAATGACATTGTTTATATATGTAATGACGGTGGTGTGGTGATTTATCAGGACAAGGTGATTAGCAAGACACCTATTGACAGGTTAGTATGTATGGAAGTTGTGTCTGAAATTGAAAAAAATGATAAATTTATAAGGCGTTTTAAACTGCTGTTTTCAGATGAACGGGGGGCAATGACTAACACCCATGATATTGATTTTATTAATTATCTTAAAAACATGGGAGTTGAGCCGGAGTACATAAGAGACACTAAAGAGCTTAACGGAGATGTAAATAAAATAACAATTTGTGCCAGAGATGGATTTGATGGGGAAACATATGAATATTTTTATAATAAATGGGCAGGTAAGGCTCATGTTTCCATTTCAAGTCCTGAACAAATGTATATAACCGGAGAATATGTTACAAAGGGAATGGCAATTGCCCTTTTACAGCATGTATTTAATATATCTCAGGAAGATACAGTGATTTTTGGCGGTGGATATAGTGATATAGATATGTTTGAGCATTGTTTTTACAGTTATGCAATGCAATGGTCTGATGCCGAGGTTAAAAGAGCGGCTAAGCATATTACTGAAAATGTAAATACTATTTTAGAAGATGTAATGAGAATGTAATCCGGAGGATATAATGAGAAAAAAACAGATTGGAATAAAATGTATGGCTATAAGTCTGGTTATGGCATGTTCGGTACTTAATTTTACCGGATGCAGTATAGGTGATAATACACCGATAATTGGAAATATTACAGGACTTAAGTCAAATCAGATGTTTAAAATAGATGAGTTAGTTTGCAGCAAGTCAGAGTATATGATTTGTCTTCTTGATACTGCAAAACAATATGCAAAGGATTTTGGTGGCAGCGTTGACTGGAAAAATAAAATAAGTGACCATAAGACATTAGAGGAGTTTGTAAAGGATAAGGTAAAAGAGAGTATAACTGTTAAATATGCATTGGCAGCTATGGCAAAGAAGAATAATGTTACCCTTTCAGATACTGAAAAAACTGAGGTGAGTAAGCAGGCATCACAGTATTATAAGGCTATGACAGATTCAGAAAAGGATTATACCGATGCAAAAGAAGCTGATGTGGAGAATTTGTGCGAAAAATACAAATTGGCTGAAAAAGTATATTCAGGTATTACTGAACATGTAGGAGATGACATTAGCGAGGAAGACGCAAGAGTTATTAAAATTCAATATATAAAAATGGATTCATCTAAAACAAAGGTTTCAAAAATTAAATCTACATTAAATGAAGTAAAAAGTGTGGTTGAAGGGGGCTATCAGGAGTTTTCCCGTGAAGCAAAGCAGTATAGCGTTGATAGCACAGTGGAAAAAGACATAAAGAAGAGTGAGGCTACTCTTAAGTATGAAACGGAAGCATTCAACCTTACAAAGGGAAAAATCAGTGATATTATAGAAGATGGAGACAGCTATTATCTGGTGTACTGTGTCAACAATTATATTAAGGACAAGACAACAGAGAATAAAAAGGATATGGTTGAAAAGGCAAAGGAAGCAGCTTTTAATGAACAATACAGTAAATTTATAGACGGGTCTAAAAATCAGTTCAATGATAAACAATGGAAGAAAATAGAGCTTCCAAGCCTGTAGATTAATTATCTATATTATAAATTATGAAGTGATTTTTGTTAAAATCAATTAATCCTTCATTACGCATTTTGCAAAGCTCCTTTGATAAGGCACTTCTGTCTAAGTTTAAAAAGTCAGCCATTTGCTGCCTGTTAAAGGGAATATCAAATTCATTACTATTATTAATGGTAGACTGACCTGAAAAGTATATAGATAGCCTTCCGCGAATGGTTTTTGGAGCAGTGCAAAAGCTTCTGTTTGATAAAATAATATTCTTTCTTGTGGCGATTCTTAAAAGATTTCTAATAATTTTGTCCTGCCATGAACAGTTAGAATATATGGGATTGTCAAGGATATTTAAGTCGAAAAATAAAATAGTGGCAGAGTCTGCGGCTACGGTATTTACCATTAAAGGTAAATGGCTATAGGCGTATGACTCACCAAAGACCTGCCCCGATGTAACAATACTTAAGATGGTTTTATTTCCCCATAAATCATTATTTTCTATAATAACATTTCCACTAATTACAATTCCTATTTCATGAATTATTTCTCCGGTGTGAAAAATTATATTATTTCTTTTATATTTCTCAATGCGGAAAGCATTAATAGATTTAAGGTATACTAAATCTTCATTATCTATGTTTTTGAAAACTGGCATTTCCAAATTTCCCAAAATTTTCATTATGTTTTTTTTCATAATTCCTCATTTCTGTGGTTATAACCACCGATTAATTATTGCCATTCTAATATAATTTCATTGTAAATTCAAGAGAGGAGAATGGAAAATGTTTTGTTTTCAGTGTGAGCAGACTGCGGGATGCAGCGGATGTACAAAAAATGTAGGGGTTTGTGGTAAAACAGCAAATACAGCTAATTTACAGGACAAACTTACAGGAGCCCTGATTGGGTTAGCAAAGGCTTGTGGGAACAACCAAAAGACAGAAAATACTGACAGAATTATTATTGAAGGTTTGTTTACCACAGTTACTAATGTAAATTTTAATGATAATACATTAGAGGAAATGATAGAAAAAGTTCATAGGGAAAAGGAAAGAATTGCACCGGGATGTGTAGCGTGTATTTCAAGATGTGACAATACAGATGATTACAACATGGATGAACTTTGGAATAGTGACGAGGATATTTGTTCCCTTAAATCCCTTATTTTGTTTGGAATAAGAGGAATGGCTGCCTATGCATATCATGGCTTAGTGTTAGGATATGAAGATAGTGAAGTGAATGAATTTTTCTACAGGGCATTATCAGTTATAAGCTATGACTTAAGTAGCGACAAGTTACTTGAAACAGTTCTTAAGGTGGGAGAAGTTAATTTAAAGTGCATGGAATTATTAGATAGAGCAAATACAGACGCTTATGGCACTCCAACACCTACTAAGGTGCCACTTACTATTGAGAAAGGGCCATTTATTGTAATATCAGGTCATGATTTAAAGGATTTGGAATTGTTGCTAAAACAAACAGAAGATAAAGGTATAAATATCTATACTCACGGAGAAATGCTTCCGGCACATGGTTATCCGGAGCTTAAAAAATACAGCCATTTAAAGGGAAATTTTGGAACTGCATGGCAGAACCAGCAAAAAGAATTTGATAATATTAAAGGTCCTGTGTTGTTTACAACTAATTGCCTTATGCCTGTTAAGGAAAGCTATAGCGACAGGGTATTTACTACAGAGGTTGTATCTTATCCGGAAATGGTGCATATAGGTGAGGATAAGGATTTTACACCGGTAATTAATAAAGCTTTAGAACTTGGAGGATATGAAGAGGATAAAAAGCTTACAGGTATTAACGGTGGGGAGTATGTGACAACAGGATTTGCCCATGGAACAGTGTTGTCAGTAGCAGATAAAGTAATTGATGGCGTAAAGACGGGAAAAATCAGTCATTTCTTCTTAGTTGGCGGTTGTGATGGTGCCAGGGTAGGAAGAAACTATTACACGGATTTTGTAAAGCAGACTCCAAAGGATTCTATTATTTTAACATTGGCTTGTGGAAAGTATAGATTCAACGACTTAGATTTAGAAGATATAGAGGGACTTCCAAGAATAATGGATATGGGGCAGTGCAATGATGCTTATTCTGCCATTAAGGTGGCAACAGCATTAGCAGAGGCTTTCCAGTGTGAAGTTAATCAGTTGCCATTGTCTATGGTGCTGTCCTGGTACGAACAAAAGGCAGTATGTATTCTTTTAACTTTGCTTTATTTAGGAATAAAGGATATATATTTAGGCCCCACATTGCCGGCTTTTATATCACCAAATGTGCTTAAAGTATTAGTGGATAATTATAATATATCTCCAATAACTACACCGGAGGAGGATTTAAAGAAAATTTTAAATAAGTAAACCCTATCTGATACGGATTTAATCCCATAAAAAATAGCGGCTGCATTAATTAGCAGTCGCTATTTTTTATGATTGTGTTACTTCTTAGAAGTAACCTTGTTATTCTTTGATTTGTTAGAAATTAAGTTTATAATATTGTCTTTATAGATTATTCCAAGGAAAATTAAAAGACAAATAATTGTAATAACAATACCCGGAACTAATCCTTTAGGAGTATATTTAAAGGTAATTTCGTGAGTGCCTGCTTCTACAAGAACACCTGTAAGAGCTCCTGAACAAATAGATGTAGTCTTTGATTTTACACCATCAACATATACATTCCATCCTTTATCATATGGAATAGAAGTGTACATAATGCCCTGTTTCTTAGCTGTAACCTTACCGGTAATCTTTGTATCAGAATAGGATTCAACAGTATAAGGATTTTTGTTTAAAAGCTTATAAGCTGTTTCCCATGCATCATTATCAAAAGCATATGCATAACATGTGGTTAAAGCCTGTCCGTCGCTGGCTGTTACTGTTATAGTGGAGCCGGCAGATACGTTACCAACATGGCAAATGTAATTCTGGTTAGTAGATGAGAATGTCTTTGTTGTAGAATTGTCATCTGTTATGCTTCCATTAGTAATATTCACAGTAAGAGTTTCAGAAGAAGTTACACAGTAGAAGTAAACATCGTATGTTGCAGCATCTCCTGATGGTTTGTAATTATCATCTTCCTCTAACTGATATTTAGCAGTAAATGTTCCAACAGTGTCAGTTGTCTGTAATTGATGGAAAATATTAGCATCACTATCAATTGCAGTTTTTACAAAACTGTTCTGTGTTGTAAATGGATTTCCCGTCTCTTTATTCCAGTTTGCCTCAGTGCTCATATTTACCATAAATCCAAGAGGAAGAGTATTATTGTACTCATATAAATGAACAGTTGAGGCTGCATTATTGCCTGTTGAATATGTCTGACTTCCAATCTCTGTCATGTTAGTTGGAAGAGAAGGTGTATTGTCAGTAAATTCATATTTAACAGAGAACATAGCAGCAGTAAGTGGTGTATGTCCGTAATATGAATATGCATTAAATGATGTCTGCATACCAAGCTGATTATAATAATCCTGCATAGCAGCTGATGCTACTGATGAGAAGGTTGAAATACTGTCGTAATCAAATCTTGCACCATCATTTCTTGTGGAATGTGAAGCAGATTCTGTTCTGTAGAATTTAACTCCTTCACTTTCTGCTTTATTTTTAGCTGTTTCATTTAACTGTTTATGAGCCTGTGTACTTTCGTAATATGCAGACCTTGAGGATGTGCTTGCCATACCTGTAACGCATAAGTTAAGGGTAAGCTCACAGAATGTAGTAAGTACCAGCAGATAAATGAAAAATGCCTTCATATCTGATTTTCTTCTGTAACAGAAATACAGAATCACATATATAACAATAAACAACATACTGAAATATATTATTTTTCTTATATTAGTTTCTACAGCCAAATCGCTAAAGAATGATGTGTTTTTAAATAATTCCTGAAGGACAAGTATAAGTCCTAAGGCACCACCCATTGCACCGATAATCTGGGAGGCCTTAAATTCCTTTATGTGTAAGAAAGCTTCATATGCCATAGTAACTATAAGGAAAATGTATAAGAAAGATTCCCTACATGGAAGACTGTTTGGAAAATGGAATCCATGCCAGATATAGTTAGGTATGTTAATATTAAAGCTTAACAGCATAATTACGGCAATTACAGTTTTTCCAACACGCTCTTTAACGCTGATTTTTTTACATAACCAGAAAAGAGGAATTAAAACAAATACTGCAACTGTACAATAAATGTTAGGGTCATGTGGATACTTTAAGTCTGCTACAGGGATACAAATAAGAGACCTGAAAAGCATATAGAGAATGGAAAAATATTCTTCTATGGCATCAGGGAAAGATGTATCTGCTGATTTAGTTGTAAGTAGGTTAAAATACTCAGGTAAAATTACGCAGGCAGCAAGCCCGCCACCTAAAACGGAGTATATTGCAAAATCCTTAAATGCTAATAATCTTCCTTTAACATTACCGATTTCTTCATCAAAATCTGATACGCAGATTAAATATACAAAATAAATTACACTGTAAATACAAAGCATAATTCCAATATAGTAGTTAGAAAAGATGCCAAGAGCAAGGGCTATACAGTACATTTTGTATTTTCTTTCAGTAACAAGTCTGTCCAGACCTAAAATGATAAATGGTAAAAGCCACATACAGTCTAGCCACATAATGTTCCAGCTAAATGCTGCAAAATAAGATGAAAGTGCGTATACCATACCGAAAATAACAGCAGGAACATGCTTTGTCTTAAATCTTTTTACAAGATAGTAAGTAGCTGAAAAACCTGCAAGTCCCATTTTTACTATTATAAAGAAACTAACATAGTCAGCCATGTTACCCGGCCATAAAATAGTTAAAAGATTAAAAGGACTTGATAAATAGTAGGCGGCTATAGCCACAAAGTTCATACCGGCACCGATTTCCCAGGTATAAAATAAGCTTCCGCCTCCTCTTAACTTGTCCTGCAAAATCTGCAGATATGGTGTGTACTGATGGTAACAGTCACTTCTTAAATACATTTGATCGCCAAAAGGTGCGATATCTTTGAAAAAATAAACAATTAACATTGACAGTACCGGCAAAAGAAAAGCTAAGAAATACAGCCAGTTATCTTTTAACCATGTACTAAATGAAAATTTAGAGTCTCCCTTACGTTCCATTATTTATCTCCTTCCTTATTAATGGTTTTATTTTGATTCTTTAATATTTGTATCCTGAATAATGTATATAGGTCTGTCTTTTGCTTCTAAATATATATTGGCAATATATTCACCGAGAATACCTAAGGACAATTCGATAATTCCCCCTAAGAACAACACAGCAATAAGCAGTGAAGCATAACCTGAAACGTCTATTCCAAAGGCTAACTTTCTAATAAGGGTAAATACTATAAGCAAAAATGCAACAACGGATATTACAAGACCAAAACACGTAAGAAATCTTAATGGTGTTATGGAAAAAGAAGTAATACCGGTTATGGCATACTTAAACAGACTTTTAAAACTCCATTTGGTTTCGCCTGCGATACGTTCCACATTTTCATAAGGTATCCAGCTGGTTTCAAAACCAACCCATTCAAAAATACCCTTTGAGAAACGCTGCACTTCTGATAACTTCACTATGTTATCTACCATTTGTCTGCTCATTATTCTGAAATCAACGGCATTTTGTACCAGTTGCACATCAGTAAATCTGTTGCTGAATTTGTAAAACATTCCGGAGAAGAAACTTTTGATTTTAGATTCTCCTTTTCTGCTTGTCCTAAGGGCAGCACAGCAGTCATAACCTGCTTCAATCTGCTTTATCATCTCAGGAACCAAAGCCGGCGGGTGCTGTAAATCTGCATCCATTACAATTACATAGTCAGCAGTAGTGTTGCGAAGCCCGGCATACATGGCTGCTTCCTTACCGAAATTACGTGAAAATGAAATAAATTTTACATTATCATGTTTTCCGGCTAAATCCTTCAGTATGGGATAAGTCTTATCCCGGCTACCATCATTGACAAAAATATAACTAAACGAATATTCATCTATTGTTTTATATATTTTTTCGGATTCCACGTAGAACATATTAAGCATTGCTTCTTCGTTATAGCATGGAACCACAACTTCAACAGTTTTCATAATACCTCCAGTAAAAATAATCAGTTAAGTTAATATAGGGACAATTTAATTAGCAAGTTAAATGCCCACAATTAGTAATATTTTACTATAAATTTTGTTCACTGTAAACAAAGAAAGCAATAAGAAAAATGAAACCACGGTAATTATAAACAATAAAGCGGTATTGACATTATTAATAGGAAAAATATAATTAACTTATTAGAAAAAATAACAGAAGAAAGGGCAGTTTTTATGGAAAAGAAGTGGTGGCATGACAAGGTAGCATATCAGATTTATCCTAAAAGTTTTATGGATACAAATGGTGATGGAATCGGAGATATACGGGGAATTATCAATAAGCTTGATTATTTAAAGGATTTAGGAATTGATATTATATGGATTTCACCTATATATCAGTCACCTTTAGTTGATCAGGGATACGATATTTCAGATTATTATAAAATAGATGAACGTTTCGGAACAATGGAGGATTTTGAAGAACTGATTGCTGAAGCAAAAAAAAGAAACATTGGCATTTTGATGGATTTGGTTATAAATCATTGTTCAGACCAGCATGAATGGTTTAAAAAGGCATTGCAGGATATTGAAGGAGAGTATGGAGATTATTTTTATTTTAGGAAAGGGAAAAACGGTCAGCCACCGTGTAATTACCGTTCCTATTTTGGAGGAAGTGCATGGGAAAAGGTTCAGGGAACAGATTACTATTATCTGCACCTGTTTGCCAAGGAACAGCCGGATTTGAACTGGTACAATCCAAAGGTAAAAGAAGAGTTATATTCGATGATTAACTGGTGGCTTGATAAGGGACTAGCCGGTTTTAGAATAGATGCAATTATTAATATAAGAAAAGATTTGCAATTTAAGAGTCTGCCGGCAGATGGAGATGACGGATTTGTTCATGCAGGTGTTGCAGCGGAAAAAGTGCCGGGAATAGGTGATATGCTGGAAGATTTGAAGAAAAATACTTTTGAAAAGCATGATGCATTTACAGTAGCTGAAGTGTTTAATATGAGAAAAGATGAAATTAGGGAATTTATTGGGGACAATGGACATTTTTCCACAATGTTTGATTTCTCTGCTGAGTGTTTGGCTTTTGGAGGACATGGCTGGTACGATGCACCGGAAATAACATTTGAGGATTACAGAAGGGTTATTTTTCATTCTCAAAGAGAGTGTGAAGATGTTGGGTTTATGGCTAATATTATTGAAAACCATGATGAGCCAAGAGGAGCAAGCAGGTATATTCCATCCTATGCCCAAAATGAAACGGGCAAAAAAATGCTTGCCACGGTAAATCTTCTTTTAAGAGGAATACCTTTTATTTATCAGGGACAGGAAATAGGAATGACTAACTGCCCTATGAAAGGAATTGAGGAATACGATGATATAAGTACCATTAACCAGTACAATATGGCTGTACAGGCAGGAGTATCAAAGGAATTGGCATTAAAGGGATGTTACGAGCATAGCAGAGATAATGCAAGGACTCCAATGCAGTGGAGTGATGGAGAAAATGCAGGTTTTACTAATGGAAAACCGTGGCTTAAGGTAAATCCTAATTACAAAGACATTAATGTTTCAGACCAGGAAAACAGGGAAGATTCCCTGCTTAACTACTACAGAAAATTAATTGCTCTTAGAAAATCTGATGAGTACAGGGAACTTCTAACTTATGGAATAACAGAGCCTATTTTTGAAAATGAGGATAAAATATTTGCATACAAACGTGTAAATGAAAGCGGTGAGATTGTAGTTTTAGCTAATTTTGGAAAGCAGGACAAAGTGTTAGAGCTTGAGAATAGAAAGTACCGGGTAATACTTAATAATATGGAAGACCTGGATATGGAAGACGGAAAAGTAAAACTGAAAAGCTGCCAAAGTGTGGTGCTGGTGTAAAAGTTTTTTTATGCAAATAAAATTAATTAAGTAAAAAACATTGACAATAAAAGTGTTTTTATGTAATGTATGTAAAGATGGGGTCGACACATCTTATAAAATACGTAAGAAAGGAGACGAGTGTGATGAAGAAGAGCATTTGTAAGGTTATTGCAATGGGCGCTTTATGTGGCGTTATGCTCACATCGGTCGTGGGAGCAGCAACATTGTATGTAGAAGGAACTTTATATACCAAGAATCCATTATACAGTGCACCTAAGGGATACTCTGATACATACGGTTATAAAAAGATAACCGCTAAATGTACAGTATCCAAGAGTGGATATACTACAAGGTCTGTATCTTCAAGTAAAAGCTTAAAAAGTGGATTTGGTGGAGTTGAAACAGATTGGATATCAGGTCCTACATACAAATCTAGTGGAACTAAATTTGTAAGTAAGCATACTGGGTATAGCCATGATGGTATTTATTCTGAGTTGAAAGCTAGTAAAAAATATTAAATATTAGTTTATAGTTTCTCCATACCCTGCAAGTCAGGGTATGGAGATTAATCAATAATAAGAAGGGGAATATTAATGAGTAAGTCCAAGAAAAGAATCTTTATAATTTCCATGGTTGTTACAATAATAATATGTGGTGTGGCTGCTAAAATGATTATAGACGGTCTAAAACCTCAACAGGAGTATAGTGTTCATTCAGGGATGAAAGTTTCAAATTTAAAGGGAATGTTAGAGCTAAAAAATAATAGCATTGATAATTTTTTAGATAAAGATAATAATATTAAAATAGATTTTGAAATTTACAACTATAATGACAGAAAAGTTAAATATGAAATGACAGTTTTAGTTAATTATCATCAGAAAAGCTTTAAAAAGGATAATTTGGAATTACAAAAATATGAATTTGAATTATCTTCTCAGGGCTGTAATAAATATAGTGTTACATTAGATAAAAAAGCATTTAAGTATCAGGTAAACGATGTTGTTATTGTCCTACGGCAGGACACGGATGTTTATTCAGATGAAAATGAGCTGGTTAGTGATACAAATACAATATGCAGACACTACATAATCGAAAATAATTCCAGTGAGGAAACAATAGTGAAAACTCAAAAAATAAAGATTTCTGAGTTAGATGATGATTTAGATACAGAAGCATCTTTGAAGTGCATGAATATGAAGAAGACATTAGGAATTAGTGTAGATAAAAATCAGAAAATTAAGTTAAAAATAGATATGAAAAATAATGAAATAGGAACAGATTATATATTGGTTTGTCTGCTTAATGGCAATCAGATAAGTATAAATAATAAGGATTATATGACATATTCAGATGATTTAGAGAATATGGAAATTTATGCACCGGACAAATCAGGAAAATATGAAATGGAATTTTTATGCATTCCTAATTTAAGCAATGCCGTGATAAATACAGAAAAAGAAATACCGGTTATAAGTAGTAACAGGTATACACTAGAGGTTGAATGATGTTTAAGTATATAATGATGCAATGGAAACACAAAAAAATAATATTAAGTCTTATGGTGATTGGATTTTTTGTAGGAAGTCTGTTTCTTTCGGTGGGAGCGAGCCTTGTAAAAGAAAATTATAATTACATATTAGACTGCAATTCCGGAGATTATTCTAAACAATTAAATATTGACATGAAAATTAATGAGGGTCTGAACATTGAGAAAATTAAAAGTATTTTTCAGAAATTAGGTAAATATGGGGAGATACAAATTTTATCCCTTGGAGGAGTGGAAACAGATAATGGAGTTTTGCAGATTGTTCCTGTGGAAGCTAAAAATCAGGGTGATTGGCATATACCGATTATTAATGGAAACTATTTAGACGGACAATGTGGTCAGGTTGTTTTAGGAAAAGATGCAGCTGATGCTTTGAAGTCGAAAAAGGGAAAAAATGTGAGTATTAATGGTAAAAAATATAATGTTCGGGGGATTTGCGGAAGGGAAAACAGAGAAACAATATGGGATAATGCCATATATATGGAATTTGAAGACTACATATCATCATTTGGCAATGATTTTTATAATCCACAAAAAAAGAATAATTACATAATGGTATTAAAAAATGGAAAAGATGAATTTATTAATGAATTTGGTGATATTGAACAGAAGTTAAGTAATTATGGTGTTGAAATAGTATATGAGGAAATGGAAAGGAATATAGATGGAAGTTCATTAGACAATTCCATAGCTATTACAGCCATAGCATCGTGTCTGGTATTTTTTATCGCAATAATTAATATTATTAATCTTATGAATTATTGGATGATGGAAAGAAAAAAAGAAATAGGAATTATGAAAGCAATGGGAGCATTAAACGGATTCATTATAAAGTGGGTTGTTGTGGAAATGACCATGATTTCTTCAATGGGCGCAATATTAGCTTTGTTTATTCAGTTTGTAATTAATGTGCTTTTCAAATCTATGCTTGTAAGTTATGGTGTGAATATCAATTTATCCTTTACAAATCTTTTATTAGCAATATTAGTATCCGCATTATGTGGGGTTATTTCAGCGCTTTTAATAGTTCGTAAAAGTGTTATGTTTAACCCAATAGAAGTTATTTCATGTGAGTAGGAGGAAACAAAATGAACGAAGTTCATTTTTCAGGATGTTTCCGACGAAATGCCGCTGACCCGAAGGGAGGGGGCACTACATATTATTAGGAGGAAATATGATTAGCATTATTTTGAAAAGTTTTAAGATTCATAAGAAAAAAAGTGTCCTTAACATAATTCAGTTTTCAATTGCATTTTTTTCTTTGCTGTTAAGTATTTGTATGGTGCAGCAGGTTTTGGAATATAGAAGAAACATTGAATCAATTATGGATTCAGATACGGTGCAAATGTCAGTTACAGAGGATGAAAGTGATGACGAAGAGGACGGAGAAGTTGTAGGAAAGGAGCCACCAAAAACTCAAAAAGATAAATACAGCACCATATATGACGAAATAAAAAGTGATACAAATGTCTCTATCGGTATTTTAGACAATATTAGTGTTTATGATGAAAATAATATGGTTGACAATGCTATTATGGTAAATAAAGATTTTATCAATATGGCAAAGTGGAAATTTCAGGATGGCAACATAGAAAAATTGGTAAATTACAATGACGATGATGTTATTCCTGTTATTGTTAGTTATTCATTAAGGGATAAATATAAGCTTAATGAAAAATATAACATAGAATATATGATAGATGAGGATACATATAATGCCACTATTATGGTAGTGGCTGTTGCAGATAAAAATTCTTATATATTTACAGGGAATGCCACATGTATTTCGGATACTATTAAAAATAAAGAAGATTTTATGGTATTTCCTAAAATAGCAGATTTTTCTGATTTGGCTTATGAGAATAATGTTTTAATCAAGGCAAATAGCGATATGGAGAATATTGAGGACAGATTATCAGATGAATATGAAAATGTAGGAAAAAACATACAGTTTATTAGCCTGGAAAGTCAGATTGAACAATATTACAATAAACAGAAAACAGTTATTTTAGCTACAATGATATTTGCAATTATAATTATTGTTTTGTCATTGTTAGGAACAATTGGAACAATATTGTCTAATCTGGTGCTAAGAAAACGGGAATTTGGTATTCATTATGCCATGGGATTATCAAAAAAACATTTGCTTATTATGACATTAGGGGAAGGTATGGTTATGTTTTTCATTAGTTTTGTAATCTCTATAGCAGGGAGTCTTGCAGTAACATTCTTTATGGCATCTGAGGGCTTTAAAATAACATTAGAAAATGTGGCAATTACACTGCTCGTTATGATTGTATGCATGGTTGTATGTGAGTTGCTACCTATGAGAAAAATTGCAGGTCAGGAACCGGTAGAACTTATAAACGAAGGAGCAGGCAAGTAAAATGAATATAATTGAGTTAAAAAATATTAATAAATTCTTTGGAGAAAAAGAAAGCAGACAACAAATATTAAAAAATATTTCTATAAACATTGAAAAGGGTGAAATGGTAGCCATTATGGGACCATCAGGTTCGGGAAAATCAACAATGCTTAATGTTCTGGGATTATTAGATAATAATTATTCAGGAGAATATATGTTGGACGGGATAGAAGCGTCAAAATTAAGCAATAATGAATTGGCAATGGCTAGAAATGAAAAAATAGGTTTTGTATTTCAGAATTTTAATTTAATAAAAGAATTATCTGCAAAAGAAAACGTAAAAATGAGTCTTATATTTTCAAATATTTACAAAAAGGGTAAGGAAAAAATCAGTAAAAAAGTAATGGATAAAAGTTCTTCTGACATCTTAGAAAAGGTTGGATTGAAAAATCACGAAAACAAGAAACCGGGACAGTTATCAGGTGGTCAGCAGCAGAGGGTGGCAATTGCCAGAGCATTAGTTAATAACCCGGAAATAATTTTGGCAGATGAGCCGACAGGGGCATTAGACAGCAAAATAGGCGAGGAAATAATGAAAGTATTTCTTAAATTGAATAATCAGGGGAAAACGGTTATAATTGTAACTCATGATGAAAGAGTCGCACAGATGTGTGGCAGAACCATACATATTAAGGATGGGGTGGTTCAATAAAGTCGTAGGAGAGTGTTAGGATGACAGAAGAAGAAAAGATGATTAGAGGCATGATTTATGATTCATCAGATAAGGTTCTTGCAATGAAGCGTACAAATGCCCATAAGTTGTCAAAGGATTATAATGATACATATGAAGATGAAGTGGAAAAAAGAGAGGAGATACTAAAAGGATTATTGCCCAATATGGGAAAGGGCACAGCCATTCAGGGACCGGTACAATTTGATTATGGAGTAAATACTGTCTTTGGAACAAATTGTTTTGTTAATTTTAATCTGGTGGTTTTGGATTGCTGTCCGGTTATTATAGGCAATGATGTGTTAATGGGGCCTAACTGTACATTGGCAACACCAATTCATCCAATGTTAATAGAAGAGCGTAAAGTTAAGTTTAAGGAAGATGGCACACCATATGATGAAGAATATGCGGCACCAATTAATATTGAAGACGGTTGCTGGCTTGCATCAAATGTAACAGTGTGTGGTGGCGTTACCATAGGAAAAGGTGCCATTATTGGAGCAGGAAGTGTGGTTACCAGAGATATTCCGGAAGGAGTGTTTGCAGCAGGTAATCCATGCAGGGTAATTCGGAAAATTACAGAAAAAGATTCAATAAAATACAGGAAAGAATTATTTTAGTGGGAAAAATCTTCGGGGGGATGGTATAATAGGTTTATCAGATGAGAGCGGTAATATATGGTATTGAGGGGCATAATTAATTGGAGAAAATTATATTAAAAAATGAATTTGAAATAGTAAAAGAAGAGCTAAGAAATCGAATCAAATGGTTACAATTGATTTTTTGAAGAAAGGGGAACGTAATGTATAAAAAATTATATTGCAAGCATAAAATGAAAAAATATTTGATTGTTATATTGATAATGTTTAGTGGTCTAATATTTAATGCATATAACGTAAATAACGTTTATGCCGGGTCGGATAAAACAAACATGACAACGAGTAGCAGGAAAGTAACAGTTAAAGTATTAAAGGCTACAAAAAAACAAATTAAAATTAAGATTAAAAATAATGGGAAAAAAGATTTCTATTTTTCAGAATTGTTTGTTTTAAAGAAACATGGAAAGAATAAATGGAAAAAAGTGAAATTCAGTGAGAAAGCAGTGTTCTGTAAAACGATAGTGGCGAGGAGTGGCAAAAGCGTTACTGTAAAATTAAAATGGAAAAAATTCTTTGGAAAGAATTTGTCTAGAGGAAAGTACAAAATTAAGTTTGTAAAAACAAAATCATTTAAAATTAAATAGTGAAATGGTTAGTTATTAAGTTGTACTAAATGTTGGAAATTTATTTTCATATGTAGATGAGAAAAATCACTTCTATCGTGACAGAGAAGGGAAAAAATACGTTAAACTGGAATTTGTATCATTTGACTTTAGCGGGTATCCATATATGAATTGAATAAAGGGCGTTGTATATTTAGGTTAGTGGAGCTTAAGTGTATAATTTAATCAGAGAAAATGATGAAATCTGGAAAATGCGCTGAGGCTATAAGATACATACAGGCAAAGTCATAAAAGGAGTGGATGTCAGGTATGAAAAGTAATCAACTAATTGATTTTTTAGAAAAAAGAAGGCAGGAAATATACAAAGATGAACGAAGCATATTGAAAGAATATGATGAGTTGCTTATGAAATACGGAGTAGTGAGGGGATATGATGGCGTAACATATAGTGACCTACAAGGCAACGGAAAAGGCATATGATGTCTGGTACTTTTATGACAGCAATGACAGCGTTATCGGTTTTGAGTACAGCCAGATAAGTGAAATGGATAACAGCCTGAAGAAGACAAGGGTATACTATGAGAAAAATCTTCAGGGAGATGTCATCGGACTTCTGGATGCAAGAGGGACAGAAATCGCTACTTATGCATATGATGCGTGGGGAAATATAACTGACACGGTATGTTATGAAGGAAATGAGACTGCATACGCATTAAATCATATAACATATCGAAGTTATTACAGGGATGAAGAGACGGGATTTTATTATCTGCAGAGCAGATATTATGATACTAATATTTGTAGATTTGTTAATGCAGATGATACGGAAATTATAGGAATTAATGAAGGAAGTATATTTAAAGATAATTTATATGTTTATTGTAATAATAATCCAATAAAATATATTGACCCTAGTGGATATTGGGTAGTTTCAGCAGGAATTGAGTTGGGTGCTGCCTTTGTATTAGGACTTTATGTTATGGTGGGTGTAAATTATGATGGAACAAATTTATCAGTAACACTTGCATTTGGAGTACTTTGTATTACTAATGCGTCTGCATATATTAGTGGTTATCTTGCGTATTATCCTAAAAAGAAGAATGTAAATAGCTTAAATGGAATTGGTTTGTCAACAGGAGCATCGTTTAGTGTTGGTATACATCTATCTGGTTCAGGAGCTGCAGAACTATCACAAAATGGAAATGGATTTTCAGCAAGTGTTGGTTATGGAGCATCTTTTGCACCTATTCCGTATTGGCAAGTTAAAGTTGGATGGACTTGGACAATAGTTAAATGGAAATTATCTAGTATAAAAAATGGGACATCAGTAACAAAATCTCATATAGGTGCTAAAGTTAAAGTGACAAAATATTCTCAATATACCAATATATATATTTATGCGATGAAAAAAACGATTCGTGTATATAATAATAAAAATATAAGGATATATTAGTTATGAATATTGGAAAAAAATTTTTTAAACATATTAAAATAGTAAATATCTTAGTATGTATCTTTTTAACGATTGTATTGGTGCCGGCAATGGTAATGAATATATGTGAAGGAAAGTGGAAAATTGTTCTTTTGTGTATATTGGCGATAGAAATGGGGGGAGGAATAATGCTCTTTCTTTTTAGACATTATCAAAATATGGTAATAGGGGTTCATTTAGTGAATGGTGAAACAGTGGAGATTGTTACTAATAAGGAGATTTTTCGTTACAAGATAGGGCAAGTATCAAAAATAGAAAAAGAGTCAGGTCGAATATGCATATATTGTTGTGGAGAAAAGGGAGAAAGAAAATTCACTTATCAGACGATATATTTTGTAAAAGAGCATATGCCCGACATTAAATCTTGGAAAAGAAAGTTAATTTATACTACATTTGTTGGATTTGATGAGTAAAAAATAAAGAATGAAAGTGTTAAATAACAAGTTGTAAGTAAGATGCAACATTTATAATATCATAAAATGTTGTGCCTTGCTGGTTTAAAGCTCACTAGCCACCTGCATAGCAGGAGACTAGTGAGTTTTAACTTATGGGTCGTGCCCCTGTTGAGTCCGCAAAGCGTGCGAAACATAAACCACCCGCTATGCGGGTGCGCGGTAGATGTTATACAAAAAATCACATTTCCATTTATAATAAGGTTGTTCAAGCCGATTATAAACGAAAGGAAAGGTGATTTTAATGGCAAATAAGACAAATGATGTGTAAGTATCACATAGTATTTATCCCAAAGTATATGAGAAAAGCAATATATGGAGCATACAGGGAAAATACACGTGATATATTGATAAAACTATGCGAAATGAAATAATAGATGAGTTGATAGTTAACAGTACTTGCCCTACAAATTCGCTTTCAATTAAAATACCTGTTACCTATGCTCTGCGGTTAGTTCAGATAAATTGGGCAGACATTATGTTTGCAATAGAAAATGATTATTTTGATATTGAAGCAGCAGTTGAATATGCCGTGCATTTAATGGAACTGGATCAAAGTGATGATTTAATAATAGAATTGGCGTGTATAAAGGCAAATGAGTTGATTCGAGAAGAAATAATAGAAAACTATATAAATAAATTTGTTGAACGAACAACAGTTGAAGAAAGACAAGAAGCAAAAGATAAAATACTTTATGCTGTTATGAATTATTTGTATGAAAACAAACAAATCTTCGAAAACCCTGCTACAGTTATTGAAGTAGTGTATGATGATTTTGGATTTCCAGAATCAATGAAAAAGGTTGTTAGTTACATACCTTCGAAAAATGAGTTGGATAAAGAAAACAATTTATTTTATAATAATTGGAGTGAATATTTATTACAGCAAAGAAAAAAATTAGTGCGATTGAAAAGGTAGATTAAAAGAATACTGTGGAATATAATAAAAAACAGGACTACCGGTATTATGTACTGATTAGTCCTGTTTTTTGAAAACGGAATGTTTTTTATGGGAAAATCCAAACCGAATCCTAAATATTATTTATTGTTATTTTTTACTTCCTGCATTTTCATTGCACGGACTTTCAAAGGAAGACCGAATAATGTGATAAATCCTTCAGCATCGTGGTGGTCGTATAAATCACCTGTTGTAAATGATGCAAGGCTTTCACTGTATAATGAATATGGAGAAGTTGTTCCGGCTTTAATGATGTTTCCTTTGTAAAGTTTAAATTTAACTTCGCCTGTAACATATTCCTGAGTTGATTCAACAAAGGCCTGTACAGCTTCACGGAGAGGAGTAAACCATTTTCCTTCGTAAACAATCTGTGCCATCTTGTTGCCCATATCTTTTTTCGCATTCATTGTATCACGGTCAAGAACTAATTCTTCAAGCTGTTTATGAGCTTCCATAAGAATTGTTCCACCGGGAGTCTCATAAACACCACGGGACTTCATACCTACAACACGGTTTTCAACAATATCTACAATACCGATACCATGTTTGCCACCAAGTCTGTTTAATTCACGTATAATATCAGATACCTTCATCTGCTTTCCGTTGACTGATGTAGGAACACCTTTTTCAAAAGTCATTGTAACATATTCACCTTCATCAGGAGCCTTTTCAGGGGTAACACCTAATACTAAAAGGTGGTCATAATTTGGCTCGTTAGCCGGATTTTCAAGTTCAAGACCTTCATGGCTGATATGCCAGAGGTTACGGTCACGGCTGTAGCTCTGGTCTGTTCCAAATGGAAGATGAATACCATGAGCCTTACAATATTCAATTTCAGCTTCACGGGAATCCATTGTCCACTTATCATCTCTCCAAGGAGCAATGATTTTAATATCAGGAGCTAATGCTTTAATGGCAAGTTCAAAACGAATCTGGTCATTTCCCTTTCCTGTAGCACCGTGGCAAATAGCAACAGCACCTTCTTTTCTTGCAATTTCAACTAATTTTTTGGCAATACCCGGTCTTGCCATTGAGGTACCAAGTAAATACTTGTTTTCATAAACTGCACCTGCCTGTACACATGGAACAATGTAATCATCACAGAATTCATCTGTAATATCTTCTATGTATAATTTAGCTGCACCTGAATATTTAGCTCTCTCATCTAGTCCGTCTAATTCATTTCCCTGTCCGCAGTCTACACAACAGCAAACAACGTCATAATCATAATTTTCCTTTAACCAAGGGATGATAGCTGTAGTATCAAGTCCGCCTGAATATGCCAAAACAACTTTTTCTTTTGCCATTTTACAAATCCTCCAATATATTTTCTTATTTTAAATGTCTAAATCAAAGACATAACTCTAACATCTGATACTATACATCATGGATGCATAAAAATCAAGAAAAAAATAAGATTATATGAATAATTTATGAAAGATGTGTATAAAACTTGCATAATTTCTGGGATAGGTGTATAATATGCCAGGATGTGAAGCTTGGACTTGTATTTTAATAATGAAAAGACTAAAATATCATATCAGAGTAATTGATAAAAAAGAGAGGTTTTGTGATGATTAAAGTAGGAATTATTGGTGCTACGGGATATGCGGGAGTTGAGATAGTACGTCTTATTCAGCAGCATAAGGAAGCAGAAGTAATATGGTATGGTTCAAGAAGCTATGTGGATCAAAACTACGGAGACGTATTTAGAAATATGTTTAAAATAGTTGATGCCAAATGCCTCGATGATAATATGGAGAAACTTGCAGATGAAGTTGATGTGATATTTACAGCTACACCTCAGGGATTGTGTGGCTCATTAGTTACCGAAGAAATTTTAAATAAAGTTAAGATAATAGACTTAAGTGCAGATTTCAGAATAAAAGATGTTGCTACATATGAAAAATGGTACGGAATAAAGCACCAGAGTCCACAGTTTATTGATGAAGCTGTGTATGGACTTTGTGAGATAAACAGAGATAAAGTTAAAGGGGCAAGACTTATTGCCAATCCGGGATGTTATACAACCTGTAGTATTCTTTCGATTTATCCGTTAGCTAAGGAAGGATTAATTGATCCGAAATCCATTATAGTGGATGCAAAGTCAGGTACATCAGGAGCCGGAAGAGGAGCTAAGGTTCCTAATCTTTTCTGTGAAGTAAATGAAAATATTAAGGCGTATGGGGTAACTACCCACAGACATACACCGGAAATAGAGGAACAGTTAAGTTACGCAGCAGGTGAAGAAGTGATTATTAACTTTACACCTCATCTTGTTCCAATGCAGAGAGGAATTTTAGTTACTGCATATGCTAACCTTAAAAAGAAAGTTACATATGATGAAGTCAGGGCAATATATGACAAGTATTATGGAAATGAATTTTTCATAAGAGTATTAGATAAAGATGTGTGCCCTGAAACAAGGTGGGTAGAAGGAAGCAACTTTGTTGACGTAAACTTTAAAATAGATGAAAGAACAGGCAGAATTATTATGATGGGTGCCCTTGATAATCTTATAAAGGGAGCTGCAGGTCAGGCTGTCCAGAACATGAATTTATTATTTGGATTAGAAGAGAATGAGGGACTGAAGCAGGTTCCTATGTTCCCATAAGGAGGATATACAATGTTAAAGAAGATTAAAGGCGGAGTTACTGCTCCATTAGGATTTGCTGCAATGGGACTTAGAGTAGGAATCAAAGAGGGAAATCCAAAGAAAAAAGATATGGCAATGATTTATAGTGCAACCCCGTGTGTGGCTGCCGGTACTTTTACTACTAATCAGGTTAAGGCTGCCCCGGTTAAATGGGATAGGGATATTATTTATTGTTCACCTTTTGTACATGCAGTTGTATGTAACAGTGGTGTTGCCAATGCCTGTACAGGAGAACAGGGTATGAAGTATTGTGAAGAGATGGCACAGGCTACGGCAGATGCACTTGACATAAAGAAGGATGAGGTTTTAGTGGCATCTACAGGTGTTATTGGAGCCCAGTTGCCAATGGACAAAATTGTCAACGGAATAGGACTTTTAGCTCCAACACTGGATGAAACAGAGGAAGGTGGTCATATGGCTGCCCAGGCAATAATGACTACTGACACAATGCCAAAGGAAATTGCTTTTGAATTTGAAATTGGCGGGAAAAAATGTAAAATAGGTGCAATGTGTAAAGGTTCAGGAATGATTCATCCAAATATGTGTACAATGCTTGGATTTATTACAACGGATGTAAGAATTTCAAAGGATTTACTTTATCATGCATTAAGTGAAGATATAAAAGATACATTTAATATGGTATCTGTTGATGGAGACACATCAACTAACGATACGGTACTGCTTTTGTCAAACGGACTGGCAAACAACAGAACCATTATGGTTATGGATG
This sequence comes from Eubacterium sp. CAG:161, assembly GCF_000432355.1. Taxonomy (NCBI): domain Bacteria; kingdom Bacillati; phylum Bacillota; class Clostridia; order Eubacteriales; family Eubacteriaceae; genus Eubacterium; species Eubacterium sp. CAG:161. Next base: position 215,991 of record NZ_HF991874.1, read on the forward strand.
AGGATTATTACAAATTTGTGGAAGCACTTCATGAGGTAAATGTTTATTTGTCAAAGAAAATTGCAGGGGACGGGGAAGGTGCCACAGCACTTTTTGAAGTTAAAGTTATTAACGGAGAAAGTAAGGAACAGGCAGTTACCCTTGCAAAGTCAATCGTAACTTCAAGTCTTACAAAGGCTGCAATTTATGGCCATGATGCAAATTGGGGAAGAATTTTATGTGCCATGGGATACTCTGATGCAAAATTTAATCCTGACATTGTAGATATTTATTTTGAAAGCAAGGCAGGAAAAATCAAGATAGTAGAAAATGGTATGGCAACAGATTACAGTGAAGAGGTTGCCACAAAGATTCTTTCAGAAAACGAAGTTACAGCTATTGCAGACGTGAAAATGGGAGAATATGAAGCTACGGCATGGGGATGTGATTTAACCCATGAATATGTAAGCATTAATGCGGATTACAGAAGTTAATATAAAAAAGGAAGAAGAGAGGCAAAAGGTAATGTTAATGAAGGGACAGCAGAATTTACATATGGAAAAATGGATAGAGAAAGGAGATGTTCTTATTGAAGCATTGCCTTATATCCAGAGATTTAACAGAAAGATTATTGTTGTAAAATATGGCGGAAGTGCCATGCTTGACGAGGATTTTATGACAAGTGTTATTCAGGACATAACATTGTTAAAGTTAGTAGGCTTTAAACCTATTATTGTTCACGGCGGCGGAAAGGCAATCAGCCGTCATATTGACAGATTGGGAATGGATACAAAGTTTATTAATGGTTTGCGTGTAACAGATGATGAAACATTAGATGCAGCAGAAATGGTTCTTAACAGTGTAAACAAAAAACTTGTTCAGATAGTGGAACAGTTAGGGGTAAGAGCTATTGGAATAAGTGGTAAAGATGGAAGACTTTTAACAGTTAAAAAGAAATTATCTGAAGGAGAAGATATAGGATATGTAGGAGAAGTTACAAAGGTAAATACAGATATTTTATTAGATTTGTTAGAAAAGGATTTCCTTCCTATCGTATGTCCTATTGGTTTAGATGAAAACTTCCACGGATATAACATTAATGCTGATGATGCTGCCAGTGCCATAGCAGAAGCTGTAAAGGCAGAGAAACTTGCATTTTTAACAGATACGGAAGGGGTTTACATGGACCCTGATAATGCAGCATCTGTTATATCTGAAATGACTGTTTCAGAGGCACAAAAGCTTATTGATGATGGAATAATTGCAGGTGGAATGCTTCCAAAAATTAAAAACTGTATGGGAGCCATTAAAAACGGAGTATCAAGAGTACATATTTTAGATGGAAGAATACCTCACAGTATTTTGCTTGAAATCTTTACCAACAAAGGTATTGGAACAGCAATTTTAGATGATGAACAGGAAAAGTTTTATACAGATACTGAATTAGGAAAGTAGGAGAAGAAAATGACAACACAGGAATATATGGAGCTTGGAGACAAATATTTTGTACACACATATAACAGATATAAAATCGTAATGGATAAGGCAAAGGGTGTGTATATTTATGATGCAGATGGAAAAAAATATCTGGATTTTGCATCGGGAATAGGTGTTGCCAGCTTAGGTTATGGAAATAAAAAATATACAGATGCAATTAAATCACAGATTGATAAAATAATGCATACATCTAATTTGTTTTACAATGAGCCGGCAGTTTTAGCAGCTGAAAAATTAGTTAAGGCTTCAGGGCTTGAAAAGGCATTCTTCACAAACAGTGGTGCAGAAGCCATAGAGGGTGCATTAAAAATGGCAAAACGTTATGCTTATGACCGTGATGGAAAGTCAGATCATGAAATAATTGCCATGGGACATTCATTCCACGGAAGAACCATGGGAGCTTTGGCACTTACGGGAAATGAGCATTATCAGAAGCCTTTTGGCCCTATGATTTCAGGTATAAAGTTTGCTGAATATAATGATTTAGACAGTGTAAAGGCATTAGTAAATGATAAAACATGTGCCATTATTTTAGAACCTGTTCAGGGTGAAGGCGGTATTTATCCTGCTGATAAGGAATTTATTGAAGGAATCAGAAAAATATGTGATGAAAAGGATATTTTAATGATTTGCGATGAGGTTCAGTGTGGAATGGGTCGTACAGGAGAAATGTTTGCATTTCAGAATTATAATGTAAAGCCTGACATAATCGCATCTGCTAAGGCATTGGGATGCGGGGTGCCTGTTGGAGCCTTTGTGGCAGGAAAGAAATGCTGCAACTCTTTAGTGCCTGGAGACCATGGAACAACCTACGGTGGAAATCCTCTTGTTACATCAGCAGTTAATGCAGTTTTTGACATATATGAGGAAGAAAATATCCTTGAAAATGTAAAAAATGTAGGCGCTTATTTGGAGGAAAAACTGGATGAGTTGGTTAATGAAAATAAAAATATTGTTTTAAGACGTGGAAAAGGTTTAATGCAGGGACTGGTTCTAAAAACACCTGTGGGAGATACAATTAACAAGGCAATAGAAAAAGGACTGCTGGTTATTTCAGCAGCGGGAAATGTACTTAGATTATTGCCACCACTTATTATAACAAAAGAAAATGTTGATGAAATGATTAATATTCTAAAAGAATGTATATAATAGTAATTAAGAAAGTGTGTCAGGGTTTAAATACTTTGACACTCTTTTTTTCTGGTTTTTATGTAAAATTTATGTTAAAATTTTACATAGACTTTACATAGGAATGTTAAGGTACTATTCTGTATAGGAATGTAATTAAAATAATTTAGAAATTAACATTGCATAGGAGATAAGACATTATGGATTACACAATGATGAATTTAGTAATGGATTTACTAAGTGGTCTGGCGCTGTTTCTTTTTGGTATGAAATACATGAGTGACAGTTTACAGCAGGCAGCAGGACAGAAGCTACGTGGCATACTTAACAGATGTACCACAAACAAATATAAGGCAGTTGTATTTGGAGCTTTATTTACTGCATTTATACAGTCATCAGGAGCTACAACAGTTATGGAAGTTGGCTTTGTAAACGCAGGAATTATGACATTAGGGCAGTCTGTTGGCATAACTTTCGGTGCTAATATAGGAACAACAATAACATCCCAGTTAGTATCATTAAAGCTTACTGCAGTGGCACCTTTTATTATCTTTATTGGAGCAGTTATTCTTTCTTTTTTCAAGAAACCGTTATTAGATAAAATTGCCGCAGTAATATTCGGATTTGGTTCATTGTTTTTAGGAATTAATTTTATGACAGATGCATTACAGCATGTACCTGAATTTCATCAGTTTGATGTGTTGTTTGAAGCACTTAACAATCCGGTTATAGCTGTTATTACAGCATTAATTGTTACAACAATATTACAAAGTTCATCAGTTACGGTAAGCGTTCTGGTTCTTTTAGCAGGAGCCGGACTTGTGGAACCATTGCCATGTCTTTTCTTTATTTTAGGAGCAAATATCGGTTCATGTACTCCGGCTGTTATGGCGGCAATGTCAGCCAGCAGAAATGCCAAGAGAGCGGCATTTATACATTTAATGTTTAATGTGGTAGGACTTGTTGTATTTTCAATTATTCTTATTTTTGCAGGGGAACATGTTATAAATGGAGTGTTTGCCATAAGCGGAGCAGAAAATTTCAAGAGATTTGTTGCTAACGCAGATACCATATTTAAAACAGCTCAGTGTGTAATTCTTCTTCCATGCTCAAATCTTCTGATTAAGCTATCAAGAAAGGTTATTCACGCAAAACCGGGTGAAGAGCATGACGAGGATGAAATGATTCTTAAGTTTATTGGAACATCCGGTGCAAGAACTCCGGCTACTGTATTAGTTGAAGTAGTTCAGGAAATTGAGAGAATGTCAGAAATGGTTGAAACTAACTTAAAGCTGGCATCGGAAGCACTTATTGATAAAAAATACGAAACAGCAGAAGAAGTATATAAAAGAGAGAAATATATAGATTATTTAAGTCATGGAATAACCGAATATATGGTTAGTGCTAACAGATATGATCTCCCTTTAAAAGACAGGGAACGTTTAGGCGGACTGTTCCATGTTATTATTGACGTAGAAAGAATTGGTGACCATGCTGTCAACATAATGGATGATGCCTTAAAGGAGAAAAAACAGAAGATAGAGTTTTCTCCGGATGGAATTAATGAACTGAAAGTTATGTATGACAAGGTTATTGAAATTTTTGAAAAAGCCAGAGAGATTTTCGTTAAAGAGGATGATTCTACTTTTGAGGAAATTAATAAATTAGAAGATACTATTGATCAGATGAAGATAGATTGGCAGGAAGATCATGTGGAAAGAATGGCAGCAGGCAAATGCTCCATTGAATCAGGTCTTATATTTACGGATTTGATTATAGGATATGAGAGAATTGCGGACCACGCCATAAATATCGCATACTCAATACTTCCTGAAAAAAAATAAAACACTGTTTATAATTTCGCCGGGAGAACAGGATGCAGAAAATATATATAGTAGAAGATGATAAGAATATTGCAGAAATCGAGCAATTCGCACTGAAAAATGCAGGATATAGTGTGGAGATTTTTAAAAATGCAAAGGATTTTGAAGAAAAAATAAAGGCTGAATATCCTGATTTGGTTATTCTTGATGTTATGCTTCCGGACAGAGACGGTTTAAGCATACTCAGGGATTTGAGAACAGGTGCAGGCACTGCAAAGATTCCGATAATAATGGTTACTGCAAAGACTACTGAAATGGATAAGGTTAAGGGATTAGATCAGGGGGCAGATGATTATATTACCAAGCCTTTTGGAATAATGGAACTTATATCAAGGGTTAAGGCAGTGTTAAGACGGGCAGGTTTAGATGATGCCGCCATGAATCTGGAGTTTGAGGGGATTGTTCTTGATGATGCAAAACATCAGGTTACCATTGATGGAAATCCATGTGAACTTACTTTTAAGGAATATGAATTATTAAAAATGCTTATGCAAAATTCAGGAATTGTCCTTCAGCGTGGACAGATATTAGACCGTGTGTGGGGAATTGATTATGAAGGGGAATCAAGAACTCTGGATATGCATATAAAGACATTGAGAAAAAAAATGGGTGACAAGGGAGCATTAGTACAGACTGTAAGAAATGTGGGATATACATTGAATTACAGAAAGGACAGATAGAGTGAAAAAGAAATTATATTCAAGAATGACAAGTATTTCTGTTGCCATGATGTTGCTTACAATGTGTATTACAGTTGTGGTTTTTCACGGATTGTTTAGCGAACAGGTAATGGAGGACTTGAAAACCCACGTTCATATTTTAAAATCAACGGAAGCTGTTTTGGAATATGTGGAAAAGGATTTTGATCCTCAAATTGACAATTTGAGAATTACCGTTATTGATAGTGACGGAAAGGTAATATATGACAGCAATGCTGATATTGGAACCATGGAAAATCATGGAAATCGTCCTGAAGTTCATGAGGCTTTAGAAAAGGGAAGTGGAGAGGCAAAAAGAAAATCCAGTACCCTTGATAAAACCACGTATTATTATGCGGAAAAAATGAGTGACGGAAGAGTTATCAGAGTTGCAAAGGAAGTTTTAAGTATCTGGCAGTTCTGCTTTAACATTTTGCCAATACTTATGGCAGAAATGTTACTTACGGTAGTTATCTGTCTTGTGGCATCAAAGCTTTTGGCAAAGAGATTGGTGGAACCTATTGAGCAAATGGCTCAACATTTAGACGATGATCAGGTATTAGAAAGTTATGAGGAAATCCAGCCGTTTCTTGACAAAATTCACAGCCAGCATAAGGCGTTGAAGAAAAGTGCCAATATGCGACAGGATTTTACGGCAAATGTGTCCCATGAACTAAAGACACCGTTAGCAGCTATTTCCGGATATGCTGAACTTATTGAAACAGGAATAGCAAAGGAAAAAGATATTAAACATTTTGCCAGTGAAATACATAAGAGTGCTAACAGACTTTTATCATTAATTAATGACATCATTGAATTGTCTCAGTTAGATGTTATGGATGGAAATATGGAAAAGGCTCCGGTGGATTTAAGTGATGAAGCACAAAATTGTGTGGAAATGTTACAAATGCATGCTGAAAAGCATAAAATAACCCTTCTTGCTAAGGATATAGAAAAGAATTGTATTATTTATGGAAATCAGAATATGATTCAGGAGATTTTATATAATCTTTGTGACAATGCCATCAGATATAATAAGCCAAAGGGCCATGTGTGGGTTTCAGTGTTTGAAAAGGATAGTAAGATTATTTTAAGGGTAAAGGATGATGGAATAGGAATTGCCCCAAAGGAGCAGGAGCGTATTTTTGAAAGATTTTACAGAGTTGACAAGGCACGTTCAAAGAAAACAGGAGGAACGGGACTTGGTCTTGCAATAGTTAAGCATATAGCAGAACAGCATAATGCTGAAATTGTGATTAAAAGTGAAATAGGTCAGGGGACTGTTATTTCCATTGAATTTACAAAAATTGAAAAAGATGCATAATGTAGAAAAATCCGGTAATCATATAACTATTAAGTTTTAAGGAGAGTAGTTATGTGGGGATTTATAATAGCATTAATTTCAGGAGCACTTATGAGTATTCAGGGTGTTTTTAATACAGAAGTTACAAAAAGCAGTAGTGTATGGGCCGCCAATTCGTGGGTACAGCTGACTGCTTTTTTTGTTTGCGTAATAGCATGGTTTATAACCGGAAAACAAAATGTTGCGGGAATGTTTCAAATGGAAAACAAGTATATGCTGTTAGGAGGCGTTATAGGAGCATTTATTACTTTAACGGTAATTAAAAGCATGGATAGCTTAGGGCCGGCTCAGGCGGTAATGATAATAGTAATTTCACAGATAGTAGTGGCATATCTTATTGAGGTTTTTGGATTGTTTGGAGTTGAAAAAACAGGTTTTGAATGGAGCAAATTAGTAGGTGCTTTAGTGGCAATTGTAGGAATTTACATTTTTCACCGATAAAAAATATTAAAATTGTTCAATTTGAATGTTGCTAACTTTTTTATATTTTGTATAATTATATTATATGCGTTCATGGGGAAACTCCAATAGGAGGATGAATGTTTAATAAATTAAATAAAAAATATACAGCATTAGTTGTAATTGGCATTTTAACGTTATTTTTTTTAGTGGTTTTTTCCGGATGTGAAAATAACAAAAACAGTGTTTCATTAGAAAGTGAAAATGAAACAAAAACCAGGCAGGAGATTGCGACAGAGGCTAAAGATTTGTATGTGTATGTTACGGGAGCAGTGAAAAAGCCGGGGGTTTATGCAGTAAAACAAGGCAGTAGGGTATTTGAAGTGATAGAAAAAGCCGGAGGAATGACTAAAGCAGCAAAGAAGGACTATATTAATCAGGCAGAAACAGTGGCAGATAGCCAGAATATAAATATAATCACTAAGAAACAATACAAAAAGTTAATATCTAATGAAAAAAATCAAAATAATGATAACAAAACCGGTTCAGGAAAGATTAATATTAACAGTGCAGACGTAGCAGAACTTACCGGACTTAGCGGCATAGGTGAAGCTAAGGCAAAGGCGATTATACAGTACCGTAATGAAAATGGTAATTTTACCAATATTGAGGACATAAAGAAGGTTTCGGGAATTGGGGATGCACTGTTTAAAAAAATAAGTAATGAAATTACGGCTAATTAAGAAAGGATAATAAATGAAGGCTTTAGTGGTTGATGACGAAAAGTTAATTGTAAAAGGGCTGAAATTCAGTTTAGAGCAGGAAGGATACGAAGTGGACTGTGCATATGACGGACAGGAAGCGGTAGATAAGTGTAAGGAGAAGGAGTATGACATTGTACTTCTTGACTTAATGCTTCCAATATTATCAGGATATGAGGTTTGCCAGCAGGTAAGGGAGTTTTCTGATATGCCAATTATAATGCTTACGGCTAAAGGGGATGACATGGACAAGATTTTAGGTCTTGAATATGGTGCTGATGATTATATTACAAAGCCTTTTAATATATTAGAGGTTAAAGCGAGAATTAAGGCTATTATAAGAAGAAACAAAAAGAGAAGCGTCAGTGTACCACAGGAGCCGAAGGTTATTATTTCAGGTAAGATGAAGTTAGATATTGAAGCAAAGCGCTTGTACATAGAAGACATTGAAATAAAACTTACTGTTAAAGAATTTGATATATTAAAGCTTTTGGCTGAAAATCCGGGAAAAATATACTCAAGAGAGCAGTTACTTACCATTATCTGGGGGTCAAAGTATCCAGGTGATGCAAGAACTGTTGATGTAAATGTAAGAAGGTTAAGAGAAAAGATTGAGGAAAATCCGGCAAAACCAGAGTATGTTCATACTAAATGGGGCATGGGATATTATTTTCAGGGTTAGTTAAATGAAGAAAAAGTCAGTTAGCAGGTTTGTAAGAAGTATTCAAAGTTTAAAATTCAGAGTGTTTATGATTGTAGCTGTATCCGTAATGATTCCGGCAATACTGCTTAGTGTGTTCATTGCGGTTATGGCTATTAACGGATATACCGACAAGCAGATAGACAGATTTAAGTCTAATAATACAATGCTTAAAAACAGCATTATAAGTGAAGGGTATATTGAAAATTTAAAGTCTGAAATTGTAGATACCCAGATTGAACAATTGTCTAAAGAGTATAATTGCAGAATTGAGATTATTAACAGACAATATACCATTTTAAAGGATACAGACAGTAGCGAAATCGGAAAAACAAGTATTTCGGACAGTGTTTTGAAGTGTATAGATGGCGAGAATATATATGTTAAGAATCTAAAAGAGCAATATGTGGAGTTTGCCATACCTCTTGTTAGTACCGCACCGGATTCAGGGGGCAAAACCAAATCAAAGATAATTGGGGCGTTGTATATTAATTATTCAATTGCAGATGTGGATACATATGGTGACAAAATAAAAAGATACACTGTTATGGTAGATTGCATTTTGACAGTTTTAGCCCTTGTATTGGCATGGATGTGCTCAGGATTATTTAGCAGACCGTTAAAGAGGGTTCAGGATAATATTGAAAATATTTCTAAGGGAAAGGAAATTAATAAGCGTAAGAGAGATTATTCTGAAGTGGTTGAGGTTACTGAGAGATTCCAAAAGACTGTAGACAGAATGAATACCCAAAACAAAACAAGACAGGAATTTGTATCTAATGTATCCCACGAATTAAAGACTCCAATTACTTCCATGAAGGTTTTAGCTGAATCTCTCATAGGTCAGCAGGGAATGCCGGAAGAATTATATCAGGAATTTCTCCAGGATATATGTAAGGAAATTGACAGGGAAAATGACATTATTACAGACTTGCTGGAATTGGTAAAATTAGAAAAGCAGGATATTGAAATTAATATTTCATCAGTAAATATAAATGAAATATTAGAGGCTGTGTTAAAGAGATTAAAGCCTATTGCAGAGGCAAAAAACATTGAACTTGTGTTTGAAAGTTTCAGACCGGTTATTGCTGATGTAGATCAGATAAAATTTGCCAGTGTGGCAACAAACCTTGTGGAGAATGCAATTAAGTACAATAATACTGACGGAACTGTGACGGCATCCCTTAACTCGGATCATCAGTATTTTTATTTAAAGGTTACAGATACCGGAATTGGTATATCAGAGGAAGACCAAAAGAGGGTATTTGACAGATTTTATAGAGTGGATAAGGCAAGGTCGAGAGAAACCGGAGGAACAGGACTGGGACTTGCAATTACAAAGGATATAGTGCTTAAGCACCATGGCTCCATAAAGATTCACAGCAAAGAAGGGGAAGGTACTACCTTTACTGTTAGAATTCCTCTTAAGTATATTCCATAAATGGCAGGTAAATATATGAAAAATCATAAGTTAAATAAAAAAGCAATAATGATGTTATTAGTAGTATGCATTGCTGCCGTTGCGGTTTTGGCAGGTTGTGGAGAAAGCAGAAAAAGTGCAACTACAGGTACAAGAATTTATTATGTTGATTTGGATAAAAAGAAACTTGTTAATGAAAGGGTTACATTAACTCAAAAGGATACTGCTAAGCTGACGGAGGAATGTCTTGAAAAATTAACCCAAAATGGTAAGCAGGATGGGGAAGCTGCGGCAGTACCTGAAAAGGTTAAAATTAACGGATACGATATTACTGACAGAATTGCCACAATTAATTTTTCAGAAGAATATTCCATGTTGGCTGCTGACAGGGAGGTATTGTGCCGCTCAGCAATGGTACTTACATTAACACAGATAAAAGGTATAGATTATGTGGCATTTACCGTAAATGATGCACCTTTAAGACAAAAGGACGGAAGTCTTGTGGGCACAATGAAGGCATCAGATTTCGTGGCAGATTTAGGGGGTGGAACCAATACTCATGCCACAGCGGATTTTGTTTTGTATTTTGCCAATAAAAAGGGTAATATGCTTAAGGAATACAAGCTTATGAATGCTAAGTATGGGGAAAAGTCAAAGGAACAGTTTATTGTGGAACAGTTAATCAGAGGACCAAAGAAGAAAGGGTATGTAGCTACACTTTCTAATAAGATAAAGACGGTTAATGTTATGACTGCAAACAATATCTGTTATGTAGATTTTGACGAAAGCTTTTTAAACGAGCAAAGCACAGTGTCAGATACATTAGTTATATATTCTATAGTAAATTCTTTATCTGGACTAAATGAAATTCACAAAGTCCAGATAAGTATCAACGGTGATGCAATGTTAGAATATCACAATAATATATCTCTATCAGAGCCTTTTATCAGGAACCTTGATTTAATTGAAAGCGAAGAAGATACTACTAAATTAAAGTTAGATAATTAATAGGAGACAGTTATGAAAAGACCGATTTTTGTGTTGTTATTGGTCTTTGTACTTGGAGAGGTAATAGCTGTTTTAAAATTAAACATAGCCGTTTTTATACCGGTTATTTTAATAATGGTTATTATAAAAATCATTACAAAAAAGCATGCAGGTGTTTTTGTGGTGATTTTTTTGTTTATTTCTTTAGGTTTTTTAAATACAAACAACAAAATGTTACAGCGGGATGTGGCATGGAAGTTAGGCAATATAGAGGGGGAAGGTCAGGGAAGTGTTGATAAAATATTAAAAACACAGTACGGCTATAATGTATATTTGAAAAATGCCTTAATTAATAATAGGGAGTGTGGAAATATTATTGCTTATTTTCAATCAGAACCTGATTTAAAAATAGGAAATAAGATATATTTAAAGGGGAAAATTCAGCAGTTTGAAGTTGCCCGTAACAAAGGAAATTTTGACAGCAAAAAGTATTATTTATCCATTGGAATTACAACCAAAATAGCAGTAAAAGAGTATTATGTGTCAGATGATAATTACGATTTCTTAAGAGATAAGCTTTGTACGTTAAGGGAATATGTTGTAGGGATGTTTTCAAAATTATGTGATACTAATGGGAAAGATAAGTGGTTGTATGGTAATAAGGCAGGAATTTTTTCTGCAATTCTTATGGGAGATAAGACGGAACTGGATCAGGAAATAAAGGATTTGTATTCTTTATCGGGAATAGCCCATATTTTGGCAATTAGTGGTTTGCACATAAGCTTAATTGGTATGTTTTTATATAGCCTGCTTCGAAAAAGATTTTCCTTTGCAACGTCTTCTGCCCTGACCATAGCAGTTGTTACATTATTTGCCATAACATCAGGCATGGGAATTGCCACAATAAGAGCATTCGTGATGTTTATTTTAAAACTAATAGGAGAAATTTTAGGAAGAAAGTATGATTACATTACAGCCATATCCTTATCGGCACTTATTCTGTTAGCAGATAATCCCTTTATAATTATTAATTCAGGCTTTCAAATGTCTTTTTGTGCCATGATTACCATAACCATAATCTGGCCTAAAGTGGTTTATTTAATAAACATCAAATCCAAAATAGCCAACAGTATTGTTTTTAGTTTGTGCATAGGAATATTTATGAATCCTGTAATTGCATATAATTATTTCCAGTTGCCGACATATTCGTTTATGTTAAACATTATCGTGGTTCCACTGTTGGGAATAGTGGTAATATCGGCGATAGCAGGAAGCGGTATGGGATTTCTTAGTATTTTAATGGGAAAAACTGCCTTGACACCGGGGTGTCTTATATTAGAAGTTTATACTTTTCTATGTGAAAATGTTCTTAAAATACCGGGAGCGGTGATTGTGGTGGGAAAACCGACAATAAAGATCATAGTGTTATATTACATAGTGATTGTATTTTCCCTGTTTTGTTTTACACTGGTAAGAAAGAATTACGAAAAAGACTGCAATATAAAAGAGATGATTGATGAAAATGGTAAGAAAGTCATAAGCAGTCAGATAATTTTGAAAAAGCAGAGAAAATTCGATTTTAAAATACGTCTGGCTGTTATTGGAATAAGTATTTTATCAGGATTTTTTATTTATTATACACCATCAAAAGGACTTGATATTCAGTTTATGGATGTGGGACAGGGAGACGGAATTTTTATAAAGGCAGATGATGGTACCACCATAACAATAGATGGAGGAAGCAGTGATGTAAAAAATGTGGCTAAATACAGAATGATTCCCTGCATAAAGGCATCAGGTACAGGGGTTATTGATTATGCCGTTATAACTCATGCCGATAAGGATCATATAAGTGGAATAGAAGAAATTCTAAATATGAATACTGAAAACGGTCTGACAATCAGAAATCTGGTAATGCCCCATGTTTCCTATGAGGATGAAGCATATGATGAATTACTTACAGCAGCAAAAACAAAAGGAATACAGGTGTTATACATAAAAGAGGGAGACACTATGAAATTGGGCAAAGTGGAAATTAAATGTATTCATCCTGATGGGAAATATATATCTGATAACAGAAATGATTATTCAACAGTTTTAAGCTTGAAATATGAAAACTTTTCGGCGTTGTTTACCGGGGATATCCCGGCAGAAATAGAAAAAAGCATTATAAATAAAATAGATAATAACTATACAATTCTTAAGGTGGCACATCACGGCTCAAAATATTCTTCGGATATGGAATTTTTAAAAAAAGTGATGCCGGCGTATTCTGTTATATCTGTAGGGGAAGATAACAGTTACGGACATCCGGGGACTGAAACCATAAATAAGCTTAAAAGTTTAAATTCAAAGATTTTACGGACGGATTTATCCGGTGAGATAGAGATTTTTTCTAAGGAAAATAATATGGAAATTGACGTTATGAAGAATTAAAGGTAAGATATTACATAGTTTAATAAAAAATGGCAGAGGTAAGAAGTGAAAACATTAGCACAGGATATTAAAAGTGGAAATTTCAAAAATGCATATTTAATTTGCGGAGAAGAGGAATACCTTAAGCTTAACTACAAAAATCAGCTTATTAAGGCAATAGCAGGGGAAGATACAATGAATTTAGCCCTGTATGAGGGAAAAAACATTGACATAAATGAAGTTATTGATAATGCTGAAACATTTCCTTTTTTTGCAAAGTACAGACTTATTGTATTAGAGCAGTCAGGTTTGTTTAAAACCGGTGGAGAACAGTTGGCTGAGTATATGGATAAAATTCCTGAAACTACCATTTTTCTCTTTGTGGAGCAGGACGTGGACAAGCGCAGCAAAATGTATAAGGCAGTAAAGAAAAACGGATATATATGCGAAATAAACCGCCAGAGCGAAAAGGATATTGAAGTGTGGGCTGCCAAAATTTTTGACTACAATGGAAAGAAGATAACAAAGGCTGACATGGCGTATTTTATTGCTAATGTGGGAACAGATATGGAAATTTTGTCACAGGAAATTGAAAAACTTATAAGTTATGCCTATGACAAAAATGTTATTAATAAAAATGATATTGATGCAGTGTGCATTAAGCAGTTAAATGTGAGAATTTTTGATATGATAGATGCCATATCCGTAAAAAATCAGCAAAAAACATTAGACTGCTATTATGAACTTATAGCAGAAAAAGAGCCACCTATGAGAATACTGTTTATGATAAGCAGACAGTTTAATCTTATTCTTCAGGCAAAGGATTTATCTGCCAGAGGTATGAGTAAAGAGCAAATAGCAGGAGCTATGGGTGTTCAGGGATTTATAGCATCTAAGAGCATTTCCCAAAGCAGAAACTTTACGGTTTCGGAGCTTAAGGCAGGGCTGGCAGAAAGTATAAGTACGGAAGAATTAATAAAATCAGGACGCATGGATGAAAATATAGGGGTGGAAATGCTTTTAGTTAAGTACAGCAGAAAAAGCAGATAGTAAATAAAAGAAAAAAATAAGAGACCGTTGTTTCAACACAAGTGAAAAAACAACAGCCTCTTATTTTTGTTGCAATTAATTATGCAATAGTGTTAACTAATTTTGTTAATCTTGAAACTTTTCTGGCAACATTGTTCTTGTGGAAAATTCCCTTTGAACCAGCCATTTCAATAAGCTTTGTAGCTGCGATTAATGCTTCGTTAGCTGCAGCCTTGTCGTTTGCTTCAACAGCAGCTTCAACTTTCTTAACAGCAGTCTTAACAGCTGACTTAACTGATTTGTTTCTTTCGTACTTTGTCTGATTAACTAAAATCCTTTTCTTTGCTGACTTAATATTAGCCATTTTTAATACCTCCGCTTATTAACGTTTAAGATTTCCGTTGAGAGAGATTGGAAATCCTGTTATATATCTGCGCCACTGGAAATGCGGACGTCGACGCAGACATCAAGGATTATTTTAGTAAAAGAAAAATAATATGTCAATAGTATTATTGAAAAATAATTAATAAAACATTAAAAGATGCTTAAACTAATTATAGGTATTAAATTAGTAGGAGAAGAAAATGTCTTTTTTGGAAAATAACAATATATATACAGATTTAGCCCTGGAAGAGAGGGAAAGATTTAAGGGAAATGTTGAAATTGAAGGTGTAAAAATAAATAAAAAATATGATGAAAACATGCATATGACTACTACGGTAGTGGATATATTTAACGAAAAGGGTGCTGGTGAAATGGGTAAGCCTGAGGGATGTTACGTTACAATGGAAACTAAACTGTTAAAGGATAATGATGAAGATTTCAGAAAGAAAATTGCTGAAGAATTAACTGACAACCTCGTAACAATTATGGAAAAACAGAGACCTGAAAGTGTATTGATTGTGGGGCTGGGAAACCTTTATGCCACTCCTGATGCATTAGGGCCTAAAACCGTGGAAAAAATAGAAAGCGGAAAGGGAGTATATTGTGTTTCTCCGGGTGTACTTTCCCAAACGGGAATGGAAACATTTTCCATAATTAAGGGGATTATAAATGAAGTAAATCCTGATTTAGTTATTGCTATTGACTCATTAGCTGCCCGTAATGTAAGGAGAATAACTACAACCATACAGATTACTGATACGGGAATTACTCCGGGGTCAGGTATAGGTAACCATAGGAAAGGAATAAATCAGGAGTCATTAAACCGAAAGGTTATTGCCATTGGCGTTCCCATGGTAGTAAGCGGTGCTACCATTGTTAATGACACTATGGAAAATTTAATTAAAATTCTATCTTCAGTTAAAAATAATTCCGTGGTAAAACTTTTTGAAGATTATACAGAGCAGGAGAAATACCAGCTGTTTGAAGAACTTTTGTCAGAGGAAACAGAGCAGATGTTTGTAACACCAAAGGATGTGGATGAAATTGTGGAAAATCTAAGCACAACCATTGCTCATGGACTTAATAAATATTGCAGGGAATTATTTAATTAAGTTCTAAGGGTAAAACTTGTGGCATATACTATATCAGTGGGACAAAGTGGGGTGAGTATGTGCAAAAAGGATTATATTTAAACAAAAACAGAATAAATATTTCAGAAAAACTGTTTTCGATTTCAGTGAAAATCATAATCGTATTATTGTGCATATATATAACCATCAGGTGTATTAATATGATTTCAGGAAACAAGGCAGGAGAAGTTACAGGGGAAGCCATAAATAATGCATCATCTGTAATTGCAAGGGAAATAGTTGAAAATTCGGGGATTATGAATGAATATATGCTTTATGTGGAGAATCACGGAAATATTTCTGAAATGGCAAAGAAGGAACTGTTAAACAAAATTGTTTCTGAATATATGATGCATAGTGAATATACTTATGATACAACTGATCCGGGGTATGACCAGGTAATTAATCTTATATATGAAAATGCAAACTATGCAGAAAAAAAGGAACAGCCTACAGAAAAAGAGACAAAACCTAAAAAGAAAAAGGCAGTTGCGGCATCAGCAAATGTGATTGTTCCTACGCCAAAAATTACAGGAAGACTATATAATGCTCAAAACATAGGTAGCTTTAAAGATGTTATGGACAGATTTTATATTGTGACAGAGGCAACAAGCCTTTATTCTGGGGACATACCCATAAAATCTGCTTTAAACGAGAATTTTAAAATAAAAGGGAATAATACAAAACCTCAAATATTGATTTATCATACCCATTCCCAGGAAGAATTTGCTGACAGTAGCGACGATGTATCAACCACCATAATAGGAGTAGGAGACAGATTAGCCAAAATACTTAAAAGTCAGTTTGGGTATAATGTAATTCATGACACTACTAAATATGACATAGTAAATGGAAAGTTAGACAGAAGTGAAGCATATGATCAGGCAAGAGTAGGGGTTAAAAAGATTTTGGAAAAAAATCCTTCCATCAGCCTTGTGCTTGACATACATCGTGACGGCATAAATGAAAACACCAGATTAGTTACAGAGGTTAATGGAAAAAAGACTGCACAGATAATGTTTTTTAATGGTATGTCCAGATTTAAAAATTCAGGAAATATTGATTATTTGTATAATCCTTATTTATATGAAAATCTTGCGCTGGTTTTACAGATGAAGGTGAATGCAGAGGCTTATTATCCGGGATTTACAAGAAGAAATTACGTGAATGCTTATAAATATAATCTTGATTTGTGCAGGCAGTGCATGTTAATAGAGGTGGGAGCCCAGACTAATACATATGAGGAAGCGCAAAATGCGGCAGAGCCCTTAGCAATGCTTATAAATCTTACAATGGGTAAAAATAAACAAGGTGCTTCTAAGTAAGGGAAATCCTAAAACTTCAGCACCTTGTTTTATATAATTATTTTCTTCCTGTTGAACCAAATCCATCAGCACCTCTTACAGTATCTGAAAGTTCATTTACTTCATTGAAATTAACTTTCAAAAATGGAGTAACTACTATCTGGGCAATTCTGTCACCGGGCTCCACTGTGCGGGATTCCTGAGAGTGATTGTATAAGGCAACGGTGATTTCTCCACGGTAATCCGCATCGACTACACCAACTTTATTAGCGGGAGCTAATCCCATTTTGCAGGAAAGACCGCTTCTTGCATAAACAAGACCGGCATAGCCTTCAGGTATTTCCATGGCAAGACCTGTTCCAATAAAACTTGTTTCACCGGGATTGATGGTAATAGGTTCGTCAAGGCAGGCGTAAAGGTCGGCACCTGCTGCGTAGTCTGAACCATAAGTAGGAACAATGGCTTTTTCATTTAGTTTTTTTATGTTTAACTGCATTTTTAATCTCCTTAAAATTTTTATATTTCTTTCTCCCACAAACATATTCTGCCGGAAGAAAGAGTTTCCGGCAACTTAATAAGACGCTGGTTTTCAGAACCTCTGAAAACAAGATTAAGGTTCTTTAGGGATTCTATAAAGGGACCATCTACTAAAACGTCAATATATGACATAAGTTCTTTTGTGTATGGCCATTTATCATACATATATCCCATAATGTCCCGTTCAAATTCATAACCGGTATAGCACCATATGTTTTTATCAGGGTAAGTTTCTTTAATTTTTTTTGCCAGAAGAAGAAGGTCATGTTGATTCTCCTTTGCAAATGGCTCTCCACCTAAAAAAGTAATACCTGCATAGGCGGGGAAGCTTAGT
>NZ_HF991874.1:233949-246441 GCF_000432355.1 Eubacterium sp. CAG:161
ATAGGCGGGGAAGCTTAGTTCCTTAATAATGCAATTAATGGTTTCGTTAGTAAAAGGCTTTCCATAACTGAAATCCCATGCCTGCTGGTTAAAACATCCGGGACATCTGTGAGGACAGCCGCTTACAAACAGGGATAACCGGATTCCGGGACCATTTGCCACATCATAAGTTTTTATTTCTGCATAATTCATGTTAATGAACTCCTAATAGTTTTATAAATTAAATATTGGCTTTAACAGCTTCGCTTACAACATTTGCCACATCAGGGTTAAATGCTTCAGGAAGTATATTATTTTCATTTAATTCATTATCAGGAACTAATGAAGCAATGGCTAAAGCAGCTGCAAGCTTCATTTCCTCTGTAATCTGTTTTGCTCTGCCTTCAAGGGCACCTTTAAATATTCCCGGAAAGGCTACAACGTTGTTTACCTGATTTGGAAAATCAGAACGTCCTGTTCCCACAACTTTAGCACCGGCAGCCTTAGCTACATCAGGCATGATTTCAGGTACAGGATTTGCCATGGCAAACATAATGGCATCTTTATTCATGGTTTTAACCATTTCACCGGTAACAATGTTTGGAGCGGAAACTCCTACGAAAACATCTGCACCAACTAATGCATCTTTTAACGTGCCGTTTTCTCCGGAAAGGTTTGTAACTTCAGCCATTTCCTTCTGAGCCCAGTTAAGGTCTTTAATATCCTTTGATAAAATACCGTAAAGACCGCATATTGTTAAATTCTTAAAACCATATTTAAGCAAAAGCTTTGAAATTGCAATACCGGCAGAACCGTCGCCGTTTACTACAACCTTACAATCTTCTTTTTTCTTTCCAACAACCTTAAGGGCATTAATTATACCAGCCAAAACTACAATGGCAGTACCATGCTGGTCGTCATGAAATACAGGAATATCAAGGATTTCCTTTAATTTAGTTTCTATTTCAAAACATCTTGGAGCAGATATATCTTCTAAGTTAATTCCACCAAATCCCGGGGCAATTCTTACTACAGTATCTATAATTTCCTGAGAATCCTGGGTATCTAAGCAGATAGGAACCGCATTTACCCCACCAAATTCTTTAAATAAAACAGCCTTTCCTTCCATAACAGGCATTGCAGCTTTTGCTCCGATATTTCCAAGTCCCAAAACGGCACTTCCATCGGATACCACGGCTACAGTGTTGGCTTTCCATGTGTATTTATAAACGTCATCAGGATTTTTTGCTATTTCCATACATGGCTTTGCAACTCCCGGTGTATAAGCTAATGATAAATCTTCTCTTGTTTTTACATGGCATTTGGCTTCAGTAGTAATTTTACCATTCCATTTTTCGTGTAATTCCAGTGCTTTTTCGTCTGTTGTCATTTTATACCTCCAAAAATTTAAAATGTCATTAAGTACGGTAAATTCATACATTAATAAAGCATATCATATTTTTAGAATTTACTCTATTATTTTTTAAAAATATGTGTTAGAATGAATTGTCTGAAAAAAGATGTCTTTGGGGTATCCCCAATATTAAATCCATTATATAGAGATTAATAAATTAAAACTAAAAACACTTATTAGGGTAATAACCCTTGAAAGGAGTCTAATGAGAGAAAAGTTAAGTTCATTGCCTGTAGTTCAGCTGAGAGAAATTGCAAAGGCTAATGGTATTAAGTCTGTTACAATAATGAGAAAACAACAGCTTATAGACAGAATTATTGAGGTTAATGAAAAAAAGGAACAGGAGACATTAGAAAAGGAAGCAGCTAAAAAGGCTGAAACACTGGTAAAGAGTACATCTGACGAAGAAAAGAAACCGGTAGGAAGAGAACATTCATCACGAAGAAGTAAAAGTGGTGAAGTTAAAAAAAGCAGAGAACACAGATCTTCAAAAGAACATCGTAAGGTAAAAAGTAAAAACATAGAAGAAAATAATAGAGAAACAAAGATTACAAAAGAGGTTAAGGAACAGAAAAATGAATTACCTCAGGAAGATAATGATACTAAGACAGGTATTCTAGAGGTATTATCTGAGGGATATGGATTTATAAGATGCGACAATTATCTTCCGGGAGAGGCTGATGCTTATGTGGCACCATCCCAGATTAAAAAATTCAGACTTAAAACAGGAGATATGATTACAGGAAAAGTCCGTGATAAGAAAGAAAATGAAAAGTTTGGAGCGTTGTATTACTTAGAGAAGATTAATGGAGAACCTCTTGAAAATTCCGTTAACAGACCAAGCTTTGAAACACTGACGCCTGTTTTTCCGAATGAGAGAATACATCTTGAAACAGACGGACATAGCATTGCAATGAGAATTGTTGATATTGTAAGTCCTATAGGTAAAGGCCAGCGTGGTATGATTGTTTCGCCACCTAAGGCAGGAAAAACAACATTATTAAAGGAAACAGCTAAGGCAATACAGCAGAACAATCCTGAAATGCATATGATTATTCTTCTTATTGATGAAAGACCGGAAGAAGTAACAGATATTAAGGAAGCAATACAGGGTGAAAATGTTGAAGTAATTTATTCTACATTTGATGAATTGCCGGATCATCATAAGAGAGTTTCTGAAATGGTTATAGAGAGAGCAAAAAGACTTGTTGAACACGGAAGAGATGTAATTATTCTCCTTGACAGTATTACAAGACTTGCAAGAGCATATAACATGACTGTTCCACCAAGTGGAAGAACTCTTTCCGGTGGTCTTGATCCTGCAGCTCTTCACATGCCAAAGAGATTTTTTGGTGCTGCAAGAAATATGCGTGAAGGCGGAAGTCTTACAATACTTGCCACAGCGTTGGTTGATACGGGAAGTAAGATGGATGATGTTGTATACGAGGAATTTAAGGGAACAGGTAATATGGAACTTGTTTTAGACCGTAAATTATCTGAAAAGAGAATTTTCCCTGCTATAGATATTACGAAGTCCGGAACAAGAAGAGAGGACTTACTTTTAGATTCCGATGAACTTGGAGCATCATATATAATTAGAAAAGAAACCAACGGTATGCGAAAGGAAGATGCTGTTGAACAGATACTTAACCTGTTTGCAAGGACAAGTGACAACAAAGAATTCGTTCAAAAAATAGGAAGATTAAAGATAACATACACTAACAATAATGGTGGTGGATATAATAACAACCATAATAACAGAGATAACTACAATAATCGTTAAAAAAGGGTTGCTATTATGTTATCACTATGATATAATGTCTAGGCTATTGAGTAAAAACGGATTGGCGTTGCCAATTAGCATAAAAATAAAAAAGAGGTGAATGTAATGAGAAAAGGAATCCATCCAGATTACCAGGAAGCAACCGTTACATGTAACTGTGGTAACACATTCGTAACAGGTTCAACTAAAAAAGAACTCCATGTTGAAATTTGCTCAGCATGTCATCCTTTCTACACAGGACAGCAGAAAGCTGTTTCAGCCCGTGGTAGAATTGATAAGTTCAACAAAAAATATGGTATCAAATAATTTTAAGGATAACAGGTTGAGAAGTGATTCTCAACCTATTTTCTTATGTATATATACAGGTGACTAATATGAGTGAGAATAATAAACTTGGTTCATCAGGAATTGGCGGTCAGGCAGTTTTAGAAGGCATAATGATGAGAAATAAAGATGATTATGCCGTTGCCGTAAGAAAGTCAGATGGAACCATTGAAGTAGAAGTAGAAAAGTATAAGGGAATAACAAAGGGTAATAAAATACTGTCCCTTCCGTTTATAAGGGGAGTCTTTAATTTTATTGATTCAATGATTTTAGGAATAAAAACATTAACATTATCTGCAAGCTTTTTTGATGATGAAGGAGAAGAAGAACCGGATAAATTTGAGGAATGGCTTCTTAGAAAATTTGGAGATAAGGCAGAAAAAATAATAATGAGATTTACAGTGGCTTTATCTGTTGTAATAGCAGTGGTAATGTTTATGCTGCTACCTTTATTTATTGCTGATTTAATGGAAAAATATGTGCCGGGCATTACTCAGAGTCATGTGCCGGTTATAGAAGGTATTGCCAAAATGATAATTTTTATTGGCTATCTTTTACTTATTTCATTAATGAAGGACATACAAAGAACTTTTATGTATCATGGTGCAGAGCACAAATGTATTAACTGTATAGAAAACGGCAAGGTGCTTAATGTTGAAAATGTAAGAAGCAGCTCAAGATTTCATAAGCGTTGTGGAACAAGCTTTTTGTTAATTGTGTTAGTTATAAGTATTATTATGTTTTTACTTATCAGAACAGATACAGTATGGCTTAAATATTTAATAAGAATATTACTTATTCCGGTAATTGCAGGCATTTCCTACGAATTTATCAGAAAGGCAGGTTCTTCTAATAACCCTATAATCAGTGCTTTAAGTAAGCCGGGATTGTGGATGCAGAGAATTACAACAAAAGAACCTGATGATGATATGATAGAAGTTGCAATAGAAGCTGTTGAGGCAGTTTTTGACTGGGAAACTTATTTAAGAGATAATGGAATTGCACTTCCGGAAGATAAAAAAGAAGAAACGTTGCCTGAAAGTTACGAAGAAGTTAAGGCAGGCTCAGGGTATAATTGGAAATTTTAGACTATGGAAAAGATTTTAATTAAAGATTTAATAGCTAAAGCTTCTGAAAAGTTAAAAAAGGCAGAAGTGACAGACTATGTTATAGACAGCAGACTTCTGGCAGAATATGTTTTTCATATAGATTATTACAAACTTTTGGTACATCCTGACATGGAAACAGATGTGAAAAATGCACAGATATACAATCAGCTGATAGAAAAAAGAGCTGCGCATATACCTCTTCAACATCTTACAGGAAATCAGGAGTTTATGGGAATTAATTTTAAAGTCAACGAAAATGTTCTCATACCAAGGCAGGACACTGAAATATTAGTGGAAGAGGTTATTAAATATATTAATAGTCAGGAACGTAAAGTAAAGGTTCTTGATATGTGTACCGGTTCAGGATGTATAGCCATATCAATAGATAAATTATGTGATAATGCACAGGTTGTTGGAGCAGATATTTCAAAGAAGGCCTTGGAGATTGCTGAAATTAACAATAAAGAAAATAGTGCCGGGGTTGATTTTATAGAATCTGATTTATTTGAAAATATAAAGGAATGTTTTGATGTAATAGTGTCAAACCCTCCATATATAGAATCAGAAAAAATAGAAAAGCTGATGCCTGAGGTTAGAAACTTTGAACCCCGCATTGCGCTGGACGGAACAAAAGACGGACTTGAATTTTATAGGAACATATGTAACAATTTAAGTCGGTATTTAAAAGAACAGGGAGCAGTTTTCTTTGAAATAGGCTATAATCAGGGAAGGTCTGTTTCTAAAATATTAAATGAACAGGGATTTGAAAAAATAAAAATTATAAAAGATTATTCGCAAAATGACAGGGTTGTTTTTGCACTTAGATAATTTGGTTATGAGAAAGTAGGTAAAAAAATGTTTGAAAAGTTAGATGGAATATTAGAAAGATATGACGAGATTATGGAGCAGTTAAATGATCCTAATGTTGTAAGTGACCAGAGTAATTTCAGAAAACTTATGAAGGAACAAAGTGATTTAGCTCCTATTGT
The DNA here is from genome assembly GCF_000432355.1 of Eubacterium sp. CAG:161. Taxonomy (NCBI): domain Bacteria; kingdom Bacillati; phylum Bacillota; class Clostridia; order Eubacteriales; family Eubacteriaceae; genus Eubacterium; species Eubacterium sp. CAG:161. The sequence goes on from NZ_HF991874.1 coordinate 239,548, forward strand.
GGAATTATACAGAAAATATAAGGAAGCACAGGAGACCATTCAGGATAGTCTTGCTATTTTAGATGAAGAAAGCGACGAGGAAATGAGAGAATTGGCAAAGGAAGAAATGAACGAAGCCAAAGCTTCAATTCCTGAAATGGAAGAACAGTTAAAGATTCTTCTTTTACCAAAGGATGAGAACGATGACAAAAACGTTGTAGTTGAAATAAGAGGTGGTGCCGGCGGAGACGAGGCAGCCCTGTTTGCAGCTGAACTTTACAGAATGTACTGTATGTATGCGGAAACCCAGAAATGGAAGACAGAATTAATATCAGTTAATGAAAACGGACTTGGCGGATTTAAGGAAGTTGTGTTTATGGTAAACGGTCAGGGTGCATATTCAAGACTTAAATACGAAAGTGGTGTACATCGTGTACAGCGTATTCCTGTAACAGAGTCCGGTGGACGTATCCATACTTCAACAGCTACAGTTGCAGTAATGCCGGAAGCAGAAGAAGTAGACGTGGAAATAGATATGAATGACTGCCGTTTTGATGTGTTTAGAGCATCAGGTAACGGTGGACAGTGTGTAAATACAACGGATTCAGCTGTAAGACTTACTCATATTCCTACAGGTATTGTTATTTCATGTCAGGATGAAAAGTCACAGCTTAAAAATAAGGATAAGGCATTAAAGGTATTAAGAGCAAGACTTTATGAATTAGAGTGCCAGAAAAAGCAGGATGCAGAATCAGAAGCAAGAAGAAGTCAGATAGGTACAGGAGACCGTTCTGAAAAAATCAGAACATATAACTTCCCACAGGGACGAGTAACCGATCACAGAATAAAATATACATCTCATAGATTAGAAAACATTATGAATGGTGATATTGATGAGATAATTAATCAGTGTATTGCTGCCGACCAGGCTGCAAAATTAGCAAAGGTGAATGATTAATTGTGGCACAGATACTATGCTCTACAGGAGCTTTAATAGGACGACCAAACAACAGAGACTATCGAATTCTAAGGGATGTTTGTCATAAGCTTAACTGCGATGGATTTGAATTTATGATGTATTCTACATGGTATGGCTTAGAGGGAGATATTTTGAAATTCCTTTTGGAATTAAATATAAATATTCCTGTTATGCATTGCGAAAAACATATAGGAGAGTACATCAGCAAAGGCTCTAAGGAAGATTTGGCAGAGGCCGTAAGGCGGTTTGAAATCAACTGCAAAATGGCAAAGGCATTGTCAGTTCATAAAATGGTTGTTCATTTATGGGATGGAGTCACGTCAGATTCTAATTTTTCAAATAATCTTGAAGCTTATGGTATTCTTAGAAAAATTGCCGAAGCCTATGAGATAGATTTATTAATTGAAAATGTCGTGTGCAATCATGAAAATCCAATGAAACACTGGATGGAACTGTTAAATCGGTATCCAGATATTCACTTTATATATGATACTAAAATGGCGGCTTTTCATTGTCAGGAAAATCTCTTATATGATGATAAGTATGACATATTGTGGAAAGAAAAACATATAAGACACTATCATGTTAATGATTATGGTGGTGGATATATGGAGTGGAGCAGATTAAAAACACTTCCACCGGGAAAAGGGCACTTTGACTTTGATAAATTTTTTGATTATATAAGGGAAAACGGGTATAAAGATACCTTTACTGTAGAAGCTACGGCTTTTGGCAACGATGGGAAAATAGATATAAATATGTTAAATAAATGTTTTGAAAAAATCCGACGGTATATTGGTTAGAAAATATACTGTGGGATTTCATTTTGTTATATTAGGTAGTTGTATGATTGTGGATTTTTTGGTACAATTAAACATAATTGTGGCATTAAGGAGGAATACAATTATGACAGGCATTACAGATATTCACAGCCACATCCTGTTTCAGGTTGATGATGGTTCACCATCCCTTAAAACATCAATAGATATTTTGAAGAAAGAGTATAGTCAGGGTGTAAGAAATGTAATATGTACACCACATTACCATGCCGGAGAATGTATGCCGGAGGGACAGTTAATAGAAGATAATTTTCAGGTATTAAAAAAAGAGGCGAAAGAAATAATTCCTGAAATGAATCTTTTTTTAGGCAATGAAATTATGGCATGTAATGATATGGCACAGATGCTTTCAAGTGGTGAATTATTCACATTGGCTCAGACAAATTATGTTTTGGTAGAATTTTATCCTACAGTAATTTTTTCGCAAATGGAAAAATATATAAGTTCATTGCTAAACGGAGGATATATTCCGGTAATAGCTCATTGTGAGAGATATAAGTGTCTTAGGAATGCATTTAAGGGGGTAAATAATAAAAATATTAGTCACTTAATTGAAATGGGGGCATATTTGCAGGTAAATGTTACAAGTGTTTTTGGAAGTGAACATAAATTTGTATCAAAACTTATTGATAATGATTATCTGCATCTTATTGCAAGCGACGCTCATAGTTTGGGAAGACGAGGCGTTTATTGGGAAGAATGTGTGAATTATTTAGAAAAAAAGTACAATGAAGATTATCTTAACTGGATTTTAGTTGAAAATCCATCAAAGATATTGAAGGGTGAGTACATATAATTTTGAAAGGAACTGGTAGATAAATGGACAACAGAATGGAAAACAGATTTGGCAATAAAGTAGACGGTCAGCCGGGATATAATACGTTTTATCCAAATGGAATAGAAAGTGATGAAATGAAAAATGAAATTGAGATTGACGTTAGAAGTTTGTTCGCAACAATTTTAAACAGGCTTTTTGTTATTATCTTAATAGGAATTTTAGTAGGTGGGGTGGCGTTTGTATACACTAAATTTTTTATTAGCCCACAGTATGTTGCCACAACCAAGGTTTATATATTAAGTAAGCAGGATCCAAATCAGAAGACGCTTACAACATCGGATATCGCTTTTGCATCTTATCTTGCAAAGGATTATGAGACCCTTCTTACAACCCGACCGGTTTTACAGGAGGTAAAAAAAGAACTTAATTTAGATATGTCAACGGATGAATTGGAAAAAATGATTACCGTAAATGTAGAAACAGATACACGAATTATGGAAATTTCAGTTACCAATACAGACCCTAAGTTAGCAAAAAAGATTGCTGATAAGGTAAGAGAGGTGGCAAATGAAAGATTAAAGGTAATTATGGATGACCTTGAACCGGTAAGATCTGTAGATGAGGCGGAACTCCCTACAACACCGGCATCACCTAATGTTAAGAGAAATACCATGATGGGATTTATTGCAGGTTTTGGAATTTCCCTTCTTGTAGTTATCATTTTATTTATATTAGATGATACCATTAAGACACCGGATGATATTGAAAAACGTTTAGGAGTAAGCGTTTTAGCAGCTATTCCTTTAAAGAGTGAGGAAAGCAGCAGAAGGTCATCTTACGGATATGGATATGGCAGCAGTGCACCGAAGGACAAAAAGAAAAAGAAAAAAGAGAAAAAGTCAGATAAGGTAGCAGCTAAAAACAAAGACTTAGTTCAGGATAAGAACCAGGGAAAGGAGTAAGGGAATGTTAAATATTAATCTTGATAAAATAACGGATTTAGACTTTAAAACTAAGGAAGCATATAAAACCTTAAGAACTAATGTACAGTTCTGTGGAAATGATGTTAAAATAATTTCTCTTACCAGCTGTGTTCCTAATGAAGGAAAGTCAATGGTGTCTTTCAACCTTGCCATTTCCATGGCAGAAACAGGAAAGAAAGTTTTGTTTATAGATGCTGATTTAAGAAAATCAGTGTTAATCGGAAGGTACAAAATAAACAAGGCAATTAAAGGACTTACTCAGTATCTTTCAGGTGTAGAGCAGTTAGATGATGTAAGATACAGTACTAACGTAAAAAACATGGATTTGATTTTGTCAGGCCCTGTTCCACCAAATCCTGCGGAGCTTTTAAATAATGAAAAGTTTACGGAATTGCTGGAAACAGCAAGAAAGGAATATGATTACGTTATTATTGATACACCACCAATTGGTCAGGTTATAGACCCTGCCATTGTTGCACAGCAGACAGATGGAGTTATTTTCCTTATTTCACAGGCAAATATCAGTTACAAATATGCCCAGAAACAAATTGAGCAAATGAGAAAATCCGGATGTAGAATTTTAGGAGCAGTTTTAAATAAGGTTGATCCTGAAGAAAAGGGTGGTTATTATGGTGGATACTATGGTAAATACTCAAAGAAAGGTTATGGCTATGGCTACGGTTACGGCTATGGAAATAACGGAGAATATAAATAACGGAGAATATAAATAATTATAGAATTACACCTATGGCAATTTCATAGGTGTAATTTATTAAAGGAAGATATATGGAGTTTATTAAGGACAGATATGAGATTGCAGGGTTGAAGGTTTTGATGGTAACATACTATGAAAGAACCAGGCAACAGGCGCTTCCGTATATAGCAAGACATATGTGGAAGGAAGAGGAAGCGGATGCAGTCATTGATTTGGATAATGAATTTTATGAAAAAATGCAGGAAGAGAATATGCAGGGATGTAGTTTAGAAAGCATTGAATATATATATACAGGTACTATATTTAACAGGCTTCTAATAAATCACCATGGTTGTATGCTGCATTCTTCAGCAGTAGCTGTAGATGGATATGCATATTTGTTTTCAGCAGACAGTGGTACGGGAAAATCAACTCACACAGGTCTGTGGATTGAGCATTTTAAGGAAAAGGCATTTATCATAAATGATGATAAACCTGTTTTAAGGTTAGAAAATGGACAGTGGTTTGTTTACGGAACTCCGTGGAGTGGAAAAACAGACTTAAATATTAATGTAAAGGCAAAACTTGGAGCCATTGTTTTTTTGGAAAGGGCAAAAGAGAACCATATAACTCCGATAGAGGTTAAGGAGGCTATCCCATTGTTTTTTAATCAGACGGTAAGAAGGCTTAAAAGGGAAGAAAAAATGGATTTAGTCTTACAATATATGGAAGAAATTTTAACATCAACCCCAATATACAAAATGGGATGTAACATAAGTGATGATGCTGTGATTACGGCATACGAAAAAATTAGGAGAGTGTAATGAAGATTAGAGAAGGTTTTTTACTTAGAAATGTTGCAGGGAATAATGTGGTTGTTCCAATCGGTCAGGCAACACTGGATTTTAACGGAATGATGAGTTTAAATGAAACAGGAGCATTTATTTTTTCTAAGATGTTAGATGGAACTACTAAGGAACAGCTAATAGAGGATTTAATTAGTGAGTATGAGGTGGAACGGGAAATAGCCCAAAAGGATGTGGATGACTTTATTAAGAAGGTAGAAGGAGAGGGTTTACTTGAATAAGGTTGTGTCAATAGAAGATATAGTTCCCCTTATAAAAGAACAGCTAAATTATAATGGAACAGTAAGATTTACCCCTAAAGGAAACAGTATGCTTCCTACCTTAAGAAACAATAAGGATAGTGTCACCCTGAAAAGTCCCTTGTTCCCATTAAAAAAATATGACATTGCATTTTATGTAAGGGATAACGGGCAGTATGTATTACATAGAATTGTTGATATACCAAAAGACGGAACCTACACAATGCGTGGTGATAATCAGTTTGTCAACGAAAAAGGTATCACTCAGGAACAGATAATTGGAATTGTGGAACACTTTTCAAGAAAAGGTAAGGAATATAGTGGAACTGAAATGTCATATAAGCTTTATTGTATTGTGTGGTGTAAAACAGTTAAAATAAGAAAGTGGCTTAGAAAATTAAGACATATTGCAGGAAAAATAAAAAGAAAACTTCTAGGAATAGTTAGATGAAAGATACAAAGAGTTTAAAATGGATAATTAAAAATGGGAAAAAAGAAATTCCTAAAATATTAATTTTAAGTGTTTCTAATATTGTATTGGCATTAGTATCTACGGCATTGGCATTGGTAAGTAAGTACGCCATAGATGCAGCCCAAAAGGCAGCAGTGTCTAAGGTACAATCTGATTTTGTTTATTACAGAAATCAGATTATTTTTTATGGAATAGTTATATTAGCAATTATTGCATTCAGACTTTTTTTGCGGATATACGCACAAAGTTTATCCATAAAAGTTCAGGCAGGAATGGAAATGCAAATGCGTTCTAAGCTGTTTGGAGAAATACTTGAAAAAAAATATAACAGCATTAATAAGTATCACAGTGGAGAATTAATGAACCGCATTACCAGTGATATAAGGATAATAACTGACGGAATAACCAATATAGTGCCAAACGTATTATATTTTATTACTCAGTTTGCAGGAGCTTTTATTGTACTGGTACTGTTTGACTGGAAATTTACCTCATTATTTATTATTGCAGGAGTGGTGATTTCCTTTATAACATTAATATTCAGGTCAAAGCTTAAGAGTCTTCACAAGGAAGTTCAGGAAACAGATGGCAGGGTAAGGTCATTTTTTCAGGAAACAATTGAGAGTATGCTGGTGGTAAAAACCTTTGGAGTTGAAGATGAGTTTTGCCGCAAAGGTGACAAACTGCAAAGAATAAATTATGATGCAAAGATGAAAAGAAGAAAAATCAGTATCTTTGCCAATGCAGGATTTGGATTTGCCTTTAATATGGGTTATTTGTTTGCTCTTATCTGGTGCACCCTTAAAGTGTGTACCAATGCTATGACATATGGAACCCTTACTGCGGTATTACAGCTTATTTCCCAGATACAGACGCCTTTTGTAAGCATAACCAAGGTTATTCCACAATACTATGCAATTTTAGCATCGGCAGAAAGAATTATGGAAATTGAAGATATTGATGTTGAAAGAAAAAATCAGGTTAAGGTTGATGCAGATAAATTTTATTCCAAGTTTAAACTGGCTGAGTTTAAAAATATTAAATTTAATTATGGTAGGGAAAGTG
>NZ_HF991874.1:246460-249483 GCF_000432355.1 Eubacterium sp. CAG:161
GGAAAGTGTATTAGAGGATGGAAACGCAGAATTTTTAAAGGGCGAGTTTGTGGCTATAAGGGGGATTTCGGGAATAGGTAAAAGTACATTAATGAAGATGCTTTTAGGAGTTTTTAAACCTGAAAGGGGAAGTATAAGGTTATATGAAGAAAATGGAAAGTATTTAGAAGCAAGCCCGGATACCAGATGCCTGTTTTCTTATGTACCTCAGGGAAATTACCTTTTTAGCGGGACATTAAGAGAAAATATTCTGTTAATAAATCCTAACGCTACAGATAAAGAAATAAAGGAAGCTTTGGAGATTAGTGATATTTATGATTTTGTATGCAACCTTCCAAAGGGGCTTGACACTGTTATAGGAGAAAAAGGACTTGGCATTTCAGAAGGTCAGGCCCAGAGACTGGCAATAGCAAGGGCACTTCTTAGTAAGGCACCAATTCTTCTGTTAGATGAGGCTACCTCGGCACTGGATTCTAAAACAGAAAAACATGTACTTGAAAGGATTAAAGGTCTTAATAAAAAGACGTGTATAATAATTACCCATAAGGCGGCAGCTCTTGAAGTGTGTGATAAGGAATTTGTAATTGACAATAAAAGACTGTTTTGTATTTACAAAAACAATGGTTAATACAAAACAGCCATAAATTTAATATAATCATGATTTGGCAGCAACGGAAGCATTTTGATTAGAGACTTTTAGTTCATTCCATAAGGCATCATGGAATAACATGGCAAGCTCTTCCCAATGCTTACGTTGCTGTTTTTCATAATTTAATTGTTTCTTTAGTCCTTCAATTTCTGTAAGCAGAATTTCCGTGTTTTGTAATAATTGAGATCTCTCGCTGTTATTCATATTAAAATCCCCCACATAACATAAATTTTTCTCAATATAGTAGATTATAACACTGTAGGTAATAAATGTGTAAAAAACATATCGACTTTTATTGACCTTGCTTCCTTTATGATGACAGGGTTTTACATTGGGTTTTTATAGTTATAAAAAGATTGTAAATAACGTTGTGATATTATATAATTAAAAGAGTGTCAAGTTTAACTTGACACTTTGAAAATTTATATGTTGGTGCTTATTAAGTATCAGCAATGTAACCATTTTTAATTATGGAGGCGTAAAATGGGAAAATATTTTGGAACAGATGGATTTAGAGGAGAAGCAAATGTTAATTTAACGGCTATGCATGCCTTTAAAGTGGGAAGATTTATAGGATGGTATTACGGAAGATTTCATAAATGCTCCGTAGCTATTGGAAAAGATACAAGAAGAAGCAGTTATATGTTTGAGGATGCCCTTTCGGCAGGACTTACATCCACAGGGGCAGATGTATATTTACTTCATGTAACTACAACACCAAGTGTATCATATATAGTTAAAACAGAAGATTTTGATTGTGGAATTATGATTTCAGCCAGCCATAACCCTTATTATGATAATGGAATAAAACTTATCAATGGAAAGGGCGAAAAAATGGAGCAGAATTTCATTGATGAAGTTGAAAAATACATTGATGCAGACTTTGACTCAATACCTTATGCAACCATGGATAAAATAGGAAGAACCATTGACTATTTTGCAGGTAGAAACAGATATATGGGATATCTTATGACATTGGCAAAAAATTCCTTTAGAAACATTAAGGTCGGACTTGATTGTTCAAACGGTAGTGCATGGACTATAGCCAAAAGCGTATTTGATGCATTAGGAGCAGATACATATGTTATTAATAATGAACCAAACGGTGTAAATATTAATATGGGATGCGGTTCTACCCACATTGAGGCATTACAGAAATTTGTAAAAGAAAAGAAGTTAGATATTGGTTTTGCCTATGACGGGGATGCAGACAGATGTTTCTGTGTGGATGATCAGGGAAATGTGGTAAATGGTGACCTTATTTTATATGTATGTGGTGTGTATTTAAAACAAAACGGAGAGCTTGACAACAACACTGTAGTTACTACAGTAATGTCAAATATAGGATTATATAAAGCCTTTGATGCTGTTGGAATTAAATATGAGAAGACAGCAGTCGGTGACAAATATGTATATGAATGTATGAGAAAGAATGATTACCGTTTAGGCGGAGAGGAATCAGGACATATTATTTTCAGTAAATATGCAACAACAGGCGATGGAATCCTTACATCAATAAAGTTGATGGAGGTTATGATTTCTTCTAAGAGAAAAATGTCAGAGCTTATTAATCCGGTAACTATTTATCCACAGTGCCTTAAGAATGTTAAGGTTGCAAGTAAGCCGGAGGCAAGAAATGATGCTGATGTACAAAAGGCAGTAGATGAAGTGGCACAGCAGCTTGGAAATGACGGTAGAATCTTAATTAGGGAAAGCGGAACAGAGCCTGTTATCCGTGTTATGGTTGAAGCAAAAACAGACCAGTTAGCAGAGGAATGTGTTGACAGGGTTGTTAATGTAATTAAGAAAAAAGGTTACGCAGTGTAATGACATACAAAAAAGGATATTTTATAAAGCTATGGGCAGTAAGAGTTATTCTTATTGCTCTTATAGCATTGTGGATGAGCACCATATTTGGCTTTTCTGCCGAAAATGGAGAACAGTCTCAATCACTTAGTGATAAAATAACAGTTCAGGTTGTTCATATTTTAAAAAGTGATTATGAGGATATGGATGTTAAGGCCAAAGAAGAATACTTTAATACAGTAAGTTTCTTTGTGAGAAAAACGGGACATTTTGGAGAATATGGAATTTTAGGAGTTCTTATTTCAACATTTTTGTTGACATTTGAAAAAATACGAAACAAAAAAAGATATATTGTAATTTTAATAACTACCATTATAGGTATGGTGTATGCATCTTCCGATGAAGTTCACCAGAATTTTGTAGAAGGAAGAAGCCCTAAGGTTATGGATGTTTGCATTGATACAACAGGCTGCTTTATGGGAGTGGTTTTTGTTACAATAATATGTTTTTTAATTTGCAGGAGGAAGAGAAAAAAATGTGGCAGGATAATATAAGAAAGGTTACTCCC
>NZ_HF991874.1:249540-274340 GCF_000432355.1 Eubacterium sp. CAG:161
TAATTAAACTTAATACCAATGAAAGTCCATATCCACCTTCACCCATGGTACAGGAGGTTGTAAGAAGTGTTGAAAATAACAGAAACAGGCTTTATCCTGACCCGGAAGCAGCAGTTTTAACTGATGCCATCGCTAAATATTATAATGTTGATTCTAATCAGGTGTTTGTAGGTGTAGGTTCAGATGATGTGATTGGAATGAGCTTTCTTACATTTTTTAATTCAGAAAAGCCTATATTGTTTCCTGACATAACATATTCCTTTTATGATGTGTGGGCAGATTTGTTTAAAATAAAATATGAGATGAAACCGTTGAATGAGAAATTTGAAATTGTAAAAGAAGATTATCTTGTGGAAAACGGTGGTATTATTTTTCCAAATCCCAATGCTCCTACAGCAGTGGAAATGCAGCTGGATGATATAGAATATATTATAAAGAACAATAGGGATTCAGTGGTAATTATAGATGAAGCTTATGCTGATTTTGGAGATGTTTCAGTGCTTGGTCTTGTGAATAAATACGAAAATCTTCTGGTGGTAAGAACCTATTCTAAATCCCGCGCATTAGCAGGAATGCGTATAGGATATGCCATTGGCAGCAGAACTTTAATTAGCGCCCTTAAGGCAGTTAAATTCTCATATAATTCATATACAATGAATTATGTGTCTATTTATGCAGGGGCTGCTGCAATAAATGATGATAAGTATTTTAAGGAAATTGTATCAAAGGTAATAAATACCCGTGAAAAGGCTAAGGATACGCTTAAAAAACTGGGATTTTCCTTTACGGACTCAAAGACTAATTTTCTATTTGCAACTCACAAAAGGGTGCCGGCAGAGGAAATATTTGAGGAATTAAAGAAGAGAAAAATATATGTAAGGTATTTTAATAAGCCAAGGATAAATAATTATTTAAGAATAACTATAGGTACAGATGAGGAGATGGAAAAATTATACGAAGCTCTTAAGGAAATTGTTAAATAAAGGAAATATCTGATATGTTTTCAATCTATGGTAAAGATGTTATTTAGCATTATATGTAAGGGACACATTTAACATAAAAATGTAACAAATTGTTAATTTTATATATAAAAAAATATAAAATTTCTGAGTAGAATAAAATACATAGGAAAGAGATGACAGATGGGATTTATGTCCCATCTGATTTACTATGAAGATTAAATGTCATAGTAGAAAGAATCCTATAGATTTTATGACAGGAGGCGAAATATATGAATATTAGTAAATTTACTCAAAAATCCGTTGAGGCTATACAAAATTGTGAAAAGATAGCCGGAGAATACGGAAATCAGGAAATTGATCAGGAACATTTATTGTTTGCGCTTGTTAGTTTAGAAGACAGTTTGATTATTAAGTTAATAGAAAAGATGGAAATACAGCCGGAGTACTTTAAAAACAGAGTTGAGGATTATATAGCCAAAAGACCTAAAGTACAGGGCGGCAACATGTATATGAGCCAGGCTCTTAATAATGTTTTAATAAGTGCAGAGGATGAAGCAAAGAGAATGGGAGATGAATATGTTTCAGTGGAACATTTATTTCTCACTATGCTTGACAAACCAAATAGGGAAATAAAGGAACTTTTTAAAGAATTTGGTATTACAAGGGAAAAGTTTTTAGGAGTGTTAGAAGAGGTAAGAGGTAATGTAAGAGTTACTTCGGACAATCCGGAGAGTACCTATGATGCACTGTCAAAATACGGTCAGGATTTAGTGGAAAGAGCAAGAAATCAGAAGCTTGATCCTGTTATTGGACGAGACAGTGAAATCAGAAATGTTATAAGAATTTTGTCAAGAAAAACCAAAAACAATCCGGTGCTGATTGGTGAACCCGGTGTTGGTAAAACAGCAGCAGTAGAGGGTTTGGCACAGCGTATTGTAAAAGGTGATGTTCCGGAGGGATTAAAGGATAAGAAGATATTCTCCCTTGACCTTGGTTCATTAGTGGCAGGTGCAAAGTACAGAGGTGAATTTGAGGAAAGGTTAAAGGCTGTACTTGAAGATGTAAAAAACAGCAATGGAGAAATCATTTTATTTATTGATGAACTTCATACTATCGTAGGCGCAGGAAAAACAGACGGGGCAATGGATGCAGGAAATATGCTAAAGCCTATGTTAGCAAGAGGAGAACTTCATTGTATAGGTGCAACTACCTTGGATGAGTATAGACAGTATATTGAAAAGGATAAGGCGTTAGAGAGAAGATTCCAGCCGGTAATGGTAAGTGAGCCATCAGTGGAAGATACAATATCTATCCTAAGAGGTCTTAAGGAAAGATATGAAGTGTTCCATGGAGTTAAAATTCAGGATGGGGCTTTGGTAAGTGCAGCAGTTTTATCAGACAGATATATAACAGACAGATTTCTTCCTGATAAGGCAATAGATTTAGTAGATGAGGCTTGTGCCCTTATTAAAACCGAGATGGATTCCATGCCTACGGAGCTTGATGAATTAAGACGTAAGGTTATGCAGATGGAAATCGAGGAAGCTGCCTTAAAGAAGGAAACGGATAATTTAAGCAAAGAGAGACTGGCGGAATTACAGAAGGAACTTGCTGAAAGCCGTGATGAATTTAATAACAGAAAGGCACAGTGGGAAAATGAGAAAAATTCCGTAAACAGATTGCAGCAGCTTCGTGAACAGGTTGAAAATGTTAAGAAAGAAATTGAGAAGGCACAAAGCGAATATGATTTGAATAAGGCAGCAGAACTTCAATATGGAAAGTTGCCTGAACTTCAAAAACAGCTTGGTGTGGAAGAACAAAATGTAAAGGATAAGGATTTGTCATTAGTAAGGGAAAGTGTTACAGATGAGGAAATTGCCAGAATTATTTCCAGATGGACAGGAATTCCGGTGGCAAAACTTACTGAAACAGAAAAAAATAAAACATTACATCTTGATGAGGCTCTTCATAAGAGGGTTATCGGTCAGGATGAAGCTGTGACGAAGATTACTGAGGCAATAATCAGGTCTAAAGCAGGAATTAAGGATCCCGGAAAACCAATTGGTTCTTTCCTGTTCTTAGGACCTACAGGTGTAGGTAAAACAGAACTGGCAAAGGCATTGGCAGAAAATCTGTTTGATGATGAAAGTAATATGGTAAGAATTGACATGAGTGAGTACATGGAAAAATATAGCGTGTCAAGACTTATAGGAGCACCTCCGGGATATGTAGGATACGATGAAGGTGGTCAGCTGACAGAGGCAGTAAGAAGAAAACCTTATTCGGTAGTGTTATTTGATGAGGTAGAAAAGGCACATCCTGATGTGTTTAATGTGTTACTTCAGGTATTAGATGATGGTCGAATAACTGATTCTCAGGGAAGAACGGTTGACTTTAAGAACACTATACTGATTATGACATCAAACATCGGTTCTTCATATCTGTTAGAGGGAATAGATGATGCCGGAAACATAAAGAAGGAAAATCAGGAATTTGTAATGAACGATTTAAGAAATCATTTCAGACCTGAGTTTCTTAACCGTTTAGACGAAATCGTAATGTTTAAGCCACTTACTAAGGACAATATAGGTGGAATTGTTGATTTGATTGTAGCTAACGTAAATAGGCGTTTAGCAGACAGGGATTTAAAGATTTCACTTACTGATGATGCCAAAAAGTTTGTGGCAGATAACGGATATGATCCGGTTTATGGTGCAAGACCTCTTAAGAGATACCTGCAGAAAAATGTTGAAACAATAGCTGCTAAGGTTATTCTTGAAGGAAACGTTGACATGGGAGATACAATATGCTTTTATGTAGATGGTGACAGGTTAGCTGCTAAGGTAGAAAAGAATAATAAATAAAATGTAAAGCAATGGTTGTCATTGGAAAATAATTAAAAAGTATGTTTAGAATATACAAATAAGATACATTACTTTATTAAATTTAGATTATAGTCAATAAATTTAAGGGCAATGGTATCAAAGTATTTTCTAAACAAATCCAAATGACAACCATTTATTTATGGAGGTAATTATGGATAGAGTATTAGAAACAATTAAAACAAGAAGAAGCATCAGGGCGTACAAGCCTGACATGGTGGAAAAGGAATTAATTGACAAGGTTATTGAAGCAGGAACATATGCTGCTACAGGAAGAGGAAATCAGTCCCCTATTATAATTGCAGTAACTAACAGGGAAGTCAGGGACAAATTATCTAAAATGAATGGAAAGATAATGGGAACAGACACAGATCCTTTTTATGGAGCACCGGTAGTGCTTATTGTTTTGGCAGATAAAACTAAGAATACATATCTTTATGATGGAAGTCTTGTTATGGGAAACATGATGCTTGAAGCTCACAATTTAGGTTTAGGAAGTTGTTGGATTCACAGAGCAAAAGAAGAATTTGAAAGTGAGGAAGGAAAAGAAATCCTTAAATCTCTTGGAATAACAGGAGATTATGAAGGAATAGGTCATTGTGTTTTAGGCTATATTAAGGGAGATGCACCTGAGGCAGCACCTAGAAAAGAAGATTATGTTTACTACATAGACTAATATTTAATACCACTTTTGACTTAATTTGTTCAGTGACAATCCAATGTAATTTAGTAATAATTTTTTACGAAGGAATATAATGAGTGAATTAAGCAAAAGAAAGAGAAGAAGAAAAGTAAGAAAAATAAGGGCAGTGCTTGCCGTTACAGTGTTAACGGCAGGTATATTGCTTTTGGCAGGAATTTTTAAACATTTAAGTGCATCATCTGATGTAGAGATTAAAGAATCACCGGTGGAAAATCATCAGGTGTTAGAAACAACAGAAAAGGAAACTGCTTTACAGATACCATCCTGGATAGATAAGCAGATAATAAAAAAGGATGGAAAGTCCAGAAGGGGCATTAAACTTAAAGAAGTGAAGGATGTTGTAATTCATTATGTAGGAAATTCCGGAACAACAGCTCAGCAAAATCATGATTTTTATGCAGGAGATGACTCAGATGTAAGTTCTCATTTTATTGTGGGATTGGATGGTGAGATAATTCAGTGCATTCCGTTAGATGAACATTCAGAGGCAAGCAATTGGAGAAATAGGGATTCCATTTCCATTGAAGTGTGTCATATGGATGAAACAGGAGAATTTGGCAAAAAAACATATAAATCTCTCGTTAAGCTTGTAGCATGGCTTGAAAGTGTTTATGGTTTAGATGAAGAACATGTAATAAGGCATTATGACATTACGGAGAAAGAGTGTCCTAAATATTTTGTTGATCATGAAGATGAGTGGGAGCTGTTTAAAGAAAAAGTTAGAGATTACAGAATAAAAAAATATACAGGGAATAAGTGAAAATATCGAACATTTTATATAAGGGGTTATAATTAAGTTAAACTACGGATTTGAGGAAAAGTATGGTTAAGAAAAGCAAAAGAAAGAGAAAGTTAAGAAAAGTAAGAATAGTTATGGCTGTTATTATTGTGGCGGCCATAGTTATTATGTCCTGTTTAGTAGTAAAAAGGATTAATCAAAACAGTGAGGCCAAAAAAGTTAAAAATTTGGCGGAAATTAAGATACCGGACTGGATTGATTCTCAAATAATAGATGTGGATGGCGCTTCAAGAAATGGATATAAATTAAAGGGTGTAAAAGACATTGTAGTTCACTATGTAGGAAATCCGGGGACAACAGCTCAGCAAAATCATGATTTCTATGCAGGAAATCAGTCTAATGTAAGTTCTCATTTCGTTGTGGGATTAGATGGGGAAATTATTCAATGTATTCCTATAAATGAATGGTCTGCGGCAAGCAACTGGAGAAATAATGATACAATTTCCATCGAGGTGTGTCATCCTGATGAAACGGGAAAATTTAAAAAGAAAACCTATAGCTCTTTAGTAAAACTTGTGGCATGGTTAGAAAATGTATGTGATATAGATGAAAGCCATGTAATAAGACATTATGATATTACAAAGAAAGAATGCCCGAGATATTTTGTACAGCATGAGGACAAATGGAAAACATTTAAGAAAAACGTAGAAAAGTATAGACTGGCTCATTATTAAAAGACGCAGGTTGCGTCTTTTTTTACAACTAACCACAAAAACTATACATAAATATAAAAAATGATTTGGCAAAACAGTGGTGATAAATTCGATATGATATTATTGACTAATGAAAATAAGCAGTATTTAACAGACGGAATTTATAGTAACTATTCATCAGATTCTGATTCAAAGGTTTTGCCGGTAAATCTGCCTAATGTTATAAATCAGGAGGATTTTACATATAGAGATAGGATTTTTATGGCGAAGCCCAGGGCTTTAGAGAAATGATTCAGGTTTGTGTTACAGTAAAAAATGGGAAAATAAAAAGTATTAATGTTATTAAACTCCAGGATGATGAATTATATTTTAACAAGGCGATATTACTGACAACTAAACATCTTTTGTTACGGTATTAATTGTGTTATGCTTATATACGATAGTTTTTGGACGATTTTTTTGCGGTTTTGCCTGTGCATTTGGAACTTTAGGAGATTTTGTTCGTGAGTTTTATGTGTGGATATGTAAAAAAGTAAAGAGAAAGTCTGTAGGTATAAGTGACAGTATAAATAAAAGATTGTCAGTAATAAAATACTTTATTTTAACAATAATTATTTTATTATGTTTTGCGGGAGTTTATTCTGGAATAAAGGAATGGAGTCCATGGGATGTGTTTTTTATGATTATAGCAGGTAACTTAAAAATATCAGGTTATGTACCGGCATTAATCATTTTATTATTTATAATTGTAGGAATGGCGGTATGTGAGAGGTTTTTTGCAGATTTTTATGTCCTATGAGAGCAGTGTTTTCAATTCTTCCCGTACTGCCGCTTTTTTCTATAAGTAGAAATACAGAGCAGTGCATAAAAGGGTGCAGTGGATGTACAAAGGTATGTCCATCAAAAATTGAACTTCCGGATTTAAAGGAAGATATTCAGCCGGGAGATTGCTTTATGTGCCAAAAATGTATGTATATTTGTCTAAAACAAAATGTTAAATTGGGATTGGTAAAGGGAAACGGAATTACATTTATTATAGTAAGAGGGCTGATTCTAATTTTAATAATGAAATGGGCAGGAATTTAGAAAAAACGGGAGCAGTTTATGAGAAAAAAAGACGTGATTTTAGTGATTGTGGTTCTTTTAATAGCAGGTGTCATGTACGGTGCAATCCATTTTATACAAAAAGGTGAGGCCTCCACTGTAAAAATATCAGTTGATGGCAAAGTTTATGGAAAATATTCCATTAACAAGGACGAGATAATAGATATAAAAACTTCAAAAGGTAGAAATGTAATAAATATTCATAATGGTTGCGTGGAAATGGAAGAGGCGGATTGTCCGGATAAGTATTGTATAAAGCAGGGAAAGATTAAAAATACAGGGCAGACAATTGTATGTCTTCCACATAAAGTAGTTGTTGAGATAATTAAACAGAACATAGTCAATGAAAATAACGATGTGGATGCTGTGGTAAAGTAGAAATAATTAATAATTTAATGGGAGGTCAAGATATGAGCACAAAAAGAATAGCAAATATGTCCATGTTAGTGGCACTTGCCATAATATTTAGCTATATTGAATTTCTTATTCCCATTAATTTAGGAATTCCGGGAATGAAATTAGGATTGGCAAATCTGGTAATTGTTATAGCATTATATATATTAAAAATCAGTGATGTCTGGATTATTTCTATACTTAGAATCCTGATTATGGGATTTATGTTTGGAAGTGGAATGTCAATCATTTATAGCCTTGCAGGAGCAGTGGTTAGTCTCATTGTTATGTCAGTTATTAAAAAAATAGGGGGGTTTAGTATTATCGGAGTAAGCATGGCAGGGGCAGTATGCCATAATATGGGGCAGGTGATGGTGGCAATAATTGTGGTAGAAAATGTTAGTGTTATATATTATGTGCCGGCACTTTTAGTGGCAGGTATAATTACAGGGGCAGTAATAGGCATAGTTTCAAAGAGGGTTTTATCAGTTATAAAAAAATAAACAAATTTTTTACCTAACAAGTTAGATACATTTAACAAAAGGCACAACAATTTACGATGAAGATGGAAACACATATGATGTTTTATATTTGGAAAATGATGATATCGGTGCATATGGTGAGTTTATGCGTGTGGATTTAACAGGCAATTATGGTGGATTAGGTTCATGGAAGATTTTTAAAGCGGAATTTGATGAGGCAAAGGCTGAATTTGCAAATCCACAAAGTCAGGCAACAGTAAATGAAGCAGTTGAACATTTAAAAAAGTTACCCTTGCAAGTAATAAATTAAAGAACAAGAAAAAATTATATGTCAGGTAAAAGCTGTAGGGGCTCAAAATGGCCAAGGTTTGTTAAGGTTAAAATCAAAAAATAACTTTAGTAATTAATTTTTAAAATATATTTCGGATGATTTTCTATTTTATTCTATTTAAGAAAATCATCCGTTTTTGTTGTAATATTGATAACATATTTCCGTCAAATTTATTGAGTATATTTTGTATGAAAATTTACTAACAAATTTATTAGGAGAAAATATGAATCATTTAGATGAACTTGAGGCAGAAGCAATATACATAATGAGAGAAGTGGCAGCAGAATGTGAAAATCCTGTTATGCTTTATTCCATAGGAAAGGATTCGTCAGTAATGCTGCATTTGGCAATGAAAGCTTTTTATCCTGAAAAGCCACCATTTCCTTTTTTGCATGTAAATACTACATGGAAATTTAAGGAAATGATTGAATTTAGAGACCGCAGGGCAAAAGAACTGGGAATTGAAATGATTGAATACATAAATGAGGAAGGTGTTAAGAATAATATTAATCCTTTTGACTATGGTTCATCATACACAGACATAATGAAAACTCAGGCACTAAAGCAGGCTCTCGATAAATATGGGTTTACCGCAGCATTTGGCGGAGGAAGACGTGACGAGGAAAAATCAAGAGCAAAAGAGAGAATTTTTTCTTTTAGGAATAAACAACACGCATGGGATCCAAAAAATCAGAGACCGGAAATGTGGAAGCTTTTCAATACAAGAATTAACAAGGGAGAGAGTATAAGAGTATTTCCTTTATCAAATTGGACGGAAAAGGATATATGGCAGTATATAAAAAGAGAAAATATTCCTATTGTTTCATTATATTTTGCCAAAGAAAGACCGGTTGTTGAAAGAAATGGGCAGTTGATAATGGTTGATGATGACAGAATGAGATTGTTGCCGGGAGAAAAAGTTCAAAATAAAATGGTAAGATTTAGAACGTTAGGATGTTATCCGCTAACCGGAGGCATAGAGTCAAATGCTACGACATTAGATGAAATTATCGAAGAGACAATGGCATCAGTAGAATCCGAAAGAACCAGTAGAATAATAGATTCTGACGGAGGGGCTGCAAGCATGGAAAAAAGAAAAAGAGAAGGATATTTTTAAAATGGAAAGTTTATTGAAATTTATTACTTGCGGAAGTGTTGATGATGGAAAATCAACTTTAATTGGACATATGTTATATGATGCAAAGCTGATTTTTGCAGATCAGAAGAGAGCTTTGGAATTGGACTCTAAAGTCGGATCAAGAGAAGGAAACATAGATTATTCTTTGTTGCTTGACGGATTAATGGCTGAAAGGGAACAGGGAATTACAATAGATGTTGCATACCGTTATTTTGCTACTGAAAACAGAAGCTTTATTGTAGCGGATACTCCGGGACATGAAGAGTATACAAGAAATATGGCTGTTGGAGCTTCATTTGCATCCCTTGCCGTAATTTTGACGGATGCAAGTCAGGGTGTTTTGGTTCAGACAAGAAGACATGCAAGGATATGTTCTTTAATGGGAATAAAACATTTTGTTTTTGCGGTAAATAAAATGGATTTAGTGGATTATGATATTAAAATATTTGAAAAAATCCAAAGAGAAATAAATGGATTAATGTCAGAATTTGATTTTAAAACATTACAAATAATACCGGTATCTGCTACAGAGGGAGATAATATAACAAAGACATCTGACCGAATGCAATGGTATAAAGGCGTCCCATTACTTAAATATCTTGAGGAAGTGGATGTAAAGGAAGACGTTGAGGTTAAAGGATTTTCCATGCCGGTTCAAAGAGTGTGCCGACCAAATCATAATTTTAGGGGATTTCAGGGGCAAATATCATCCGGAAAAATTTGCCGGGGAGATGATATAACTGTTTTGCCAAGTGGCGAAAAGGCAACGGTAAAAGAAATATACGAAGGTGATAAAAAAGTAAATCAAAGCAGTAAAGGCCATGGAGTGACAATTCAGCTGGACTCTGAAATTGATATATCAAGAGGATGTATTATAGAGAAAAATTACAATCTTTTGTGTGGAATGAATTTCTCAATTTGTATATTGTGGATGGACGACAAAAAACTAGTTGAGGGACGGAATTTCCTTATGAAAGTTGGAACAAAATTAGTTCCTGCAACAATTACAAAAATAAATTACAAAATTGATGTTAATACAGGTTCACAAGTATACGCAAAAGCAATCTTTAAGAATGAAATTGCTTTTTGTGAGGTTACGTTAGGGGAAAAAATAGTTGTGGATAAATTCATCAATAATAGGGAATTAGGTTCATTAATACTAATTGACAGAGTATCAAATATGACGTCGGCATGTGGACAAATTGCAGAAATTATCGATAATGAAAAAAATCTGACATGGCATGAAATGGATGTAACAAAGGAGTTAAGGGAACGTCAGTTATCTCAAAAAGCTTTTACGGTATGGATGACAGGACTTTCAGGGTCAGGAAAATCTACCCTTGCTAATGCATTGGAGAAAAGATTATTTACACTGGGAAAACATACAATGCTTCTTGATGGTGACAACATAAGAATGGGACTTAACAAAAATTTAGGATTTAATGAAGGAGACAGAGTGGAAAATATCCGCAGAATAGCTGAGGTTGCCAAATTAATGAATGATGCGGGGCTGATAGTAATTACATCATTTATTTCGCCATATAGTCAGGACAGACAAAGTGCAAAGGAAATAATAGGTGATGATTTTGTGGAAGTCTACGTAAGCACCCCTCTTGATGAATGTGAAAGAAGGGATGTTAAAGGTCTTTACAAAGAGGCAAGAAAGGGGAATATCAGGAGCTTCACGGGAATAAGCAGCCCTTATGAAATACCTGAAACACCGGATGTTGAAATAGACACCAGTGGAAAGAAAATAGAAGATTGTGTGAATACAATTATAGATAAGCTTAAAAAATATATTGAGGAATAATCATGTATTATGAGTAATAAATTACAGCTGTTTACTTCAATGTTAAAAATCGGATGTATTGGATTTGGTGGTGGAAGTGCCATTATTCCCATAATTGAAGACGAGATAGTTGAAACAGGTATAGATACAAAGGAGAATATTGATAAGGATGTTATGGTGGCAAATATAACACCGGGAGCACTTCCGGTAGAAGTTGCTGCTTCAATAGGAAAAAGAGCTGGTGGAAACAAAGGAATGTTTTTATCAGCACTTGCCATGGCGCTTCCGGGAGCACTGGCAGCAATAGCAATTTTTACTATTTTTTCAACTATGAAATTAACAGTATTAAATGTTATTGAACTGGCGTCAGTTGGAGTTTCAATATTTATTTTGTATATGCTAAAAGTTTATATTGGAAATGTATTTAATAAGTGTGCAGGCAATACAAAATGTGAGAGAAAAACCGTTATTTTAATGGCAATATCATTATTTGTTGTTTGTGGCAAAAATTTATATCAGCTTTTAGGAATAAGTAAAACACCGGTATTTTCATTATCTGCCTTTAATGCCTTAATGTTATTTTTCTTTTGCATAATATTCATGGAAAACAACAGACATAAAAATGTGGGTTTCATAGTGATAATGGTTATTATATCAACACTATTTGCTGTTACTCATGGAAAGGGAAATTATATTGATAATAATTATATTATGTATGCTTTGGATGCAATAATGATTATGATTTCTCTGGCAGGAATAGTAGATGATATGAAAAACAGTGGAATGAAGATAAAAATCTATAAGAATTTTTTTAAGGAACTTTATATATGGATTGTATTTTTAGTCATATGTTCTATGCCGGCGTTAATAAATAATGCAAGTATTGTGGAGTTTATTGGCAAAGGAATAATTTCGGCTTTTATGTCTTTTGGTGGAGGGGATGCATATTTAACTATTGCTGATGGGTTATTTGTAGATACAAATATGGTAACGGAAAGTCAGTTTTACGGTCATATAGTATCTGTTGTTAATGTTTTGCCGGGCTCCATATTATGTAAAACCTTATGTGGAGTAGGATACTACCTGGGAATTAACATATCAGGAAGTATTGTGACGGGAGTTTTATTTGCTATAGTTGGTTTTGCATGTAGCATTGCGGCATCATGTGGATTTTATATGACAATATATCATTTGTACAATAATCTAAGTTCACTGAGAATTATAAGTAGAATATCAGAATGTATCCGCCCGATTATAGCGGGATTTCTTATAAATATTTCATTATCATTGTGCAATCAGTCTGTAAGAGTAATGGGAAAGTATCAAATATCCGGAATAAGTACAATAATAATCGTTGTGCTAATGTTTATAATTACATGCTTACTAAAAAGTAAAACAAGGATAAGTAATGCTTTAATATTAGTATTGAATATAGGAATAGTTTTTATTATATGGGCGCTACATTACATATAGGAGGAAACAAATGTCAACAGTATATTTGTGTATAGGAACACCAAAAACAGGAACTACAGCTCTTCAAAGCTTTATGAGAGAAAACGAAAAATTGTTAAATGAGCAGGGGTATGCATTCCCACAGTTAAATATTGGACTTAAGGGAATCTTTCGTGATAGAAATGCACATTTTTTAGTTAATTATATTACTCAGGATAATAATGATGAGCATAAATTAAAGCAGAAGGAGTTAAATGAAAAAGCATATGGGGAATTAGAAAAGTGCGGGAAAAAATTTGAAAATATTATTTTGTCTGATGAACAAATCTGGTACAGATGCAATTATGAGGAAAAATTTTGGGAGAGATTAAAAGAAGATTTTGGAAAAATTGATTGCAAGGTTAAGGTTGTTGTTTATTTAAGACGGCAGGATATGATTGTTCAGTCTTTATGGAATCAGCTTATAAAAATGCACAGACGTAAAATACATACATTTGAAGAAAGTCTGGAAATAAATGATTATGATTATTTTCCGTTAGACTATTTTAAACAATTAAAAAATATTGAGGAACATATAGGAAAAGATAACCTTATTGTAAGAGTTTATGAGAAAAAACAGCTAAAAAATCAGTCATTATATGAAGATTATTTTGATATTATGGGAGTTAAGCTTAATGAAAAATTTACTTATAATCAGGTTGCAGGAAACGTGGGACTTACAGGAAATTATATAGAAATTAAAAGAATTATAAATGGGGTTACTGATTATAGGGAAATGGAGGATTTTTTATGCAGACCTATTATTAATGCCAGCATATATGGAAATAGTATTGAACCACAAAAAAAGGTAAGCTTTTTTTCTTATGATGAGCAGATTGAATTTTTAAATAAATACGAAAAAAGTAACAACCAAGTGGCAAAATATTATTTAAATAAAAATACAGGGCTTTTTGAAGAAGAAATAAAGGAATTTCCAAAGTGGAAAGTGGACAATGAAAAAATGTACCGTGATGTAATAATTTCCATGACAGAAGTTTTTTGCAGACAACAGCAACAGATACAGGATTTACAAAACAAATATAATGAAATTTCAGATATAAGAAAGAAGTTAGATGAAGAGAAAAGAAGGTTAGAATCTGTGTATAACAGTGCCATATTCAGATTATATAGAAAAATAAGATATATGGTAAAAAAACAAAAATAACATTAAAAGAGGGGATGTCATAAAAAGTGAACATCCCCTTTTAAATATTATTAATGGTAAAGCAGTAAATTACTTTTGCTTATAAGTTGCTAAGAAGTCCTTCATGGCATCCATGGAATTTTTTAAATCATCAATGCATGGAAGGTAAACAATTCTAAAGTGGTCAGGTGTTTCCCAGTGGAAACCACCACCATGGGTAATAAGAATTTTCTTTTCCTTAAGCAAATCAAGAGAGAATTGCTCATCGTTTGTGATGTTAAACTTCTTAATGTCTAGTTTAGGGAAAATATAAAATGCAGCCTTAGGTTTGTAGGCTGAAAGCCCCGGAATATCCTGTATCGCATTATATATGTATTCTCTTTGTTCATAAATTCTACCACCTGGTGCTACCATTTCACTGGCATCTTCAAGATTAGCCAAAGCAGTAGGAATAAGGGACTGGGCAGGTACGTTAGAACATAAACGCATAGAAGACAAAAGATTAATTCCTTCTATATAACCCTTAGCCTTAGACTTGTCACCGCAAAGGCACATCCATCCACATCTGTATCCTGCAATAAGATGGGATTTTGATAAACCGTTAAATGAAACAGTAAGTAAATCCGGTGCTAGCGAAGAAAGGGCAACATGCTCTTCCCCATCCATTACCAGACGGTCATATATTTCATCAGCAAACAAAATTAATTCATGCTCTCTTGCAAGTTCAACAATCTGTTGTAAAACTTCCTTAGAATAAAGGGCACCAGTAGGGTTGTTAGGGTTAATAACAACAATTGCCTTGGTTTTGTCTGTGATTTTTCTCTTCATATCCTCAATATCAGGAAACCATTCAGACTGCTCATCGCAAATATAGTGAACCGCAGTTCCCCCTGCTAAAGTAACTGAAGCTGTCCATAAAGGATAATCAGGAGAAGGAACTAAAACTTCATCACCATTATTTAAAAGTCCCTGCATAGACAAGGTTATAAGTTCACTTACACCGTTACCTGTATAAATATCATTTATAGTAACATTAGGCATGTTTTTCTTTTTGCAATATGAAAGAATTGCCTCTCTGGCTGAAAAAAGCCCCTTTGAATCTGAATAACCTTCAGTAAGAGTAAGGTTTTCAGACATTTTATCTATAATTGCCTCTGGCGCTTCAAAGCCAAAAGGAGCAGGATTGCCAATATTTAATTTGATAATTTTTTCACCCTGGGCAATCATTTTGTTAGCCTCGTCCATAACAGGACCTCTGATATCGTAACATACATTGTCAAGCTTTGTTGATTTTTCAAATGTTCTCATTTACTTCACCTCTCAAAAAAAAATACCCTAAGCGAAAACGCTTAGGGCGAATAATCAAATCCGTGTTACCACCTAAATTCAGGATTAAACCTGCACTCAGTCATCACAATCATGATGAATCCCTGTAACGTGGGAAAACGTCAGAAACTAATAAGATAAAATCTGTTCGTAACTGCTGCTTAGGAACTGCTTCAAAACAAACCGTGTAAGAATTTTCACCAGCCATTCTCTCTCTGAAACCGTGAATGAGTTTACTATTTTCCGTCACTGCATTTAAATATTAACAAAAACAATCATATCCCCATAAGAAATAAAAGTCAATGCTAAATTTAACAATGCAATATTTTTATTCTTTATTTTGTGCTATAATTAGTCGTGGCTAACGAATTGCCATAATTAATAATATGAGAAAAGTATGTAATTATGAATTTAAAAATAGAAGAGTTAAACTATCTCCTTACAACTAAAAATGAAGAAGTAACAGACAATCTTAAGAAAAAAGCAAGGGGAATAGCAGATGATATATTTGGTAAAAAAATATATACAAGAGGGCTTATTGAATTTACTAACTACTGTAAAAACAATTGCTATTATTGTGGAATAAGAAGGGAAAATAAAGGTGCTATCAGATATCGTCTTGACAGGAAGGAAATAATTAACTGTTGTGATAATGGGTATCAATTAGGGTTTAGAACTTTTGTGCTACAGGGAGGAGAGGATGCCTATTATACTGATGATGAGGTTTGTGCAATAGTGTCTTCAATAAAGGAAAAATATCCGGATTGTGCAGTAACATTGTCCATAGGAGAAAAGAAAAAAGCAAGTTATTTAGCGTTTTTTAATGCCGGTGCAGACAGATATCTTTTAAGACATGAAACAGCAGACAAAAAGCATTATGAAAGATTGCATCCAGATGATATGTCTTTTGAAAACAGAAAGAGATGTTTGTATGATTTAAAGGAAATAGGATATCAGACAGGGTGCGGCTTTATGGCAGGTTCGCCTTATCAGACAATGGAATCCATATATAAGGATTTACGGTTTATTGAGGATTTACAGCCGGAAATGGTGGGAATCGGGCCTTTTATTCCACATAAAGACACGGAATTTAAAAATTATAGGGCAGGTTCTCTTGAAATGACCCTTAGACTTTTAAGTATTATAAGAATTATGAAGCCTGATGTGCTGCTTCCTGCAACTACAGCATTAGGAACCATTCATCCCATGGGTAGAGAAATGGGAATATTAGCAGGAGCTAATGTGGTAATGCCTAATTTGTCTCCTGTAAATGTAAGAAAAAAATATGCTTTATATGATAACAAAATCTGTACAGGAGAAGAGGCGGCAGAGTGCCGGGGATGCCTTGATGGAAGAATAAAAAGCATAGGATATAACATAGTCACTGACAGAGGAGATTATGTTCCAATTAAAAATAAGAAAGTGTGACATAAATGTATAACGTAAAATCATTAAATGCAGATGAGTTTATTTCAGATGAAGAAATAAGGGAAACATTAAAATATGCTGATGAAAATAAAAATAATATTAAATTAATTAATGAAATTTTAGGGAAAGCATCAAAAAAGAAAGGATTAAATCATAGAGAGGCATCTGTTCTTTTAGCCTGTGACATACCTGAAAAGGTACAGGAAATGTATAAGCTGGCAAATGAAATAAAGCAGGATTATTACGGAAACAGAATAGTTTTATTTGCTCCACTGTATTTATCAAATTATTGTGTAAACGGGTGTGTTTACTGCCCCTATCATATGAAAAATAAGCATATTGCCAGAAAAAAACTGACTCAGGAGGAAATAGTCAAGGAAGTTACCGCATTGCAGGATATGGGACATAAAAGACTTGCCATTGAGGCAGGAGAAGACCCGGTTAATAATCCTATTGAATATATATTAGAGTGTATTAAAACCATATATGGAATTAAACATAAAAATGGGGCAATACGTCGCGTAAATGTAAATATTGCAGCTACCACGGTAGAAAATTACAGAAAATTAAAAGAAGCAGAAATCGGAACATATATTTTGTTTCAGGAAACTTATCACAAGAAAAGCTATGAACAGCTGCATCCTACAGGCCCAAAGCATAATTATAATTACCATACCGAGGCAATGGACAGGGCAATGGAAGGTGGAATTGATGATGTGGGTCTGGGAGTTTTGTTTGGACTGGAAATGTACCGCTATGAGTTTGCAGGTCTGCTAATGCATGCAGAACACTTAGAGGCAGTGTTTGGTGTGGGGCCTCATACCATTAGTGTTCCAAGAATAAAAAGAGCTGATGATATTGATCCGGATGTATTTGATAATGGAATAAGTGATGATATTTTTGCCAAAATATGTGCTTTAATAAGAATATCAGTTCCTTATACGGGAATGATTATTTCCACAAGGGAAAGTAAGAAGGTAAGAGAAATGGTACTGCCTCTTGGAGTATCACAAATCAGCGGAGGTTCAAGAACCAGCGTAGGGGGCTATGATAAGCCTGAAATTAAAGAGGAGCTCATCACAGAACAGTTTGATGTAAGTGATACAAGAAGTCTTGATGAAGTAGTAAACTGGCTTATAAAGTTAGGATATATTCCAAGCTTTTGTACCGCCTGCTACAGGGAGGGACGAACAGGAGACAGATTTATGGCATTGTGTAAAAATATGCAGATACTAAACTGTTGTCATCCTAATGCCCTTATGACTTTAAAGGAATACCTTGAGGATTACGCTAAAGATGATACAAGAGAATTGGGAATGAAGCTTATAGAAGAGGAATTAAAGAATATTCCTAACGAAAAGGTAAGACAAATTGCTTATAATCATATTCACGATATAGAGGATGGCAAAAGAGATTTCAGATTTTAAGGAATTAATGGAGGAAAAATGACTTTAAACAGTACACCGTCAGCTAACAGGATTCACATAGGAGTTTTTGGACGAACCAATTCAGGAAAGTCATCATTTATTAATGCATTTTCAGGGCAGAATGTATCTATAACGGCAAATGTAGCAGGAACAACTACTGATCCGATTTACAAACCAATGGAAATTAATCCCATTGGTCCCTGTGTCATAATAGATACTGCCGGTCTTGATGATAAAAGTGAATTAGGAAAAAGGAGAATAGAAAAAACAAAATTAGCAGCTGAAAAGTCAGATGTTGCCATAATAGTTATTTCTTCGGAAATTAATGATTTTGACAGTTTAAATGATGGTGAGTTCAAGTGGTATAACTATTTTAGGAAAAAAGATACACCGGTAATATTTGTTATAAATAAAATTGATTTAAATGAAAATACCGGAAATTTAAAGGAATATATAACACATAAAATAAAGGATTGCCTAATTATTGAACTGTCTGCAAAAACAAAGGAAGGAATGGACGATTTTAAAAAATCCTTAGTCAGTCTTAGTTTAGAAGAAGAAAGAACCATTACGGGAAATCTGGTAAAAAAGGGAGATATGGTTTTGCTTGTTATGCCTCAGGATATTCAGGCACCTAAAGGAAGACTTATTTTACCTCAGGTTCAGACCATAAGGGAACTTTTAGACAAAAAATGTAAGGTTTTAAGCGTTACTACAGACCAGTATGTGGAAGCACTTGATATGCTAAAAGAGGTGCCGAAAATTATAATTACTGATTCACAGGTTTTTGATTATGTGTATGAAA
Organism: Eubacterium sp. CAG:161; assembly: GCF_000432355.1. Classification (NCBI taxonomy): domain Bacteria; kingdom Bacillati; phylum Bacillota; class Clostridia; order Eubacteriales; family Eubacteriaceae; genus Eubacterium; species Eubacterium sp. CAG:161. Next base: position 268,398 of record NZ_HF991874.1, read on the forward strand.
ATAAGCCAAAAGAAAGTCTTCTTACTTCATTTTCGGTTTTATTTGCAGCCCTTAAGGGAGATATTAATTACTATTTGGAAAGTGTAAGGTGTATAGACAAGCTGACTGAAAATTCCAAGGTGCTTATAGCGGAATGTTGCAGTCATGCACCTTTAGAAGAAGATATAGGAAGGGAAAAAATACCTAAAATGCTTAAAAAACGCGTAGGAGATAATCTTACTATAGACATTGTAAGTGGAAATGATTTCCCTGAAAATTTGAAAGATTACGATTTGATAATTCAATGTGGTGCCTGTATGTTCAATAGAAAATATGTTATGTCAAGAGTAGAAAGTGCCATAAGTCAGGGAGTACCTATGACAAATTACGGTGTAACTATTGCCTATATAAAAGGAATACTGGAAAAAATAGAAGTTTAGTTATATCTTGAAACATTTATGGGAAATGTTATAATTTTATAAAAACATTGGGAGATGATTATAATGAAGCATAATGAAGATAAAACAAATGTTATGAGATTATTAGACCAGAAAAAAATTAAGTATAAAATGCACAATTATGCAGATACAGAGGCAATTAGCGGAACAGAGGTAGCTAATGCTTTAGGACAGAATCCTGAAATGGTATTTAAAACTTTAGTTACCGTGGGAAAGACAAACAATCACTATGTTTTTTTAGTTCCGGTGGAAAAAGAATTAGATTTGAAAAAAGCAGCCAAATGTGTAGGGGAAAAGAAAATAGACATGATAAAGTCAAAGGAACTTTTAGGACTTACAGGTTATATTCATGGTGGATGCTCTCCTATTGGAATGAAAAAGTTTTTCAGAACAACAATTGATGAAACAGCAGGGAATTTTGATACAATAATGTTTAGTGGTGGAAAAATAGGATATCAGGTAGAAACTTCCATTGAAGAATTAAAAAAGATAATTAAGTTTGAATTAGCAGATATAACCACAGATAATAAATAAAAGGAATTATTTTACAGTGCATACATATAATGTATAGATTAAATAGGAATGTTTAAGTCTATGTTGATAAAAATGCAGGTTAATACTCAGGATAAGGGAGAATTACAGGTAAACATTGTAGATAGTGAAAATGCTCCAATAAAGGATGCAAGAGTTATTATCAGAAAACCACGTATTTTGCCGGAGCAGCCAATTAATTCCGGAGACATGATAGAGGAATTAAATACGGATATTTCAGGGCAGACACAGGTGGTGGATTTAGATGCCCCTCCTCTTGAATACAGTCTAAATGAGAATAACGAGGAAATGCCTTACGCAAATTACGATGTGGAAATTGATGCGCCGGGATATGAAGTGGAAAGTGTGGAAAATGTGGAAATTCTACCAAGGTCTTTGGCAATTCAAAATGTGAAATTAAGGAAAACTCAGGAAGAAAATATTAATATACCTCCCCATACCCTTTATTACGAATATCCTCCAAAGATTCCTGAGGATGAAATAAAGGATGTAGGGGAACCGGGAGAAATCGTATTGAGTCGTGTAGTAATACCGGAGTATGTTGTGGTTCACGATGGCGTGCCATCCTCTAATGCAAAGGATTATTATGTAACATATAAAGATTACATTAAAAATGTGGCATCCTCTGAAATATATGCCACATGGCCTGAGGCAACCTTAGAGGCAAACATTCTGGCAATTATGTCTTTTACATTAAATCGTGTATACACAGAGTGGTACAGAAATAAGGGAAAAGACTTTACAATTACATCTTCTACGGCGTATGATCAGAAATGGATTAACGGAAGAAATATTTTTGAATCCATAAGCCGTGTAGTTGATAATATATTTGATCAGTATTTATCATTGCCTGATGTAAGGCAGCCAATCCTTACCCAGTATTGTGATGGTAAAAGGGTAAAATGTCCTAACTGGTTAAGTCAGTGGGGTTCCTGTAATTTAGGGGAACAGGGGTATTCCACCTTGGAAATAATCAGAAATTACTACGGAGATGAAATGTATATTAATACTGCTGAACAAATATCAGGAATACCGGCATCCTGGCCGGGATATGATTTAACTATAGGAGCCAGTGGACAGAAAGTAAGACAGCTTCAGGAACAGCTAGATACAATTGCCCAGGTATATACAGCCATACCACGTTTAGTGGCAGATGGAGTGTATGGAGAAAATACTCAGGCATCAGTAAGGGCTTTTCAGAAGATATTTGATTTGCCTCAGACAGGAGTAACGGATTTTGCCACATGGTATAAGATTTCACAAATATATGTGGGAATAACCAGAATTGCAGAAGGAATTCCAAGAGGATAAATCATAAAATGTCATAAATTTTAAGGAAACACTATGTTGTACGATAAAGATATAAGGGAACCCCTTTTTGATTTTTTAGATGATATTTATTTAACAAACAGAATAATTGAAGAAAAGCAAATGGGACGCTCAAGGGCAGACGTTGTTATGGTTACCCCTTTGGCAATTTACGGTATAGAAATAAAAAGCGATGCAGATACTTACGCAAGGCTGAAACGTCAGGTTAGGGATTATGACAACTTTTATGATTATAATTATGTGGTGGTGGGAACAAGCCACGCATATCATATACAGGAGCATGTCCCTGATTACTGGGGAATAATTACTGTGGAACAAAGTGAAGGTGTTTGTGACTTTTATGTAAAAAGAAAACCGTCAAAGAATCCTAAGGTTAAGTGGAAGAAAAAACTTAGTATTCTTTGGAGACCGGAGCTTGCAAACATACAAAATATAAATAACCTGCCTAAATACAGGCAGAAAAGTAAGGATTTTGTTGTAAACAAAATAATGGAAAAGGTGCCGGAGGATATTTTGCAAATTCAGTTTTGTGAAGAATTAATGGAACGGGATTACAATGAAATTGGAGAAATAATTAAGGAATATAAAAAACAAAAAAAGCAGTAGTGCTGGTATTGAAACACTACTGCTTTAAGTTTATAAGCTATTAAACCTGTGCTGTTTTTACAGATTCAAACTCTTCTACAATTTCCCTTTCAGGAGCAGGAGTAAGAAGACTTACAACTACAATGAATATACATGCTACCATAAAGGCAGGTAATAATTCGTAGATATCTAAAGCTCCACCTAAAGGACGTACAACATATTTCCATAGGAAAATCATAATACCCCCTGATAGCATACCGGCAATGGCACCATACTTGTTTGAACGTTTCCAGAATAATGCAAACAGCATTACAGGTCCGAAGGTAGCACCAAATCCTGCCCATGCGAAAGATACAATCTGGAATACATTACTTTTAGGATTAGATGCCAGGAATATGGCAATTATTGAAATAACAATAACAGTTGCTCTGGCTACAACTACTTTTTTCTTTTCAGAAAGTTTAATTCCAAATACCCCGTCTAACATATTTTCAGTAACACTAGATGAAGCAGCTAAAAGCTGTGAGTCTGATGTGGACATGGTTGATGCAAGAATACCTGCAAGAATAATTCCGGCTACAATGGCGAAAATAAAACCGTGTTTACTTATAACAGTTGAAATCTGAACAATAATTGTTTCTGAGTCAAATGAACCATATGCGCCTAAAATTCTTTCAGTTGACATACTAAATCCGATAATGCCGATTAAAATAGCAGCAGCCATGGAAATAACTACCCATGTGCTGGCAATACGTCTTGATAATTTAACATTTTCAGGATCATCAATAGCCATAAATCTTAATAAAATATGTGGCATGCCAAAATATCCAAGCCCCCATGCCAATGTAGAAATAATAGTAATAATACCATACTGATTAGCTGAATTAGTAGCTGCATTGTAGCTTGAATTAAAGCTGAAATATCCCGGTAAATCCTTTGCATTGGCAATAACCTGATCCATTCCACCAACGGAATCAATACCGTAAAATACAACAATTGCCAAAGCAACAGTCATAATAATACTTTGTATAAAGTCTGTGGTACTTGCTGCAAGGAATCCACCAAGGGATGTGTAAGCAATAATAACAATGGCACTGATAATCATAGCTGTCATGTAATTAATTCCAAATAATGAATTAAATAATTTTCCACAGGCTGCAAATCCTGATGCAGTATAAGGAACAAAGAATATAATGATTATCATTGCTGAAACACATTTAAGAACTTTTTTATCACGATATCTGTTAGCAAAGAAATCAGGGATTGTTATTGAGTTGTTACAAATAACTGTGTATTTTCTAAGTCTTTTTGCAACAATAAGCCAGTTGACATATGTACCAAGGGCAAGACCTGCAATAGTCCAGAAAGTATCACATACACCGGTAAGATATGCAAGTCCCGGAAGTCCCATAAGAAGGTAACTGCTCATATCTGATGCTTCAGCACTCATAGCCGTAACAAAAGGTCCAAGCTTTCTTCCACCTAAATAAAAGTCGTGGGTTGTGTTTGACTTTTTAGAAAAATAAAAACCGATAACCAGCATTGCTCCCATGTATACAATGATGGAAATCAGAATTCCAATTTGTGAAGTTGTCATAATTTTTATCTCCTCTGTAATTTTATTAAAATAGAACTAAGCACTATTTTATAGGAAATAATTGTATAAGGCAAGTGTAAATAATCTTTTTTTCCTTATTAATAATATATGAAAAGCATATTTAAAAGATAAATGGGAATAATAATAACAAATTGGAAAGAGTAAGAAAAATAAGGAGAAAAACATATGGGGCAGGTAATTGGAAAACAAAGTGTACTTTTTGAAAATCCACCTTATCTTATAGAAGGGGCATCAATTGTGGGACAAAAAGAGGGGGAAGGACCTCTTGGAAAATGTTTTGATGTGGTAGAACAGGATCCAATGCTTGGAATGGAAACATGGGAAGAGGCAGAAAGCCTTTTGCAAAAAGAAGCAATTCAGAAGGTGCTACTTAAGTCTAATATGACTAAGGATGATATAAGATATATTTTTGCCGGAGATTTATTAGGGCAGCTTATAGCTACCACATTTGGAATATTGGAGTTTGAAATTCCTTTTTTCGGATTATATGGTGCGTGTTCTACCATAGGAGAGGCTTTAAGCATTGCAGCCATAACGGTGGAGGGAGGCAATGCAGACAATGTTATTGCTGTGGCCTCCAGCCATTTCGCCAGTGCCGAGAGACAGTTCAGATTTCCTTTGGCATATGGTAACCAACGACCATATGCTGCCACATGGACAGTGACAGGTTGTGGGGCAGTTGTTGTGGGCAAGCAAAAAGGATTTGCAAAAATTACCGGAATAACTACAGGTAAAATAGTGGATTACGGCGTTAAGGATGCACAAAATATGGGAGCATGTATGGCACCGGCAGCTGCTGAGGTAATTTATCAGCATTTTAAGGATTTTAATTCCACTCCGGGAGATTACGATAAAATAATTACGGGAGACTTAGGGATAGTAGGAAAAACAATATTGTTTGATTTGTTAATGGAAAAAGGATATGATATTTCAAAAGTTCATATGGACTGTGGAATAGAAATGTTTGATGCAGGAACTCAGGATACCCATGCAGGAGGAAGCGGATGTGGATGTGCAGCCACGGTTCTTACAGGATATATCTTTAAGCAGCTTAAAAAGAAAGCCTTTAAGAAAATTTTATTTATTCCTACAGGAGCGTTAATGTCACCTGTAAGTTTTAATGAGGGAAACAGTGTTCCGGGAATTGCACATTGTGTTATGATAGAGGTTTAAAGGGGGAGAAAGATGATTTTTATAAAAAGTTTTGTGGTAGGTGGAATAATATGTGCCATAGTGCAGGTTATTATTAATAAGACAAAACTTACACCGGGAAGAATTATGGTAGGATTGGTCTGCCTTGGAGTAATATTAGGAGCCATAGGGCTTTATCAGCCTTTTGCCGACTGGGCAGGTTGTGGGGCGACAGTTCCCCTGTTAGGATTTGGCAATAATTTGTGGAAGGGAATGAAGGAAGCCATAGGA
>NZ_HF991874.1:274353-281135 GCF_000432355.1 Eubacterium sp. CAG:161
AATGAAGGAAGCCATAGGAGAATCCGGAGTTCTAGGATTGTTTAAAGGAGGCTTTACATCAGGAGCGGTAGGTATATCAGGAGCATTGATTTTCGGGTATCTTGCATCCCTTATTTTTAAGTCAAAAATGCAATAAAGGATAAAAGATTAAAATTGTAATGTAGTCCGGGCGGAGGTATACCTTTAATAATTAAAATAATTCCATACAAACTTAATAATATAAAGCAAAATACACAATTACCTTATTTAATTAAGTTAAAGCGTGGCAAAGGTTGAAAAAATTAAATTTTTATATTATAATTTGTCAATGTAATGTGTTGAAGTCTTAAAATTTGGATTAATGATGTTTTTTATCATAATCGTGCAATAGGAAGCATGTCATAAAAGGCTTTTGGTGCATGAAAAATATGCATTTATAACACATGAGATTAACTAAAATTATGTTATAGAAGGAGGACTACAAAATGTCATATGTAGACGAGGTATTAGCAAAGGTTAAAGAAAAAAATGCTAGTGAACCGGAATTTTTACAGGCAGTTGAAGAAGTGTTAAATTCACTTAGACCTGTAATTGATGCAAACGAGGATAAGTATAGAAGAGAGGCTTTACTTGAAAGAATCTGCGAACCTGAAAGACAGTTCAAGTTCAGAGTTCCTTGGGTAGATGATAAGGGACAGGTACAGGTTAATACAGGCTACAGAGTACAGTTTAACTCAGCTATTGGACCATATAAGGGTGGTATAAGACTTCATCCATCAGTAAATATTGGTATTATTAAATTCTTAGGTTTTGAACAGATATTCAAGAACTCACTTACAGGTCTCCCAATCGGTGGTGGTAAAGGTGGTTCTGATTTCGATCCTAAGGGTAAATCAGACAGAGAAATTATGGCATTCTGTCAGAGCTTTATGACAGAACTTTGCAAATATATCGGCGCTGACACTGACGTACCGGCAGGTGACATCGGAACAGGTGCTAGAGAAATCGGATATATGTTTGGACAGTATAAGAGAATCCGTGGATTATATGAAGGTGTTCTTACAGGTAAGGGACTTACATACGGCGGTTCTTTAGCTAGAACAGAAGCTACAGGTTACGGATTACTTTACTTAACACAGGAATTAATGAAAGACCATAATGAAAGCATGGAAGGCAAGACAGTAGTTGTTTCAGGTGCCGGTAACGTTGCTATCTACGCTATTCAGAAAGCACAGCAGATGGGTGCTAAGGTTGTTACATGTTCAGATTCAACAGGTTGGATTTATGATTCGGAAGGAATAGATGTTGACCTTCTTAAGGAAGTCAAGGAAGTTAAGAGAGCAAGACTTACAGAATATGCTGCTGCAAGACCTTCAGCTGAATATCATGAAGGACGTGGAGTATGGCAGATTAAATGTGATATCGCTCTTCCATGTGCTACACAGAATGAATTACTTATCGATGATGCTAAGCAGTTAGTAGCTAACGGATGTAAAGCTGTTTGTGAAGGTGCTAATATGCCTACAACAATTGATGCAACAGAATACTTACAGGAAAACGGCGTATGGTTCGTTGGTGGTAAAGCTGCTAACGCAGGTGGTGTTGCTACATCAGCTCTTGAAATGTCACAGAACAGCGAAAGACTTTCATGGACATTTGAAGAAGTTGACGCTAAATTACAGAATATCATGGTAAACATTTATCATAACATCAGTGATGCTGCTAAGAGATACGGATTTGAAGGTAACTACGTAGTAGGTGCTAACATTGCCGGATTTGAAAAAGTAGCAGAAGCTATGGAAGCACAGGGTGTTTGCTAATTACAATAAAATATAGTTAATTTTCCTGAATTTAACAGCTCTTTAATGGTTGCATAGAAAATCATTAAAGGGCTGTTTTTTTCTTTGACCTTATGGAGATATTATAGTAAACTAGATTGGTTGACAATAAAAATCTTCCCGTAAAATATATCTTGAACTAAAGGGATAAGGTACTATGGGGAGAAAACAAAAAGGACGGAGTTTATTTTTTGAATATTTCTGATAAATTGCCGCTGACCGATGGGAGGAGGCACTATATATTCCGGAAAAGATTAAAATGAAATGAGGTTAATAAAATGCAGGAAAGAGAACAATTAAAGTCTAGATTGGGATTTTTGCTTATATCGGCAGGATGTGCAATCGGAATTGGAAACGTATGGAAATTTCCTTATATGACAGGCCAGGGCGGAGGCGGAATGTTTGTTTTATTTTACATTCTGTTTTTGCTGGTTTTAGGAATACCTATTATGACTATGGAGTTTGCAGTAGGTCGTGCCAGCAGGAAAAGTCCGGTTCAGGCATATTATCAGTTAGAAAAGCCCGGAACTAAGTGGCATATACATGGTTATGTGGCACTTATAGGAAACTATCTCCTTATGATGTTTTACACCACAGTATCAGGCTGGATGTTATATTATTTCTATCTTACAGCCACAGGCAAATTTGTAGGACTTGATGCAGATGGCGTTGGCAATGTATTTAACGAAATGTTAAGTCAGCCGGGAATAATGGCATTATGTATGATAATTGTTGTGGCAGTTGGAATTTTTATATGTTCCATAGGAGTTCAAAGCGGTCTTGAAAAAGTGTCTAAGTTTATGATGGTGGCACTTCTTATTATAATGATTGTTCTTGCCGTAAACAGCTTTTTTATGAGCGGGGCAAAGGAGGGTCTTAAGTTCTTCTTAGTACCGGATGTGGCAAGAATGAAAAGTGTAGGTGTGGGAAAAACTATAGTTTTAGCTATGAATCAGGCGTTTTTCACCCTTAGTTTAGGAATTGGAGCCATGGCAATATTTGGAAGTTATATTGGAAAAGAACGTTCATTGTTAGGTGAATCCATTAATATTGCTTTTCTTGATACCTTTGTGGCAATAACATCAGGACTTATTATATTTCCAGCATGTTTTACCTTTGGGGTAGACCAGACTCAGGGACCAAGTCTTATATTTATAACACTGCCTAATATTTTTAATCATATTCCTCTTGGAAGACTGTGGGGAAGCCTATTCTTTGTATTTATGTCCTTTGCGGCATTTTCCACGGTGCTGGCAGTATTTGAAAATATAATTTGCTGTGGAATGGAGCTTAAGAATTGGAGCAGAAAGAAGTCAAGTTTTGTCAACTTTATAGCAATAACCCTGTTATCTCTTCCTTGCGTATTGGGATACAATTTGTGGCAGTGGGATGGATTTAAGGTATTTGGCGGAACAGTTTTAGATTTTGAAGATTTTCTTGTAAGTAATTTATTACTTCCGTTGGGTTCTTTAGTGTATCTTTTATTCTGTACCGGAAAAAATGGCTGGGGCTGGGATAATTACATGGCTGAAGCTAATACCGGTAAGGGATTAAAGATGAGAAATGGAATGAGATTTTATATTACATATATACTTCCGATTATAATTTTATTTATTTTTGGCTTTGGAATATATGATAAATTTTTTAGCTAGAAAGGTATGAGGATTTAATATGCAGGAAAGAGAACAACTAAAATCCAGGCTGGGATTTTTGCTATTGTCGGCAGGATGTGCCATTGGAATTGGAAATGTGTGGAAATTTCCATATATGGCAGGACAAGGTGGCGGCGGAATGTTTGTATTACTGTACATTCTGTTTTTACTGATTCTTGGAATACCAATTATGACAATGGAATTTTCGGTAGGACGTGCCAGTAAAAAAAGTCCTGTCAGGTCATTTAAACAATTGGAAAAGCCAGGGACGAAATGGCACATACATGGGTATGTTTCCTTGGTGGGAAATTATATAATCATGATGTTTTATACCACAGTAGCAGGCTGGATGTTATATTATTTTTATCTTACGGCTACAGGCAGATTTACAGGCCTTGATGCACAGGCAATTTCAGGTGTGTTTGATGATATGAAACAAAATCCCGTGGTAATGGTTACCTGTATGGTAATTGTTGTGGTAGTGGGAGTTTTTATCTGTTCAATTGGCGTACAGAATGGTCTTGAAAAAGTATCAAAGGCAATGATGACATCTTTACTTATTATAATGCTTGTTCTTGCCGTAAACAGTTTCTTTATGGATGGAACAAAGGAAGGGTTAAGCTTTTTCCTTATTCCGGATTTAGGCAGAATGAGTAGCGTGGGCATAGGAAAAACAATAGTTTATGCCATGAATCAGGCATTCTTTACTTTAAGTGTGGGAATAGGCTCTATGGCAATATTTGGAAGCTATATTGAAAAGGAGCATTCATTACTTTCAGAGTCTATTAATATAGCAGCCCTTGATACCTTTGTGGCAATAACATCGGGACTTATTATATTCCCGGCATGTTTTACTTTTGGAGTAGATCAGACCCAGGGACCAAGTCTTATATTTATAACATTGCCTAATATTTTTAACCACATACCTCTTGGAAGATTGTGGGGAAGTTTATTCTTTGTATTTATGTCCTTTGCGGCATTTTCCACCGTATTGGCAGTGTTTGAAAATATAATATGCTGTGACATGGAACTGAAAAACTGGAGCAGAAAGAAATCATGCCTTTTTAATTTAGTGGCAATAACGGTTTTGTCGCTACCATGTGCTTTGGGATATAGTGTTTTGAAGTGGAAGGGATTTGAAGTGTTTGGTGGAACGGTATTGGACTTTGAGGACTTTATAGTAAGCAATATTTTACTTCCATTAGGCTCCCTTGTTTATCTGTTGTTTTGTACAAGAAATAAAGGCTGGGGCTGGGATAATTATATAGCTGAAGCTAATACAGGAAAGGGATTAAAGCTTCGTAGCAGTATGAGGTTTTACATCACATATATATTACCGCTGATAATATTATTTATATTTGGATTTGGAATATACGATAAGTTTTTCTAAGTCATGCTTTATTAGCAGGTAAACAAAAAAGGATTGCTTTTGCAATCCTTTTTTGTTTACCTTATAAAAACCTTACGGTGTCTTTTTTGATTTTACTGAATCCTTTGTAGTTTGATTTCTAGTAGATATGGTAGCATCTTCTTTTGAAGAAGATGTTTCACCTGATCCATCAGAAGCCTTGGAAGTAGAGCCTTTGTTTCCTGAATTATAATTATTATCATCTGAATTGATATAAGCTGAATGCCAGCTGCATTTATCAGGCTGACTGCCCTTTACAAAGTATTCTTTATGGGTTTTTGGACAAACACCTTTTATGGCAAGCTTTCCTGAAGCATTGCATATATTGTAAGCTTTAACACTTTGACCTGTAGCAAAATCCTTTGGCTTATATTTCTTTACAGTATCAATTTGATTCATGATTTTTGCCCAAAGCTTCTCGTGGTAGTTTTTACTACCTGTAAGGGCTGTATTTTCATCGTATCCTGTCCAGATGGATGCTGTAAGATATGGAGTATATCCACAGAACCATAAATCGTATGCACTTGATGTGGTTCCTGTCTTTCCGGCAGAAGGCATTCCACCTTCTAATTGACAAGGAGTACCGGTACCTTCTTTAACAACGCTTATCATAGCCTGAGTTAAAAGATAGGCGGTGGAATCCTTTAAAATGGTTTTGGCCTTAGGTGCTGTATTGTCTAATAATACGCGACCATTGCTGTCTATAACCTGTGAGTAGAATACAGGACGAATGTATTTTCCTGTATTGGCAATAGAAGCATAGGCAGCTGTCATTTCCAGATTAGTTACACCATCAGTAATACCACCAAGAGCAAGTGCCTGATGAATATCCGAAGAAACCGAACCGTTCTTTTCCACACGGTTATCTACAAGAGTAGAGATGCCGAAATTTAACAGATAATCATAACCTAACTGAGGAGTAATGGCAGTTAATGTTTTAACGGCACATACATTCATAGATTGGGCAATAGCCTGTTTTACGGTTACGGTACCCTTATAAGTATGGTTCCAGTTCTCTACGGGACGTCCGTTAGAATAACTAAATGGCTCATCCACAATAGTAGTGGAAAGAGTGTAACCCATAGTATCAATAGCTGGAGCATAAGTAGATAAAATCTTAAAAGTTGAACCCGGCTGTCTTGTGGAAGCTGTTGCCCTGTCAAGGGAAAGACTTACATTTTTCTTTCCACGGCCACCTACAATTGCCTTAACAAAGCCTGTAGATTGGTCTAATATGGTAAAGGACACCTGAGGCTGTGGATTGTAGTACAATGTTTCGTACTGGGTATATCCGTCCTTTTCCTTTAGACCTTTTTTATAATATTTCTGTCTTAAATGTCTCTTGTAATCTCTAACGCATTGTTTAGCTTCTTCTTTAGAATTAAATAAAAGTTTAAAATTAGTTTCACCTAAAACCTTTTTATGGTAGGTCTGAATATCGCTTTCATCATAATTATCCACTGTACCATCAGGATTTTGTACTGACCATGCCCAGTTTATTGCGTATTGTATTGCATATGGGTAGTTTTCATCATTAGATAATTCAGCGTCACAGATTTTCTGTATCTGGGAATCCTGAGTAGTGTAAATCTTCAAACCACCACTGTATACCGCGTTATATGCCTGATTATATGTGTAACCTTTAGTTTTTTGAAGGTCACTCAAAACCTGTTTTACAACTTCATCAACAAAGTAGGAGTATACTTTGTCATTTTTCTTTTCAATTTTGTTATTTACTTTCTGAATACGTGAATATACATCATCCTTTAATGCTTCATTATATTCAGCTTCAGTAAGATGTCCTGCATCAAACATATTCTTTAAAATAATTTCACGCTTAGTCTGATTTTTTTCAGGATTAGTAATTGGGTTATAAACCTCAGGACTGGAAGTTGTAGCTGCCAA
>NZ_HF991874.1:281145-301543 GCF_000432355.1 Eubacterium sp. CAG:161
GGAAGTTGTAGCTGCCAAAACAGCTGCTTCCGATACTGTCAGCTTACTTACATCCTTGTTAAAATACCTTAAGGAAGCTGCCTGTACACCAAGGGTATTTGCCCCAAGGTTAATGGTATTTAAGTATGTTTCCAAAATAGTTTCCTTTGACGTAACCTTTTCAAGCTGAACAGCAAGATACTGTTCCTGAATCTTACGTTTTAAGGATGAAAGAAATGCACTTTCAGATGTCCAGTTGGTAAAAACATTATTTTTAAGTACCTGCTGAGTTATGGTGCTGGCACCTTCTGATGGGTTAAGGGTAGTCACTGCAATTAAGGCAGCTCGTCCTATACCCTGAATGTCAATACCGTTGTGCTCATAAAATCTTGCATCTTCAGTATCAATAAATGCCCATCTTAAATAGGTAGGAACCTGATCTAAAGAAACCTTAATACGGTTAGAACCACTGGTTATTAATTTGGCAATTTCTTTATTATCTGAATTATACACAGTAGTGGAATAAGATGACGGAACAATTGAAACATCATCTATTGAAGGTGCACTTTTAATAATGCCGTGAACAATTCCTAAAAGCAGAAATCCCACCGTTATAATAAGAAGTAATATAATATATAGAAAAATTTTCAATAGTGAAACAAGTGATTTAGACATTACTTTCCGTTGTACGGAAACTAAGTCTTTTTGCTTGTTGATTGTTTCTTTATATCCGAAATTCATTTTACGTCCTCCTAAATGTAATGCCCCTTCCTTACAGTCAGCGGCAAATCGTCGGGAACATTTATAGAAATGAACTTCGTTCATTTGTTCCCTCCTAAATGTAATGCCCCCTCCTAGCAGTGGGCGGCAAATCGTCGGAATACCTTCCTCCTCAAGCAATTATAACAAAAGGATGGAATTTAATAAAGGGGAAAAATGTCGCAACATAGAAAGTTCATTCTTCATAATGGGCATTAAATATGATATAGTAGAAACGAGGTGGCATTAAATGGATAAATATTATATTGTAAGTAAAGGCGGAGAAGGGGAAATAACTGAAAAAAAATCCCGGTTTATTGCTCATGTTTTGCCTGTGGAAAGTGAAGAGGAAGCACTTTTACAAATAGAAAACATTAAGAAAAAATATTGGGATGCAAGACATAACTGCTTTGCATTTATAATGGGAAAGAACAACGAAATACAAAGATTTAGTGATGATGGTGAACCTCAGGGAACAGCAGGAAAGCCTATACTTGAGGTGCTTATGGGAGAAAACTTAAGGAATACCCTGATAGTGGTAACTAGGTATTTTGGAGGAACCCTTCTTGGAACAGGAGGGCTGGTAAGGGCCTATGGCTTATCATCTAAAGAAGGGCTTAAAAACTCGGTTATAAAAGAAGTTTGTCCGGGAGTGAATTTCTCAGTTACAACAGATTATAATTCCATTGGAAAAATAAAATATATTATGAGTCAGTTTGATATGGAAGAAACAGAGGAATATGGGGCAGATGTAACCATTAACATTGTTATGGGAAAAAGTGATTTTGAAAATTTTAAAAAAAAGGTTGTAGATACTACCAGTGATAAGGCAGTATGGAGCGAAATTAAAGAGGCACCATTTTATATGGAGATGCCATAAAAAGGACGTCATTAGTGAAAAATAGTGCGTTGGGGACTTAATATAAACTGTTTTTATTGAAAAAAATTTTCAGTGTGATACAATCGAAAAGATGTATGTGAATAATCAAAGGAGAAATATTAAAAAATGATTAGAGAAGATATAAGAAATATTGCCATAATTGCTCACGTTGACCATGGAAAAACTACATTGGTTGATGAATTGTTAAAACAGAGTGGTGTATTTAGAGAAAATCAGGAAGTAGCTGAAAGAGTAATGGATTCTAATGATATTGAAAGAGAAAGAGGAATCACTATTCTGTCAAAAAATACTGCGGTTACTTATAAGAACACAAAAATAAACATTATTGATACACCGGGACATGCTGATTTCGGAGGAGAAGTTGAGCGTGTACTTAAAATGGTAAACGGTGTTATTTTAGTTGTAGATGCTTTTGAAGGTGCTATGCCTCAAACAAGATTTGTTCTTAAAAAGGCTTTAGAGCTTAGTCTTCCTGTAATTGTCTGCATTAATAAAATTGACAGACCTGAGGCAAGACCTGAGGCAGTTATAGATGAAGTATTAGAATTATTTATTGAATTAGATGCTAATGAAGACCAGTTAGAATGTCCTTTTGTGTTTGCATCAGCTAAGCAGGGAATTGCTAAGCTAAATATGGAAGATGAAGGCGTTGATATGAAGCCTTTGTTTGAAACAATTATTGATTATATTCCTGCACCGGAAGGAGACCCGGAGGCAGATACTCAGGTACTTATCAGTACAATTGACTATAATGAATACGTTGGACGTATCGGCGTTGGTAAAGTGGATAATGGTACAATTAAGGTAAATCAGGATGTAACATTAGTAAACTATCATGACCCTTCAAATACAAAGAGAGTAAAAATCAGTAAACTTTATGAATTTGAGGGATTACAGAAAAAAGAAGTAAAGGAAGCTACAGTTGGTGCTATAGTGGCAATTTCAGGTATTGCAGATATAAGTATAGGAGATACAATTTGTTCATTAGACAACCCACAGCCTATACCATTCCAGAAAATATCAGAACCAACCATTTCCATGAATTTTATGGTAAATGACAGCCCGCTTGCAGGTCAGGAAGGTAAGTTTGTAACATCACGTCACATAAGAGACAGACTTATGCGTGAATTAAATACTGACGTATCTCTTAGGGTAGAAGAAACTGAAGATATGAATACATTCAAGGTTTCAGGACGTGGAGAACTTCATTTATCGGTTCTTATTGAAAACATGAGAAGAGAAGGTTATGAATTTGCCGTAAGTAAAGCAGAGGTTATCTATAAGGAAGATGAACGTGGTAAGAAGTTAGAACCTATGGAAATCTGCTATATTGATGTTCCTGATGAATTTTCAGGTGCAATTATACAGAAATTAAGCAACAGAAAAGGTGAACTTCAGGGAATGGCTCCTACAGGAGACGGTTATACAAGATTAGAATTCTCAATTCCTTCCCGTGGACTTATTGGATACAGAGGAGAATTTATGACAGATACTAAGGGAAATGGTGTCATAAATACTGTATTTGATGATTATGGTCCATATAAAGGGGACATTCAGTACAGAAAACAGGGCTCACTTATTGCTTTTGAAGCAGGTGAAGCCATAACATATGGTCTTTTCAATGCCCAGGAGCGTGGAACATTATTTATCGGACCGGGAGAAAAGGTTTACTCAGGAATGGTTGTAGGACAGACAGGCAGGGCAGAAGATATTGAAGTTAATGTTTGTAAAACCAAACATCTTTCAAATACAAGAACGTCAAGTTCTGATGAAGCATTAAGACTTGTTCCAAAGAAAGTTTTAAGCTTAGAGCAGGCGTTGGAGTTTATTGACACAGACGAATTGTTGGAAATAACACCTGAAAGTCTTAGAATAAGAAAGAAAATATTAGATCCTACATTGAGAAAGAGAGCAAACATAAGGAAGCAGAATGGAAATTAAAGAGATATTAAAAAAGGTTGACCATACTTTATTAAAGCAGGATGCAACATGGGAACAGATTAAGCAGATTTGCGACGAGGGAATAGAGTATTCCACAGCGTCTGTGTGTATTCCACCTTCTTTTGTTAAAAAAGCGGCAGAATATGTTGAAGGGAAAATACCTGTATGTACGGTAATCGGATTTCCTAACGGATATAACACAACAGACATAAAGTGTGCTGAAGCCATGGATGCCGTAAAAAATGGTGCATCTGAAATTGATATGGTTATTAATTTAGGATGGGTTAAGGAAAAAAATTACGATGCAATATTTAGCGAAATAAATAAAGTTAAAGATGCATGTGATGGAAGATTACTTAAAGTAATTGTTGAAACGGCTCTTTTAACTGATGAAGAAAAAGTTAAAATGACAGAAGTGGTGTCAATGTCTAAGGCAGACTTTATAAAAACTTCTACAGGATTTTCAATTAGGGGTGCATCTTTTGAAGATGTGGAAATTTTTAATAAATATATTTCTAATAATACCCATATAAAAGCTGCAGGAGGAATAGCTTCATTAGAAGATGCCGAAAGATTCCTTAATTTAGGGGCAGACAGGTTAGGAACCAGCAAAATTATCGGATTAATTAAATAAAAATATTTTTTAGGAGGGGGAACGGTGTATCTCCCGGAAGGTACATTTAAGGTTAAACCAACATCTTCAGAAAACTCAGCAGCTTTGCGTATTAAGGGAAGTGTTAATACTACAACTATGGGAACTACATTTTATAGAAAAATAACAGGTGTTAATACATCTGCTAAAACAGTAGAAATCGATATCCCTACAAGATACTATATGAAGACCAGAGATAATGCAAGAATTTATAAAGTATCTCCAAAGCAGACTAATGTAGGACTTTGTGATTTCTCCATAGGAAACAAGGCAAACAACAATGGAAACGGATGGGGTGAAGAAGATTACAAAATGAAAACTATACAATTTATTCCATTGCTGATATTTTGTATCAGAACAGAAAAATGAATACAGTAGCAGGACATAATTTCTTATATGAGAAAATACTTTTACCGGTAAATCCGGCATATAAGATTGTGGACTATGACTGGGGAAATATAATCGTGGGAGCATAAATACTTATAACGTATTTCCTATAATTTAAAGGCGGCCTTTAGCTATCGGGTTTTAAACCGGTAGTTAAAGGTCGTTTTGTGTTATTAGGTATTATTCCATACCGTAAATATAAAGAATAAAATATTTAAATAAAAAGGGGGTTGACAGATTAAAATGGGGTTACTATAATACAATTGTATTAATTGATATAGTACAATTAGTTCTAGAGCGATACAATATGAAAGGAAAAGGTAGTAAAATGTTAGAAACGAAAAATTTACGAAAAACATATAAAACCAAAAAAGGTGTTTCTGTTGAAGCATTAAAAGGTATATCATTAAAATTTCCTGAAAAAGGAATGATTTTCCTGTTGGGAAAGTCCGGAAGCGGCAAGTCAACATTACTTAATCTCTTAGGAGGACTAGATAAATATGATGATGGAGAAATAATTATAAAAGGTGTTTCTTCTAAAAACTTTAAACAGAATCATTTTGATTCATACAGAAATACATATGTTGGATTTATTTTTCAGGAGTACAATGTTTTAGAAGAATTTACTGTGGGAGCTAATATAGCATTGGCAATTGAACTTCAGGGAAGAAAAGCCACAGATGAGGAAATAAGTAAAATATTAAGACAGGTAGATTTAGACGGATTTGGTGACAGAAAGCCAAATGAACTTTCAGGAGGTCAGAAGCAAAGAGTTGCAATTGCAAGAGCTTTAGTAAAAAATCCTCAGATAATTATGGCAGATGAGCCTACAGGAGCCTTGGATTCTAATACAGGAAAACAGGTTTTTGATACACTGAAAAAGCTGTCAGAGGAGAAGCTTGTAATTGTAGTTTCCCACGATAGGGAGTTTGCAGAGCAGTATGGAGACAGAATTATAGAACTGGCAGATGGAAAAGTTATTTCAGATGTAGAAAAAACAGACGGTGATGAAATTGATTTCTCCCAGGGAATTTCCTTTGAAGAGGACGGTTTTATTATATCTGAAGGATATCATCTTACAGAGGAAGACAGAATTGCAATAAATGAGTATATGGATTCTGTCAAAAAAGATGTTAAGGCAACAATAAAAGCAAAGCAGCATGTTAGCGGCAATTTCAAAAAAACAAATCAGGATGCAATTGATTATGTGGATGGAGAGTTTAAATTAATTAAATCAAAGCTTCCTGTTAAAAATTCCTTTAAAATTGGAGCAAGTGGTTTAAAACACAAGAAATTCAGACTGGTGATTACTATTTTATTGTCTTTTGTGGCATTTGGAATGTTTGCACTGGCAGATACATTTGGAACATATGACCATATTAAAACATGTACTAATTCAATATCAGATTCAAATATAAAATATGCGTCTGTATTAAAAGCTAAAAAAATGGATAACGATGGAGCTACATGGTGGGATGACTGGTCATACAAACTTACAGATGAAGATGTAGCAAAGATAAGTAAAGAAACAGGCCATGATTTCAGAGGTGTTTATATGCCTAGCGATGAAGGAATGGAAATGACAAACATAAAAGATACATCAAATCTGTCAGGAAATGAAGTCTATTGTCCATATGCAACATCAATAACAGGATTTGCTGACATTAATCAGAAAATAATTGATGAAATGGGATACAAGGTATTAGCCGGAAAACTGCCTGACGGAAGTAAGAAAGAAATAGCTATTAGTGAATATGTATATAAAACCTACGAAAAAACAGGATATTTAGAAGGCAAAAGCATTGAAAAGATTTCAGATTATAAAGATATTATAGGAAAAACAATTGAGTTAAACGGGGATAAATTTACTGTTACTGCCGTAATTGACACAAAGGTTGATTTTAACAGATATAAAACAATAGGTGACAGCATGACAGGAAAAAGTAATGCAGAAACTCTTGCCATGTATGCCTTAAGCAGAGAATTAGATGGGATAAAGGAATACAGCTTATCATGTGTAGCCATGACCGGTGACGGATATGTTGAAAGTTTAGTCAATGGTGACGGAAAGGTTATTAATGTAAATACTAATTCCATTTATATGGATGTAAGCAATAGCAGCTACGATTGTTCATCTGATGGAATGACAAAATTATCAGATGCTGACAAGTCAAAAATTACATGGGTTGATGGTGAAAAGAGTAAATTAGCAGATAATGAAATAATTGTTCCGGAAGGACAAATATACAAAAACGGTGAAGATGTAGATGCTAAGGATTTCGTTGAATATCTTAAGAATGAACCATTTTTCAACATAAGCTATTCATTAGCCAGTGAAGAGGAAAAAACAGATAAAAACTGGAAGATAGTAGGAGTAATAAAAGGAGAAGGTAAGGCAGTATATGTTGTTCCTGATAAATTCTATGAAAAAGACTGGGTTGGAGCAATTGGAACTTATAGTTTTGCAGTGTCATCAATGCCTGACAACAAGGCAGACATACAAAAACTTGTAAAGTATTGTTATACGGAAAAAGATAATGTAAAATTTAAAATGCAAAATTCAGTTACCTTTGAGTTAGATTCAGTAGATGAAATATTAAATGTATTATCAAAGGTATTCCTGTATGTGGGATTGGGATTTGCATTATTTGCGGCAATTATGTTATCAAACTTTATTGCCACAAGTATAGCTTACAAAAAGCAGGAAATTGGAATACTTAGGGCAATAGGTGCAAGAAGTAATGACGTATTTAGAATATTCTTCTCAGAGAGCTTTATTATAGCTGTTATAAACTTTGTTTTAGCAACAATAGCTGCCGGAAGCGTTACAGTATGGATAAACAGTGCTATAAGAAAAGAGATGGGAGTTTTAATAACTGTACTTAATTTCGGACCAAGACAGATTATATTACTTCTATTAATAAGCTTAGGCGTTGCAGCAGTAGCAAGCTTTATACCGGTTTATAAGATAGCATCAAAAAGACCTATAGAGGCAATAAGAAATAAATAAAAGGTATCCGCAGTTAATAAGTGGCCATTTCTTTTAGAAATGGTCACTTAAAATATATGTTGAAAAATATAATGCTATGCATTATAATAAAACTATAAATCGAACACAAACCTTATGCAACTGAACAAATTCATAATGTTAGGAGAAATAAAATGGATTATGTAACGTTTATTAAGGAAATAAAAGAAAAAGTGGAGGAGTTGGTTCAGGGAAATTTAGAAGATTGCACAGTATTTGTTCACGACATTATAAAGAATAATAATGTAAGAATGCGTGCCATAAGTATAGAAAGAAAAAATGACATGGCAACCCCTAATATATATCTTAATGATTATTACTCCCAGTTTAAAAAAGGCAGGAATATTGATGATATAAGCAAAGAAATTTTTGAGGTTTATTTAGATAGTTCCAAGGGTTTAATAAATGAAGTTAACATCAATGATTTAAGAAATTTTTCAAAGGTCAAAAAAAGAATCTTTTATAAGCTGGTTAATTATAATATGAACAGAGAAATGTTAAAAACAACACCCCATGTTAGAGTTCTTGATTTAGCTATAGTATTTTATATTTTGGTATCCTACAGGGAGGGAGCCCAGGCAGTTACCATGATTAGAGATGGCAACATAAAAGAATGGGGAATAGATTTATCCCGGTTATGTGTTACGGCTTATGAGAATACATGGACAAAGTATCAGCCTGTTATACGTAGAATGGAAGATATTATTTCTGAAATGATTCTTGACAGTATAGTGGGGGATGAAAGGAATGAGGATAATGATGATGGTGATTTAATAAAAGAGGAAACCTGCTATGGGGGATATACATATGCACAAGTTGAGGATATGGTTAAGGAAGAGATGGAAAAAGTTAAATTAGACAGAAATATGGAGATGTATGTAATGACTAACGAAGACAAGTCAAATGGGGCAGCATGCATACTTTATCCCGGGGTACTTAAAAAGTTCGCTGACAAGGTTGGACAGGATATATATATTATTCCCAGTTCCATTCATGAGGTGATATTGATTCCTGCCATGGGCTGGGATACAAAGGAAATAGACGAAATGATACGGGAGGTAAACAGAACTCAGTTAGATCCTGTGGAAATACTTTCTGACCATGTGTATGTATACAAAAGAGAAACAGAAGAATTAGGATATTAAAGAAGTAATTTAAAATAACAGTTGCCTAATGCATTTTTCTAATGTAAAATGGACAGTGATGTAAAAATGCATCCGTAGTTTAATGGATAAAACGCCGCCCTCCGGAGGCAGTAATGTGGGTTCGATTCCCGTCGGGTGCATTTATCACATTATTATGAATACAAATTTTGATAAAGGAGTGTGTCATTGTGAGCACTGAAAAAAAGCGATTTATAAGTTCTGAATTAGAGGACTTATTAAAAGAGGTTGAAGAAGATCACAAAAAGTCCGGTGAGATTATAAAAAAGAAAAAAGAAAATAAGAAAAAGAAACCCAAAATCAGATTTGATATAATAATTGCCATACTTTTGGCAGTAGTAATTTTAGGAGGCGTTGTTTTCTTAGTATCACATTTTGTGGGAAAAAATAATTCAGCATCAAATAAGGAAACAGTAGCAAATCCTTTAGAAGATGAAAAGTATCCTGAGATTTCCGATGTTATTAAGAATTACCTTAATGCATTTTTAATTGAGGATGAGCAGAAGCGTCTTCAGGTATTAGCCCAGTACGTTGGAAATATGTATGACATTAACAAAATTAAATACAACAATTATGTTTCAGCATATAGTGACATAGAGTGTTACACTAAAGAAGGACAGTATGAAAACACATACGTTGTATATGCATATTATCAGACAGAGTACAAGAATATTGATACTCCGGCTCCGTCCATAACCCGTTTTTACGTTGTTCGTGATGGAAAAACAGGAAATGTGTATATTCAAAATGATCCCGGTGAGGAAGTTGAGAAGTACATGGACAGCCTTACGAAAGATGATGACGTGCAAAAACTGTTAAAGAGTGTAAGTCAGGAATTTGAAGAGGCAAGAAAGTCTGACAAGAAGTTAGATGATTATTTTAATAAAATAAGTGAAAAGGTCAGTGAGAAAAAGGAAGAAGCTTCTACTAAAGAAAACAGTACAACAAAGGCTTCTGATGAAACTACACAGAAGGCTACAAAGAAAAAGAAATAATTATAAAAAGAAGTATTGCATTTGTGATACTTCTTTTTATACTAAAAAAAAAGAAGTAAATGTTGCAAATATGGATGTATTTAGTAACCAATGAAATAGAATTTATATATTACCAAGGAGTTATGTGTGGAGAAAACATGTTATATAGCAGGTGCCGGGGATAATACAGGCACTGATTTTAAAATAAATGAAGGGGATTGTGTCATAGCAGCAGATGGTGGAGTGAAAATTCTTGAAAAGTTAAACATTACTCCTGATTATATATTAGGGGATTTTGATTCATTAGGCTATGTACCAAAAGGGGATAATGTTATAAGATATAAGGTAATGAAAGATGACACGGATATGATGCTGGCTGTGGAACTGGCAATGGAAAAAGGCTATAATAATATAGTAATATACGGCGGAACCAAGGGTAAAAGAATAGACCACACCTTTGCCAATATTCAGGTTATGCTTTATGCATCAAAAAGAGATGTTAATATAAAAATGATTGATGATGTTAATACTTACTATATGATTACCAATAGGAAAATAACCATTCCCAAGCAGGAAAAAGGTAATTTGTCGGTATTTGCCATAGGTGGTGATGCTAAGGAGGTTACAATTAAGGGGGCATTGTATCACGCTGAAAAAGTAACCATTGAACCGGATTCTACATTATCAGTAAGCAATTCATTTATTGGAAATGAAGTGGAAATTGAAGTTAAGGATGGAAGCCTGCTAATAATAACTGATGAAATGAGTCATTAATTTATTAACAGGTAAGGAAATAATATGAGTAAAATAACCAGGGCGTTTTGTATAGATAACAAAGAAATATCAAGAGAAAAAAACAGGGACTTAACTCCTATACGTCTTAATAAATATTTGAGTGATTCGGGATTTTGTTCAAGGCGTGAAGCAGACAGATTAGTGGAAAAGGGAAAGGTTTTTGTAAATGATGAAGTGGCTCTTATGGGGCAGAAAATCCTTTGTACTGACATAGTAAAAGTGGAGGATAAGGTAATTATAAGGGAAAAGCAGCAGATACTTATTGCCCTTAATAAGCCGGTAGGAATTGAATGTACCTCAGATATGAAAAATCCTGATAATATAATAGATTTTGTTGGTTATCATAAGAGAATATATCCCATTGGCAGATTAGACAAAAACTCTCAGGGGCTTATTTTACTTACCAATGACGGTGCTTTTGTAAATGGAATATTAAAAGCATCTAATTACCACGAAAAGGAATATATAGTCACTGTAGACAAAAAAATAACTGACGATTTTATTAAAAAAATGTCACAGGGAGTAGAAATATTAAATCAGAAAACAAGACCCTGTAGGGTATCTAAAATAAGTAATAATACCTTTAATATTGTTCTTACTCAGGGACTTAACAGACAAATAAGAAGAATGTGTGAGGCACTAGGCTATAATGTTCAGAAATTAAAAAGAATCAGAATAGTTAACATTGAAATGGGCAATATGCCTGTTGGTGCGTACAGAAACGTAACAGAGGAAGAGTTAAATAAATTAAAGAAAATCTGTGGTATTTAAGAGAGGATAAAATGGAGAAATCAGAGAGAATTAAAGAATTAGTTGAACTTTTAAATAAAGCAGGAAGAGCTTATTATCAGGAGGCAGAAGAAATAATGTCTAACTTTGAATATGATAAGCTTTACGATGAACTTCTTTCATTAGAAAAGGAAACAGGAATTGTTCTTGCTAACAGCCCTACGGTGAACGTAGGATATGAGGTAGTAAGTGAACTGCCAAAGGAACAGCATGGAAGTCCTATGCTGTCATTGGATAAGACAAAGGAAGTGGAGACATTAGCTGCATTTGCAGGGGAGAGAAAATGTCTTTTGTCATGGAAGTTAGACGGACTTACGGTAGTTTTGACATATAACAACGGAAGTCTTCAAAAGGCAGTTACCCGTGGAAACGGACAGGTGGGGGAAGTAATTACTGCTAATGCAAGAACCTTTAAAAATATCCCTGTATCCATTCCTTTTAAAGGGGAGTTAACTTTAAGAGGTGAGGCTGTAATTAAATATTCTGATTTTGAGGAAATAAATAAGTCAATAGAAGATATAGATGCAAAGTATAAAAATCCAAGAAATTTATGCTCAGGTTCAGTGAGACAGTTAAATTCGGAAATAACAGCTAAAAGAAATGTTAATTTTATGGCATTTGCCTTAATTAATGCTGAAAATGTGGATTTTCAAAATTCCATGGAAAATCAGTTTAAATGGCTTGAAAATCAGGGCTTTGATGTGGTGGAACATAAAAGGGTAACTCAGGATAATATGAAGGAAACCGTGGAATATTTTGCAGAGAAAATAAAAACATATGATTATCCTTCAGATGGACTTGTACTTATGTATGATGATATTGCATATGGAATTTCTCTGGGGTCAACGGCTAAATTTCCAAGAAATGGCATAGCCTTTAAATGGGAAGATGAACAGGCTGAAACAACTTTGAAATATATAGAATGGAGTCCCAGCAGAACAGGTCTTATAAATCCTGTTGCAGTTTTTGAACCGGTGGAATTAGAAGGTACCACAGTTACCAGGGCAAGCGTTCATAATGTAAGTATAGTGGAACAGTTAGCCCTTCACTCAGGAGACAGGATAAAGGTTTACAAGGCAAATATGATTATTCCACAGATTTCCGAAAATCTTACCCAAACCGGAAATATTGAGGTTCCTGATACATGCCCTGCCTGTGGACATAATACGGAAATAAGAAATGATAATGGAATAAAAACTCTCTATTGTCCCAATAAACAATGTCCTGCAAAAAATATTAAGGCATTTACTTTGTTTGTATCAAGAAATGCAATGAATATCGATGGATTATCAGAGGAAACATTGGAAAAATTTATTGATGCAGGTTACATCAGAGAGTTTGCAGATATTTACCGTATAAGCAGATACAGGGAGGAGATTACCAATACATCGGGATTTGGTGAAAAGTCCTATGATAATTTAATAACATCCCTTAACAAGTCAAGGGATGTGGAACTGCACGCCCTTATATACAGTTTGGGAATCCCTAACATAGGTGTTGCAAATGCAAAACTTATCTGCAAATATTTTGATAATGATTTGGAAAAAATCAGACATGCTACAGTGGAGGAACTGGTTAAGATAGAGGGAATTGGGGACAAAATGGCAGAAAAATTCACGGAATATTTTTCAGATAAGGAAAACGTTGAAAAATTAGACAGGCTTCTTCAGGAAGTAACAATAAAGAATCCGGAAGTAAACCATAGCGCTCAGAATATGGAGGGACTTAACTTCGTGGTAACAGGTAGTGTTAATCATTTTGCCAATAGAAATGAGGTAAAGGAATATATTGAACAAAGAGGCGGTAAGGTGACAGGCTCCGTAACATCTAAAACCAATTATCTTATCAATAATGACATAATGTCTAATTCTTCTAAGAACAAAAAGGCTAAAGAATTGGGAATTGAAATCATTACAGAGGAACAGTTTATTGAAAGATGGAGCTAGGGCAATAAGTCATGTTTAGATAGTGCAATATTTTTTTTAATAAAATGGGTTAAAACCATTGAACCATATCATATATTATGATAAATATATATCAGTATTAAATTTCTAATAAATAATTTATGGGAGGAAAAGATATGCGTGACGATATTATAGAAATTTTATGCGACATTAATCCATTATGGGATCCGGATGATGAGGATATGAGCATAGCGGAGTTCTTAGAGTCAAAACAGCTTATGGAGTTGATTGTTGCACTTGAGGATAAATTTGATGTAGATATTCCTTATGATGAGAGAAACGAAGATAATTTTGAAAATATTGACACTATTATTGAACTTTTAGAAAAGCTTCAGTAATAAGCTGTAATTAATATTTCTAAAATAGAATATGCAGTACAATGCAAAATATAAAAGATTGTTGTTAAATGTCTGAAAGATAATTTAATGACAATCTTTTATTTTATGTATAAATCTTTGGAAAAATATTATTAAGATAGCAATTTTTAATGTCAAAAAATATGCCGAAAACAGGGATATTTTTTCTTGACAGATGTAAAGGGAAATTGTATTATTAAATTGTACTAATTGATGTAGTACAATTAATAAATGAAAGGGGAATAATATGTTCACAGTAAACTTTGGTTCAAGAACGCCGGTTTATCAGCAGTTATATGATGATGTAGTACGGCTTACATCCCTTGGAATACTTAAAAGTCACACAAAACTGCCGCCGGTTAGAACTCTGGCTACAGAATTAGGCATTAATCCTAATACGGTACAGAAAGCATACAAGATGTTAGAAACAGACGGATATATATATTCAACTGTAGGCAGGGGAAGCTTTATTTCAGACAAATTAGGACAAAATGAAGCTGAGAAAATAGAGATTAAAAAGAAACTTACCGGTGTTATCGGGGAAGCCTACAAAAAAGGCATTACCAGGGGTGAGATGATAGAAATTATAGATGAAACTATAAGTGGAGGAAAGACAGAATGATAGAAATAAATAATCTGACGAAAAGATTTGACAAAACAGTTGCCATTAATAATTTAAACTGCGTCATATCTGAAGGAACCATTTTCGGCTTGGCAGGAAGTAACGGAAGTGGTAAAAGTACCCTTTTAAGAACCCTTGCAGGAGTTTATGAGCCTGATGGGGGAAAGGTTATAATAGACGGACAGGATTCCTTTGATAACCATGAAATAAAGGAACGCTGCTATTTTATTTCCGATTATCCGTATTTTTTTAATGACAGTACAGTGGAAAATATGGCAAAGCTTTTAAGAGGTCTCTATAAAAGCTGGGATGAGGGACGTTACACACAGTTATGTAAAATGTTCCCTATAGCAACAAACAAACGAATAATTAATATGAGTAAAGGTATGCAAAGGCAGGCATCCCTTATTCTTGCCTTTTCAACAAGACCGAAATATTTGTTTTTAGATGAAATATTTGACGGATTAGACCCGGTTATAAGAAAAACATTAAAGACCATTATAATCGAGGACGTTACGGAGAATAACATGACATGTATTATTGCATCCCACAATTTAAGGGAAATTGATGATATATGTGACAGAATAGTATTATTACATAGTGGAAGTCTTGTTACAAATAAGGAAACAGACGAACTTAAGAATAAGATGCATAAAATCCATATGGCATTTAACAATCCGCCGGATGGAGATGCCTTTAACCATTTAGATGCCCAGGTATTAAGCCAGATAGGTGGATATTATGTGCTTATGGTAAAGGGAGATTTAGATGAAGTAATGGAAGAACTAAAGAAATTAGAACCGGCATTTTTAGAAGTAATGCCATCAACATTAGAAGAAGTATTTATTAACGAAATGGAGGGTGTAGGTTATGGAAAATAATGTAGGATTATCAGGCAGAAAAAAAGCAGTTGCATTATTTAAATGGTCATTAAGAAAAAATCTTCCGTTTTCAATTGCATATTGGATTTTGTTGTTTTTATCATTTCCAATGATTGAAATATTTGCAATGATAGTTTGTGGTACGCAGCAAAATTTAGGAATGGAAAGTTATATAAAAGATATGAAAGAAGTTTGTGAATATCTTCCGGCTATATTTTTTGTGGCATTTGCCATAATCTTTTCAATAATCATGGCAATAATGTCATTTTCATATATGCATAATAAAAGAAGTGTGGACTTATTTGGCAGTTACCCAATAAGCAGAAGAACCTTATTTTTTGTAAGATACTTTTCCACATTGGTTTTATGTATAGTTCCTATGATTATAATAGGTTCTGTTGGTGCCATTTTAGGTTTAAGTGATGTGGCATTAATTGAATCATTTAAGGTAATAGGAATACTGACAGTTACAATTATTGGAAATGTAAGTTTTATAGCTATGATTTCATTATGTTGCGGAACAGTGGCTGATGTACTTATATCATATGTGGTAATCAGCGCCATATATCCTATATGTGTCCTGATTGGGGTATTGTTTCCACAATCTGTTATTCCGGGACTTGCTGTATCAGAGATTCCAAGTACGGTTCTTACATTTTTATCTCCGGCAGCATCATTTTATACATGTAAATTCGGAAGTGGAAGCGGCCTTGGAATTGCATGGTGGATATGTCTTTCAGTGGTTCTTATGGCAGCATCCTTTGTACTTTGTAAACAGAGAAAGGCAGAAAGTGCCCAGAATGCCTTTGCCTTTAGCATAGTGGAAATTATTATTAAATTCTTCACATGTTTTGCAACAGGATTTGGTGTGGGATATATGTGCTCATTTTTGGGAGATGATAGTTGTAAGGCACAGTATATATGGTTTGTTGTGGGAACTGTAATTGCCGTAATGACGGCTAATTTGTTATTGCATTTAGTATTTCACAGAGGACTATCAAAGTTTAAGTCTAGCCTTATGGAATGTGGTGTGGTATTTGTGTGCATCATGGCATTTTTACTGATTACAACATCAGGAGGATTGGGATACCTGCAAAGAGTACCTGATAAGGAAGATGTACAGAAAGTAAATATTGTTCAGGGAAACACTCAAAGTTTTGTTATTGATGGGAAAGATGTTTTGGCATCTTATACAGATGATGCTAATATTATAAGTGATGTATGTGAAGTACATAAGCTGATTACAAACAGCTTAGATAAGCATCACGGATTTTTACCGATTAAAAGCAGATATGGTGGTAGTGACCAGGAAAGTATTAGTATTAAGTATGTGTTAAAAAATGGAAAAACCATTTCAAGAAAATATGATGGTTATTACATTGCCAGAAATACAAAAGATATTATGAAAAAAATGTCTGATATAACATCAACTAAGTATTATTCTCAGGTAAAGCATCCTTTTTACATAATACCGTATAAATACATTACAGATATGCAAATCTCTAAATATGTTGTAAATGGTGATGCTGATGAAGAAGAAATATATGGTGATGATTATGCTGTTAAGGCAGGTCAGGTTACGGATGAGGTGGATTATTTATCAAAGCCTGAAAATAAGGAGTTGATTAATTCCTTTGTAGAGGCACTTAAAAAGGATGTGGAAGCTAATGGAATGTATATTCCGAAAAGCTACGAAAAAATATGGGGAATTTCAGTTACGTATAGAATATCATCAGATGACGGATATGATGCTGGTGGTTACGCCGGTGGACTGATTTATATTCCGGAAGCTTACACTAACACTATGAAAATTCTTGAGGATAAGGGGTATTTAAATGATGCCTACAACTTTGTAAGTGAGTGCGAAACATATACATACAATGAAAAAGGAAAGTATTTATCCGGCAAAAAAATATATTTCACCCTGCCTGAAGGGTGGGATAAAAATAAGGAAGTACAGTGTGTTGCTGTAGGTGATGATGAGACTATGCTTACAGAAATTTATAATACTTTAACAAAATGTAAAAAGGTTTCAGACACCGTATGGATGTATGAAATACCGGATGATGATAAATATACACAGTTGTACAAAGAAGAAAATGATGAAGATTTTGTAACTAAGGGAGTGGTATTTTATCAGATAGGGAAAAAAGATATGAATATTTCCGGGTTAATCACATTGCCTGAAAAACATGACGGGCAGCAGGTTACTCTTGGAAAACAGCTGAAAAAAGAATATGAGAATTTCTTTTCAAATATGTATGAGTATAATTGGACAAAGTTCAATAAATAGTTAATAATGTCATGCTAAATATTGACCGTAAAAAAAAATAGTAGTATATTTAAATAAGTTAAAAACTACTAAGACAAACGGAGGAAATTTAATATGGACAAGAAAAATATTGACTGGGCAAATCTTGGTTTTGGATATATCCAGACTGACAAGAGATTTGTATCTAATTTCAAAGATGGAAAGTGGGATGACGGAAAGTTAACAGACGATGCTAATGTAGTCATAAACGAATGTGCCGGAGTTTTACAGTATGCTCAGACAGTTTTCGAAGGAATGAAAGCTTACACCACAGAGGATGGACGTATAGTAACATTCCGTCCTGATTTAAATGCAAAGAGAATGGCAGATTCAGCCAGAAGACTGGAGATGCCTGCATATCCTGAAGATAAATTTGTAGAAGCTATCGAAAAGACAATCAAGGCTAACGCAGGATACGTTCCACCATATGGAAGTGGAGCTACACTTTATGTAAGACCTTATATGTTTGGAAGTAATCCTGTTATTGGTGTAAAGCCTGCTGATGAATATCAGTTCAGAGTACTTACAACACCTGTTGGACCTTACTTCAAGGGTGGCGCAAAGCCTATTACAATTAAGGTAAGTGATTTCGACAGGGCAGCACCTCACGGTACAGGTCATATTAAGGCAGGTCTTAACTATGCCATGAGCTTACATGCCATTGTTACAGCACATAAAGAAGGCTTTGACGAGAATATGTATCTTGATGCAGCTACAAGAACAAAGGTAGAAGAAACAGGTGGTGCAAACTTCATTTTCGTTACAAAGGATAATAAGGTTGTTACACCTAAGTCAAATAGTATTTTACCATCTATTACACGTCGTTCACTTATGACAGTTGCTAAGGATTACTTAGGACTTGAAGTTGAAGAGAGAGAAGTATATTTTGATGAAGTTAAAGATTTCGCAGAGTGTGGTCTTTGTGGTACAGCAGCAGTTATCTCTCCTGTAGGAAAGATTGTTGACCATGGAAAAGAAATCTGCTTCCCAAGCGGAATGGAAGAAATGGGACCTACAACAAAGAAGCTTTATGAGACTTTAACAGGAATTCAGATGGGAAGAATTGAGCCACCTAAGGGATGGTTATACGAAATTAAATAATTTGATTAAATGTAAGCCCGCTTGCAAGTTGTAAGCGGGCTGTTTTACACTTATAAAATAAAAGTGTTGAGAGGAGTAAAAGTATTATATGTGGAACAGAGTAGAACTAAAGAATAATGCAAAACAGATTATGAGAAAAAATTACTGGTGGATTGTACTTCTTTCAGTAATTACGGCTATTGCAATAGGACAGGGAATCCGTTTAAACGTAAATTTAGGAACTAACGGAATATCTACTAATTATAGTAAGGGTCTTATGGGAAGAAGTTCCGGAAGTTATTTTGACCAGATAATAAATGGTAGTGGAATAACAAACATGAAACCGGACAGCAGCATTGATATCTCTTCTCAGATGTTTAATGTAAGAAATTATATTAAAAATATATTTAGTGGTATATCCTTAGTTGAATTGTATGCAATTATGAGTGTGGCAGGTTTCTTTATGCTGGCATCTATTTTGCTTAGATGTTTTCTTTTATCCCCACTTGAAGTCGGATGTAAAAGATGGTTTTTAAAGAATAGAACCCAAAAGCCTGAAACATCTGAAATAGCATATGCTTTTAGAAAGGGATACGGAAATGTAGTAAAGATTATGTTTTGTAAGAATCTTTTTACAGCACTTTGGAGCTTATTGTTTATTATTCCGGGTATAATTAAGTCATATGAGTATAGAATGGTGCCTTATTTATTGGCGGAAAATCCTGACATGGATATGCATGAGGCTTTTGAAAGAAGTAAAAACATGATGATGGGAAACAAGTTTGATACATTTGTATTAGATATTTCTTTTATAGGTTGGAGATTCTTATCTGCGCTTACTGCAAATATATTGGATATTTTTTACGTTAATCCGTATGTTTTCCTTACAGATGCAGAATTATATGTTAAATTATGTTCATTAGGAAGTACAAACAGAGAAAATTATAATTATTAAAATAAACAGGGGGCAAAAATAATGAGCGAATTAAATAAGGCTTTGGCAGTTATTAATGAAGTACAAAAGGCAGTAGTTGGAAAAAACGACGTTATTGAAAAAATAATGGCAGCAATTATTGCACAGGGACATATTCTTATAGAGGATATGCCGGGGGTGGGAAAAACTACCATGGCTAAGGCTTTTTCAAAGGCTATGGGAATTAAAGACAGCAGAGTACAGTTTACACCGGATATAATGCCGTCAGATTTAACGGGATTTTCCATATACAAAAAGGAAACGGGACAGTTTGTTTACAAACCGGGAGCACTTATGTGCAATATGTTTTTGGCAGATGAAATAAACAGAACATCCCCTAAAACCCAGTCAGCATTATTAGAGGTTATGGAAGAAAGACAAATTACCGTTGACGGAATAACAAGAGAGATGGGAAATCCTTTTGTGGTTATAGCAACGGAAAATCCTGAAGGCTCAGCAGGAACCCAGATGCTTCCGGAGTCACAGTTAGACCGATTTATGATTTGTGTAAATATGGGGTACCCGACAGTGGAAGAGGAAATGGAAATCCTTAAAAGAAGACAAATGGGAAATCCTTTAGAATATGTAAATAATGTAATAAGTGCTAATGACATTATCCTTATGGAACAGGAAGTAAAGGAAGTGTACATTAAGGACAGCGTGTACAAATATATTGTTCAGGTGGCAGAAAGCACAAGAAACCATGAAATGTTAGGAGGGGGAATGAGTCCCCGTGGAACAGTGGCTTTAGCGGCAATGAGCAGGGCATATGCATGGATGAAAGGGCGAAACTTTGTTGTACCACAGGATGTAAGAGATGTATTTGAGTGTATTGCAACTCAC
>NZ_HF991874.1:301552-305655 GCF_000432355.1 Eubacterium sp. CAG:161
TATTGCAACTCACAGAGTGAGACTGAGTACCAAGGCAAAGGTAAGCCATATTAATAAACACGATGTTTTATGTGAAATTTTAAGACAGGTACCTGAACCTGCAATGAGAAGGTAGGTATGATTAAAAGAAGTTTAATTTATAGTTTGGTTACCTTAATACCCCTTTGCATGTTTTTTCTTTTTACAGAGAATGTAATAGGAATTGTTCTTTTAATGGAATGTATGTATTATATTATGGCAATTGTGTATGTTCGTATTGTATCACGGTTTATACAGGTTACATTGGATAAAGGCTTGTATTCTGCTGAAAAAAACAGTGAAATTCCAATATTAATTCAGGTAAAAAATAAATCAAAGTGGTTAAGTGTAAGGTGTGGCTTTAAAATTAAGGTGGTAAATAATTTTACCGGTGAGGTTAAAAAGGAAATAATTAATCATACCGTTACAAGAGGAGTAAAGGAAACTTTCAGTGAAAGCTTTTTATCCTCAGACTGTGGTGAAATTTCCGTATATTTAGTGGAGTATTATGTATATGACTGGATTGGTTGCCTTTATTTAAAAAAGAAAACAAATGATGTTAAGAAGATAGAAATATTGCCGGAAACCCATCTTTTAATGACAGAGATACAAAGAACCACCAGAGAATTTATTGCAGATTCAGAGGTATATTCTGATAGTGAAAAAGGTGATGATTTATCTGAAATATATCAGATAAGGGAGTACGTGGAAGGTGATCCTATACATGATATACACTGGAAACTGTCAGCCAAGACTGACAATCTTTTAATAAAGGAACACGGAAAACCATTAGGCTGTGTGGTTCTTATATGGATTGATTTGTTTAGAAACAATACCGTAAAGCCTCTAAGGGGCAGGAAACATGGCAGAAAAAATCTGCCGGTAAATGCCATTGAAATGGCTGCTTCGGTATCTCTTTCATTAATAGAACAAAAATGTGTTCATATGGTTGCATGGTACGAGGAAAAAAATGACAGAATTATTAGGAAGAGAGTAGAAAATGAAGAAAATATATACGAACTTCTTAACAGGCTGCTTTATTTAGAATCATATCATGACAGAAAAAGAGCAGATATGCAGTTTGATGAGCGTTTCGACAGAAATGATTTCAGCTCCATGGTGGAAATAAAGTCTGATGGAAGGCTGATTGTAAATGGCAATGAAATAGAAGTAAAAAAGAAGGGCGATAAAATATGTTACGAAGAGACATATATTATCGTATAGCGTAGGATAAAATGGCGGGAATAGAATTTGTTAAACTTGAAAAAAAGAATAGTAATTTCATTATGTATCTTTTGGCAGTATTCTTTGTGCTGTTATGTTCTTTTGATGCAATTTCCTCAGTGTTTAAATTTGATATAAAACCCATAATTACAATATCAGTCAGCGGAGCAGCCGCAATAGGTGGATATGCTTTATTTATGCTGATGATAAAAAGCAGAAAAGCTATGGTGATAATAGGTGTTTTGTATCTTTGTGGATTGTATTTTTTCAGGGCAGGAAGTGGAATTTATATAAACAAAATTCTGAAACTTTGGAATTTTTACTATGAGACCAATTATGTAGGCTTAAAGTATAAGTCATCTTATCTTTACAATGTGGTGATATTGCTATTGGTGGAATTATTAATAGCAGTTATTTTATACAGTATCATCATAGGAAAAAATTGTCGGTATGTGGCTTTACTACTGGTATTAGCACCTGTGATTTTAGATTCGGCAGTAGGTTATCTGCCTTCAGTTTCGAGTACATTAGAACTTATTTTTGCAGCAGTATTTTATTTTACAATATACCGTCAACAGGGAGAAAAAAATGTAATTACCACTGCTGTAGCAACCATGGCAGTGTTACTGATGGTGTCGGTTCTGGCTTTTAATATTTCACCTAGGTTGGAAAAGTATAAAAAAACGGACAGTTATAAGAAAACAGCAGAGGCTATTAAGAACTTTGATAAAATTAATCCGGGAGATTTCTTAAGTTCCATTTTTGAAGGCAGCGGAAACTATGCCAAAGCAGGAATTGGAAAAGGAAAGTTAGAAAATATTAATGAATTCAGGGCTACCGGGAAGAAGGTATTAAAGGTTACGGTTACAAAGAAGCCTACAAAAACGGTGTATTTAAGAGCTTTTGTAGGAATAGATTATAACGGGAAGGAATGGACAGGTGCCGATAAAGATACCGTAAAGGATATAAAAGAATTTTATAACACACAAAGTCAGTTTAAAAAGTTAATAAATGAACCCTATAATAAGTTTTCAACTTATACATCCCTGGCAAAACAGAAAATGACTATTGATGTTTTAGGGGCATCCGGCAAATATGGATATTCACCGTATTTTTCCGAAGTAAAGGATGAAAGTGCTGATTATGATACCTGTGCCTTAGGTGATGGAAAAAAACAACATATATATTTATATTTCGATGGAAATGATTTAAGTAATAATTTTGACTATTTAAGCAATGTATCTTCCTATTGGTACAAATATAGTGAATTTACAAAAGTAAGATATATCGGAAAACCTAAGGGGCTTGATGAATTAAAACTTAGATGTAATCAAATTGACAGTAATTACGAAGTAGGTGTTGCCACGGCAATTAATGAATGGTTTAGTGATTTACAATATAGTAAAGCACCGGGAAAAACAACAGATGGCAGGGATTTCGTGGAGGATTTTCTTTTTAACAGGAAAACGGGATTTTGCGTGCATTTTGCATCGGCGGCAACGTTGATTTACAGAATGAAGGACGTACCGGCAAGGTATGTTGAGGGATACGTTATTGATCCCTCAAGTTTTACCAAACAAAATGACGGTACATTTGCAGCTACGGTTACTGATGAAGGGGCTCATGCATGGTGTGAGGTATTTAATGATATTAAAGGCTGGCAGGTAAGGGAACATACACCGGGATACAGCACGTCGAGAATATCAAAACAGGAAAACAATACTACAAAGCAGGAAGCAACTACAGTTGCAGCGGTAGCTACAACCCACGCAAATGAAAGTACAACGGCTTCGGCGGATAACACAAAGGAAACTGTAAACAGTGAAAGTCATAAGAATACATCTCACAGTGAAAATGTAAGTTTAAAGCCTGTAATAAAGGTGTTAAAAGTAATTTTCATACTTATAATATGTGTGGTGGCGGGATTCATTATTTTTGTTTTGCCTCATAGAATTAAGAGAGTCAGTAAAATACGGAAAATAAAAGGGAAAAACAGTATATGCAGCACTTATAAGGAAATCTGTAATATATGCAATTTCTTCGGAGCAGGTTTAAATAAGGGCAATTCCACAGAGGCAATAGAGAAAATGATAAAACAGTTTCCACAGCTCTCAGAAGAAGAATGGCGATGGATATATGACATAACCCTTATAGCAGCGTTTTCAAATGACAGGGCTACAGATGAGGACAAGAGGAAAATGTACATGCTTTATCGTAAATTTAGAAACGATATGTTAAAGAGTTTAAAGGGTGTTAAAAAGTTTATTTTTAAATTCATAAAGGCAATGTAATTAAAAATAATAAAACTTAACTGGTTTTAGTGAAAAAATGGCGTTAATTCGCCATTTTTTTTATTGAAGATACTAGACAAAGGAAATAGAATTTGTTAAAATTATAACAATCTTGGAAATATCAGATATGTTACATATTTTTCACAAAACATTAACAGAGTTATTTCAAATGTTTATTGCGGTTAAATTCAATTGATGATATTATTTAAGAGTGTGAGTAATTTTTAAAATTGATGTAATTTATTATATTAAATTAAATTTTTATGGAGGATTATATTATGTCAAAGAAAGTAGTTATTGCAGGCGCATGCCGTACAGCAATCGGAAAAATGGGCGGAGCATTAAGCACAACTCCGGCACCGGTTTTAGGATCTATCGTTATTGAGGAAGCTCTTAAGAGAGCAGGCGTTCCTAAGGAAGCAGTTGATCACGTATATATGGGATGCGTTATCCAGGCAGGTCTTGGACAGAACGTAGCACGTCAGGCTTCAATTAAGGCAGGACTTCCTATTGAAACACCGGCAGTTACAGTAAACGTTGTTTGTGGTTCAGGTCTTAACTGTGTAAATA
>NZ_HF991874.1:305669-323465 GCF_000432355.1 Eubacterium sp. CAG:161
CTGTGTAAATATGGCAGCTCAGATGATTAAGGCAGGAGATGCTGATATCGTTGTTGCAGGTGGTATGGAGAATATGTCAATGGCACCTTTTGCACTTCCAAAAGCAAGATTTGGTTACAGAATGAACAACGGAACACTTGTTGACACAATGGTAAATGATGCATTAACAGATGCTTTCAACAATTATCATATGATGATTACAGCTGAAAACGTAGCTGAACAGTGGGGAATCACAAGAGAAGAATTAGATGCATTCTCAGCTAACTCACAGCAGAAATGTGAAAAGGCTATGGCTGAAGGTAAGTTTAAGGATGAAATCGTTCCAGTTGTTGTTAAGAACAGAAAGGGCGATATCGTTGTAGATACAGATGAAGGACCAAGAGCAGGAACAACTGCTGAATCACTTGGTAAATTAAGATGCTGTTCAGGAAAGCCTGATGGTGTTGTTACAGCAGGTAATGCTTCAGGTATTAATGATGGAGCAGCTGCAGTAGTAGTTATGAGCGAAGAAAAGGCTAAGGAATTAGGTGTTACACCTATGGCTACATTTGTTGGCGGAGCACTTGGCGGAGTTGATCCTTCAATCATGGGTGTTGGACCTGTTGCTTCAACAAGAAAAGTTATGGAAAAGACAGGCTTAACAGTTGACGATATGGATTTAATCGAAGCTAACGAAGCTTTTGCAGCACAGTCAGTTGCAGTTGCAAGAGACCTTGGATTTGATATGAGCAAGGTTAACGTAAACGGTGGAGCTATTGCACTTGGACATCCTGTTGGAGCTTCAGGTTGTAGAATACTTGTTACATTACTTCACGAGATGCAGAAGAGAGACGCTAAGAAGGGTCTTGCTACATTATGTATCGGTGGCGGAATGGGCTGCTCAACAATCGTTGAAAGAGACTAATTAAATATATAAAAAGCTGGTAGCAGATTTTACTACCAGCTTTTCATGTGTTTTTTAATAAGGTGATTTAAAGGAGAAGTGATATGGAATTTATTACTTATGAACAGGAAGGATTTGTTGGAGTTATTACTATCAACCGTCCAAAGGCATTAAACGCATTAAACAGTCAGGTCCTTGATGAATTAAACGCTACATTAGATGCAGTTGATGTTAATGAAACAAGAGCATTGATTTTAACAGGTGCCGGAGAAAAGTCATTTGTTGCAGGCGCTGATATAGGAGAAATGTCAACACTTACAAAGGCTGAAGGCGAAGCTTTCGGTAAGAAGGGAAATGATGTTTTCAGAAAACTTGAAACATTACCTGTTCCTGTTATTGCTGCAGTAAACGGATTCGCTTTAGGTGGCGGATGTGAAATATCAATGAGTTGTGATATTAGAATCTGTTCTGAAAATGCTATTTTCGGACAGCCTGAAACAGGTCTTGGAATTACACCGGGATTTGGTGGAACACAGAGACTTGCAAGAATCGTTGGACCTGGAATGGCTAAACAGATGATTTATACAGCAAGAAACATTAAGGCTGATGAGGCTTACAGAATCGGTCTTGTAAATGCAGTATATCCACAGGAAGAACTTATGGATGCAGCAAAGAAAATGGCAGCAGGCATTGCAAAGAACGCACCTATTGCTGTAAGAGCATGCAAGAAGGCAATTAATGATGGATTAGATGCAAACATGGATGATGCAATCGTTATTGAAGAAAAATTATTCGGTAGCTGCTTTGAGACAGAAGATCAGAAGGCAGGTATGGGTAACTTCCTTGAAAAGGATAAAGAAAAGAAATTAAAGGTTGTACCATTTAAGAATATGTAATATAAGCCACTTAGTTTTTTATAATTATTGATTTGAGACATAAGTGGATACAAAATAAAATTATCATAAATATTATGGAGGAATAATCATGAAGGTTGGAGTTATTGGCGCAGGAACAATGGGTCAGGGAATCGCAAAGGCTTTCGCTCAGGTTGAAGGATACACAGTTGCATTATGTGATATCAAGCAGGAATGGGCTGAAGGTGGAAAAAACAAGATTGCTAAAGGTTATGCAAGACTTGTTGAAAAAGGAAAAATGACACAGGAGAAGGTTGATGGTATTCTTAACAGCATCACACCTGGTCTTAAGGAAGATTTATGTGCTGACTGCGATTTGATCGTTGAAGCTGCTTTTGAAAATATGGAAGTTAAGAAAACAACATTTGCAGAATTAGATAAGATTTGCAAGCCTGAATGTGTTTTCGCTTCAAATACATCATCACTTTCTATCACAGAAATTGGAAATGGTCTTACACGTCCTATGATTGGTATGCATTTCTTCAATCCTGCTGACAGAATGAAATTAGTAGAAGTTATCGCAGGGGTTAACACACCTGATGAAACAGTTGCAACAATCAAGAAGATTTCAGAAGAAATCGGAAAGACACCTGTACAGGTAAATGAAGCTGCAGGATTTGTTGTAAACAGAATTTTAATTCCAATGATTAACGAAGCTGCTTTCATTAAGATGGAAGGTGTTTCAGACATTGCCGGTATTGATGCTGCAATGAAACTTGGTGCTAACCATCCAATGGGACCTCTTGAATTAGGAGATTTCGTTGGTTTAGATATCTGCCTTGCAATTATGGATGTACTTTACAATGAAACAGGGGACAGCAAATATCGTGCATGCCCATTAATCCGTAAGATGGTTAGAGGCGGAAACCTTGGTGTTAAGTCAGGTAAGGGATTCTATGTATATAACGCAGACCGTACTAAGACACCAGTTGATGCTCAGTAATTAGAGCAAACTATAAATTTGGAGGACAAATAAATGGATTTTACTTTAAGCAAAAAACATGAAATGGCTAGAACACTTTTCAAAGAATTTGCAGAAAACGAAGTTAAGCCTCTTGCTCAGGAAACAGATGAAAATGAACAGTTTCCTGTAGAGACAGTTGAAAAGATGGCAAAATATGGTTTCCTTGGTATTCCGGTTCCAAAGGAATACGGCGGACAGGGATGTGATCCTTTAACATATGTTATGTGTGTTGAAGAATTATCAAAGGTTTGTGGTACAACAGGTGTTATCGTATCAGCTCATACATCACTTTGTATCGATCCTATTATGACATTTGGTACAGAAGAGCAGAAGAAGAAATATGTAGTTCCCCTTGCAAAAGGTGAAAAGTTAGGCGCTTTTGGTCTTACAGAGCCGGGTGCAGGAACAGACGCACAGGGACAGCAGACAAAGGCTGTTTTCGATGAAGCTACAAATGAATGGGTATTAAACGGTTCTAAGTGCTTTATCACAAATGGTAAGTATGCAGATGTTTACATTGTAATCGCTGTAACAGGTAAAGTTGAAAAACGTGGTAGAATGATGAAAGAAATTTCAGCATTCATCGTTGAAAAAGGAACACCTGGATTTACATTTGGAACAAAGGAAAAGAAGATGGGTATCCGTGGTTCAGCAACATACGAATTAATCTTTGAAGATTGTCGTATCCCGGCTGAAAACTTACTTGGTAAGAAGGGTAAAGGTTTCAACATCGCTATGCACACACTTGATGGTGGACGTATCGGTATTGCAGCTCAGGCTCTTGGTCTTGCTGAAGGTGCTCTTGAAACAACAATTGATTATGTTAAGGAAAGAAAGCAGTTTGGCAGATCAATCGGACAGTTCCAGAATACACAGTTCCAGTTAGCTGATATGGCTACTAAGGTAGAAGCTGCCAAGTTATTAGTATACAAGGCTGCTATGGCTAAGGCTACACAGCAGACATATTCTGTAGAAGCTGCTAAGGCTAAATTATATGCAGCAGAAGTTGCAATGGAAGTTACAACTAAGGCTGTTCAGTTACACGGTGGTTATGGTTATATCAGAGAATATGACGTTGAAAGAATGATGAGAGATGCTAAGATTACAGAAATCTATGAAGGTACTTCAGAAGTTCAGCGTATGGTAATCTCTGCTAACTTATTAAAGTAATAGGAGGTACTAATCGTGAAAATTATCGTATGTGTAAAACAGGTACCTGATACAAAGGGTGGAGTACAGTTTAACCCGGATGGTACATTAAATAGAGCTGCAATGCTTACAATCATGAATCCAGATGATAAAGCAGGTCTTGAAGCAGCACTTAGATTAAAAGATCAGTACGGAGCAGAAGTTACAGTTCTTACAATGGGTCTTCCAAAAGCTGAAGATGTTCTTCGTGAAGCTATAGCTATGGGTGCTGACAACGGAATCTTAGTAACAGACAGAGTTTTAGGTGGTGCTGATACTTGGGCTACATCTACAACAATTGCCGGTGCTATCAGAAACATTAAAGATTATGATATTATTATTACAGGACGTCAGGCTATCGACGGTGATACAGCTCAGGTTGGACCACAGATTGCTGAACATCTTGGAATCCCTGTTATTTCATATGCTGAAGGCATTGAAGTTGACGGAGACAGCGTAATCGTTAAGAGACAGTACGAAGACAGACATCATATGCTTAAGGCAAAGATGCCGGTTCTTATTACAGCTCTTTCAGAATTAAATGATCCTAGATATATGACTCCGGGTGGAATTTTTGATGCTTGTGATGCAGAAATTACAACTTGGGGAAGAGCAAATCTTGTTGATGTAGAAGATGGAGATCTTGGACTTAAGGGCTCACCTACAAAGATTGCTAAGGCTTCAGATAAGGTTCGTAAGGGTGCAGGCGAAAAGGTTACACCTGATTCACCGGAAGAAGCAGTTGAATACATCATGGACAAATTAATAACAAAGCACGTTATTTAATAGAGAGGAGATTATAATTATGCAGAACATTAATTTAGAAGATTATAAAGGCGTATTTGTCTTCGCTCAGCAGGTAGATAACGAATTAAGCCCAATCGCATTCGAATTACTTGGAGAAGCAGGAAGACTTGCAAAACCTTTAAATACAGAAGTTACAGCAGTACTTC
The DNA here is from genome assembly GCF_000432355.1 of Eubacterium sp. CAG:161. NCBI lineage: Bacteria > Bacillati > Bacillota > Clostridia > Eubacteriales > Eubacteriaceae > Eubacterium > Eubacterium sp. CAG:161. Next base: position 310,572 of record NZ_HF991874.1, read on the forward strand.
TTGGATCAAAAGTTGGAAACTTGGTTGACAAATTAGCAGAATATGGTGCTGATAAGGTAATCGTAGTTGATGATCCTGAACTTGAAACATACAGAACTGAGCCATATGCACATGCATTAGCTTCAGTTATTGAAGAATACAAGCCTGAAATAATGTTAGTAGGTGCAACAGCTATCGGTAGAGATTTAGGTCCTACAGTTTCAGCCAGAGTAGCTACAGGTCTTACAGCAGACTGTACATTACTTGAAATTGGTGATTTTCCAATTAACCCAATTCCGGGAAAGGAGCAGAAGCACAATCAGTTACTTATGACTCGTCCTGCATTTGGTGGAAACACAATTGCTACAATCGCTTGTCCTGACAACAGACCACAGATGGCAACTGTTCGTGCAGGTGTTATGCAGAAGGCTGATCCTAAGCCTGGAGCAAAGGCAGAAGTTATTGAATTTAACCCTGGATTTGAGAAGAACAACAAGTATGTTGAAATTCTTGAAGTAGTTAAGTCAGTAGCTGAAACAGTAGATATTATGGATGCTAAGATTTTAGTATCCGGTGGACGTGGAGTTGGTTCAGCAGAGAACTTCAAGATTCTTGAAGACCTTGCAAAGGTTCTTGGTGGTGAAGTTTCATGTTCAAGAGCTGTTACAGATAATGGCTGGTTACCGGTTGACAGACAGGTAGGACAGACAGGTAAGACAGTTCGTCCACAGGTTTACTTTGCAATTGGTATTTCAGGTGCTATTCAGCACGTTGCCGGAATGGAAGAATCAGACTTAATCATCGCAATCAACAAAGACGAAGATGCTCCAATCTTTGACGTAGCTGATTATGGTATTGTAGGTGATTTAAACAAGGTAGTTCCACAGCTTACAGAAGCTATTAAGGCAGAACTTGCAAATAAATAATCGTGAAGCATTAAGCATAGCGAATAAATAAGAGATATAAAGAGAATGTCCCTTGCAACTATGGTTGCAGGAGGCATTCTTTTTATAATTGCATTGGACGAAGGAAATATATCTGTTGGAGATATGGTACTTGGCAGTGATAATAAATATGTGGTAAGTGTCCCATCAACCGAAGAAGGAAAAGCCAATATAAAGTTGGAAAATTCAGATACAGCAGACTACTATGTTATGACTTTGAATGTTGATAAAGGATATGGTAAAAGCTATAAAATCAGACCTTATGTTGTATTGAGGGATGGAAGTGTGGTTTATGGTGCCATTCAGGGATATAATGTGTTAGATGTGGCAAAAAAAATATATGATAATAATTTAATGAACAATGAAAAATCCCATAATCTTCTTTATGACAATCTGATTAAATTAGTTGACCCTAATTATATGAGGGTGGATTTTGACTGTCCTAAAATAAATGCTGACACATAGAAGAATATATTAATTTGTAAAAATGTCAAAAATTACTTTTTGCACTAATTTGTTGAAAAATTAGGTAGATATAAACTGAATTTGTGGTATAATTAAATGGTGTTTTGCACGAATAAATATATTCTAAAGAAAGGAAATGTATGGTCAGAGGACTGTACGGAGAGGAAAATGTTAGAAAAAATTTTCAAACTCAAACAGAACAACACTTCTGTAAAAACAGAAGTAATTGCGGGTCTTACAACATTTATGACTATGGCATATATTTTGGCTGTAAACCCGAACATCTTAAGTGATGGCACAGGCATGGATAAGGAAGCTATTCTTATTGCAACATGTTTAGCATCATTTATCGGTACTATGTGTATGGCTTTTATGGCAAATCTTCCATTTGCTTTATCAGCAGGTCTTGGACTTAATGCATATTTTGCATACACAGTTTGTGGTGAAATGGGATATTCATGGCAGGTAGCATTATTTGCAGTATTTATTGAAGGTATTATCTTTATTGTACTTTCATTAACAAATGTACGTGAAGCTATCTTTGATGCAATTCCACTTAATCTTAAGAAAGCAGTATCAGTTGGTATTGGTTTATTTATTGCATTTATCGGATTACAGAATGCAGGTCTTGTTGTAGATTCATCAACACTTGTTACTATTACTGATTTCACAAAGAATTTCCACACAGCCGGAATCACAGCATTATTAGCTGTTATTGGTGTATTTATTACAGCTATACTTTATATTAAGAGAGTTAAAGGCTCAATTCTTATTGGTATCGTATCAACATGGGTTCTTGGAATTATATGTGAACTTACAAAAATCTATGTTCCTGATAACGAGAGCTTTTTCTCAGTTATTCCTACAAGATTTGTAAGCTTTGATTTTTCAGCATTAGGAAAAACATTTGGACAGTGCTTTAATCTTGATTTCAAGGCTGTAGGTATTGTAAACTTTATTATTGTTGTATTTGCATTCCTTTTTGTTGACTTATTTGATACATTGGGAACAATCATCGGTGTAAGTACAAAGGCAGGTATGCTTGATGAAAATGGAAAGTTACCAAACATCAAACCTGCACTTTTATCAGATGCTATTGCAACATCAGCAGGTGCCATACTTGGTACATCAACAACAACAACATTCGTTGAGTCATCAGCAGGTGTAGCAGAAGGTGGACGTACAGGTCTTACAGCAGTTATTACAGGTGTGTTATTCTTAGTAGCTGTAATTTTCTCACCTTTATTTATAACAATTCCATCATTCGCTACAGCTCCGGCACTTATTATGGTTGGATTCCTTATGTTTGGTGCAATTACAGACATTAAGTTTACAGATGAAAATTTAACAGAAGCAATTCCTGCTTACCTTTGTATTATTGCAATGCCATTATTCTATAGCATTTCAGAAGGTATTTCAGTAGGTATTATTTCATATGTATTACTTAACCTTGTTTGTGGAAAGGCTAAGAAGGTTAAACCATTATTATATGTTTTAGCTGTATTATTCGTTTTGAAATATATATTCTTATAAAAAGTTTAAAACCAATAAACAAAACAAAACCGGGCTTCAAAGCCCGGTTTTGTTTTGTTTGTCTATCATTATTTTGTTATTGTATTATTTCATCATCAGGCATAACCAATGCTGCTATGATGTAAGCAACAATACCCGTACCACATGAACACAATGTAACAAGACACCAAATAAGTCTTACAACAGTAGAATCAATGTTTAAATAAACACCTAAACCGCCACATACACCGCATAACTTTCTGTCAGTACCGGATTTACATAGTCTTTTCTTCATAAAAAACTCCTTATCTTATTAATAAGTCATAGCCTTTTCTTCGCCACTCATAACCCTTAATGCACCCTGTGCTAAAGCTAATAATTCATCTTCACCAGGATAAATTGTTATAGGAGCAAGGAAACTTACAGCGTTCTTGAAGTATTCCTGAGTGATAGCATTGTAAGCAATACCACCTGTTAAGATAATCTGGTCAATCTTACCACCAAGAACAACAGCCATAGCACCGATTTCTTTCGCTAACTGATAATGGAAAGCATCCATTACTAACTGGGCTTTTTCATCATCCTTAGCCATTTTTACAAGGTCTCTCATATCGTTAGTTCCAACATAAGCATTGAAACCACCGTTACCGTTAATCATCTTTGAAACTTCAGCCTGAGTATATTTTCCGCTAAAGCAAAGCTTCATTAAAGCACCTGATGGAAGTCCACCTGATCTTTCAGGAGAGAAAGGACCGTCACCATCTAAAGCATTGGCAACATCAATAACCTTGCCGTTCTTATGAGCTCCAACTGAAACACCGCCACCCATATGAACAACGATTAAGTTAAGGTCTTCATATGCTTTTCCAACTTCTTTCGCATATCTCTTAGCAACAGCCTTCTGGTTTAATGCATGGAAAATTGAAATTCTTGGCATTTCAGGGTGACCTGAAAGTCTTGCAACGTCCTGTAATTCATCAACAACTACAGGGTCAACAATATATGATGGAACATTGATTTCAGATGCAATCTCTTTAGCAAGAATACCGCCTAAGTTAGAAGCATGCTGTCCCTGTTTTCCAATCTTTAAATCCTCTAATAATTCAGGTGTTGTTTCATATGTACCACCTGGTATTGGTTTAAGAAGACCACCACGACCTACAACAACATCAATATCATTAAGGTCTACACCTTTTTCCTTTAAAACATCAAGAATAACTTCTTTTCTGAAATCCTTCTGATCATAAATAGTAGCATACTGTGCAATCTCTTCTGTAGAATGTCTGAGAGTTTCTTCCATTAACTGGGTTTCATCTTCATAAACACCAATTTTAGTAGAAGTAGAACCCGGATTAATAATTAAAATTTTATATGACATAACTGCCTCCTTTATTTTAATTTCTCTGCAACGATTGCTGCAAGAGCAATAGAGTTAACTTTAACTTCAAATTCATCTGAACGGGATGTAAGAATAACAGGAGCTTTTGTACCTGTTAAAATATTACCGTTTTTACATTCAGCAGTGTGAACTAATGCCTTATATGTAATGTTACCTGCGTGAATATCAGGGAATAATAATACATCAGCATCACCAACAATTTTTCTGTTAGTTGTTCCTTTGTGGAATGCAGCCTGAGGCTCAATAGCAAGGTCAAGGGAAAGAGGTCCGTCAACGATACATCCTTCAATTTCACCATTTTCATTCATTTTTGTAAGTTCGTCAGCATCAACTGTGCAAGGCATCTTAGGGTTTACAACTTCAACTGCTGCAAGTGGTGCAACCTTAGGACACTCAATGCCACAGGCATGAGCAATTTCAACTGTGTTTCTAATAATGTTTGCCTTTGTTTCGAGATTAGGATAAGGAACAAAAGCAACGTCTGATAAGAATAAAAGATGATCAATACCCTTTATTTCAAATACGCAAACATGTGATAATGTTTTGTCTGTTCTTAAACCAACTTCCTTATCTAATACACTCTTAAGGAATGATTTTGTATCAATAAGTCCCTTCATGTACATATCAGCTTCGCCGTCATGAACTAATTTAACAGCAGTTCTTGCTGCTTCAATAGGATCGGCAACATCGATTATTTTATAATCATTTAAATGCATTTTAAGAACCTGTGCAATTGTTCTTATTTTAGATTCATCACCAACTAAAATAGCATCGGCAATGCCTCTTTCTTTTGCAGCCTTTACAGCCTCCAAAACAGCATCATCGTGTGCGCATGCTACAGCAACAGTCTTTTTAGGACAATCTGCAACCTGTTTTAGTAAATCATCAAAACTTTTACTCATATTCATGTACCTCTTAAATTTTATTTTCTTCAAATATTGCCCTGCAATATTTGGGATAAACCACCTTAAATAATAGCACCAGCACCACATTCGGTCAAGGAAAAACGCTGTTTATAGGGAAAAGATGTTCCATAAAAAGTATAAATATTTTCTAATTGCTAACTTTAACCATAAAGGGTATACTTGTTTAGTAAAAAATTAATTTGAGGACGTATTCATGAAGAGTTTACTAAAGTATTTAAAAAATTATAAGAAGGAATCATTTTGCGCACCATTGTTTAAAATGCTTGAAGCATGTTTTGATTTAATTGTACCGTTAGTAGTATCAGCAATTATTGACAATGGTATAAAGACAAATGACACATCATATGTATTAAAAATGGGAGGAGTTCTTGTATTATTAGCTTTTGTGGGACTGGCATTTTCCATTACAGCCCAGTATTTTGCTGCAAAAGCATCAGCCGGTTTCGGACAGGAATTAAGACATGAGTTATTTAGTCATATTCAAAAGCTTTCCTATACCAATGTAGATAAATACGGCGCATCTACATTTATTACAAGAATGACAGCAGACGCGAACCTTGTTCAGTCTCAGGTAAACATGGCTCTCAGACTGTTACTTCGTTCACCTTTTATTGTTTTCGGTGCCATGATTATGGCATTTTTTGTTGATTTTAAAACCGCATTGGTATTTGCTGTTTCCATACCGGTTTTGTCAGTTATAGTATATGGAATAATGCTTATAACAATTCCTCTTTACAAAAAGGTTCAGGGAGCTCTTGACAAGGTAATGGGAAGTACCAGAGAAAATTTAAGCGGTACAAGAGTTATCAGGGCTTTTAATAAGGAAGATGAAGAAATTGACAGATATAATAGTGAAAATGAACTATTAAATAAATTTCAGATTTTTGCCGGAAAAATTTCCACAATAATGAATCCTATGACCTATATAGTTATAAACGTTGCTATTATTGCAATTTTGTGGATAGGTGGGGAAAGGGTTGATACAGGCATACTGACTCAGGGAAAGGTTGTTGCCTTAGTTAACTATATGTCTCAGGTTTTAGTTGAATTAGTTAAATTGGCAAGTCTTATTATTAATCTTACAAAGGCATTTGCTTCCGCGAAAAGAATACAGGACATATTTGATATACCATGCAATATAGAGCAGGGAACTTTAAAGCAGGGTAGTGATAAGGAAAATATTGTGGAATTTGACAATGTATCCTTAACCTATGAATTATCAAAGGAGCCATCCATAGAAGGAGTAAATCTTAAAGTTAAAAAAGGTCAGACTATTGGAATCATAGGTGGAACAGGCTCTGGAAAAACCACCCTTGTAAATCTTATACCAAGATTTTATGATGCCACGGAAGGCACCGTTAAAATAGAAGGTGTAGATGTAAAGGAGTTTAATAAGGAAGAACTGGGAATGAAGGTTGGTATAGTACCTCAAAAGGCATTGTTGTTTAAGGGAACTATTAGAAGCAATCTTTTGTGGGGGAATGAAAATGCCACGGAAGAAGATATGATAATGGCGTTAAAACGTTCCCAAAGTTATGATTTTGTTATGGAAAAGGATAACGGCTTAGATGCTGATGTGGCACAAAACGGAAAGAACTTTTCCGGAGGACAAAAACAGCGTCTTAGTATTGCAAGAGCTCTTGTAAGAAATCCGAAAATCCTTATATTAGATGACAGTTCTTCAGCACTGGATTTTGCTACAGATGCAAAGCTTAGGGCAGCCATAAAGGAATTAAAGGATACCACGGTTTTTGTGGTTTCCCAAAGAACTGCTGCCATAATGGATGCAGATAACATTTTAGTGTTAGATGACGGAAAAGTAGCAGGAGTGGGAAAACATGAGGAATTGCTGGAAAATTGTCATGTATATAAAGAAATATATGATTCACAGTTTAAAAAATCACAAGAGGAGGGCAAATAAATGAAAGATAATATGATTTCACAAAAAGAGGCTCTCATAGAACTGGGAAAAAGAATAAAAAAATATTGGTACATGTTGGCAGGCTCCATGGTCTTTGCTGTGGTGTATGTTGTACTATCATTGTATATTCCAAAGCTTATAGGTTATGGAACAGATAAAATTATTGATGCTAAAAAGGTAGATTTCCCGGGACTTAAGAATGTGATTTTTACCATAGTGATTTGTGCCATAGTGGCAGGAATTGCCCAGTGGATTATGGGACTATGTAACAACAGAATTACATTTAATGTAATAAGAGATATAAGAGAGGAAGCATTTGCAAAGACGCAGCGACTTCCTGTAAGCTACATTGATTCAAGGTCAAGTGGCGACATAGTAAATAATGTAATTACAGATGTTGACCAGTTAGCAGACGGTTTGCTTATGGGATTTTCAAATCTCTTTACGGGAGTTGTAACCATTGTTTTAACCCTTATATTTATGTTGCAGACTAACTGGAAAATAGCCTTAGTTGTAATTTTAATTACACCGGTTTCTTTCTTTGTGGCAGGCTTTATTGCAAAGCGCACCTATTCTATGTTTAGAAAGCAGTCAGAAATAAGAGGTGAGCAGACGGCATTAATAGATGAAACAATTAGTGGTATTAAAGTTGTAAAAGCCTTTGGACAGGAAGAAAACACTGTTAAAAGGTTTGATGAAGTAAATGACAGATTATGTGATGTTAATATGAAGGCAACTTTCTATTCCTCTATAACTAACCCATCTACCAGATTTGTAAACAATTTAGTTTATGCAGGGGTTACCATAAGTGGTGGTTTAGAAGCGGTTTTAACCAGAGGAATTACAGTAGGTGGTCTGACATGTATATTAAGCTATGCAAATCAGTACACAAAGCCTTTTAATGAAATATCAGGTGTTGTTACGGAACTTCAAAATGCAATTGCATGTAGTGCAAGAGTATTTACACTGATAAATGAAGAACCGGTAAAAGATGTTGAAGAAAATGAAGATACGGTACTTGATAACATATCAGGAAAGGTCGATATTGAAAATGTTGATTTTTCCTATGTACCTGACAAAAAGCTTATAGAAAACCTGAATCTTCATGTGGCACCGGGAGAACGTGTTGCCATAGTAGGGCCTACAGGTTGCGGTAAGACTACAATAATAAATCTTCTTATGAGATTTTACGATGTTAATTCGGGAAAAATATCAATAGAAGAAAAAGATATAAGAGATGTAACAAGAAAAAGCCTTAGAAATTCTTACGGAATGGTGTTGCAGGAAACATGGCTTAGAAATGCAACTGTAGCTGAAAATATTGCCATGGCAAAGCCTGACGCCTCAAGAGAAGAAATAATAAGTGCTGCAAAGTCAAGTCATGCTCATAGTTTTATAAAGCGTCTTTCGGAGGGATACGATACTGTTATAGGAGAAGATGGAGGAAATCTTTCCCAGGGGCAAAAACAGCTTCTTTGTATAACAAGGGTAATGCTGGCATTGCCACCAATGCTTATTTTAGATGAAGCTACTTCATCCATTGATACAAGAACGGAAATCAGGATACAAAGGGCATTTAACAAAATGATGAAAGGAAGAACGACCTTTATTGTTGCCCACAGACTTTCAACCATAAAAGAAGCAGACTGTATTTTGGTTATGAATGCAGGAAAGATTATTGAGCAGGGAAATCATGAGGAGCTTCTTGCCAAAAAAGGATTTTATTATAAACTGTGGAACAGCTAAAAGGCTGTGCCACAGTTTGACTTCTTAAAATCAATTTCGTTTTTTATAAAGTATAGAAATACAAGCATAATAGCAAGGGCACTTATTCCGGCAGAAACAATGTCAAACATTTTGCCGGAGAAAGAAGAAAAACTAAATATAAATTTTATCAGTTTACCCGCTACCAGACTGCAAAATAGCCAGGCAGTGGGTTTTATAATGTTATCTGTAGCGGAGAAGGAGAAATGTATTTTTTTATAAATATATAATCCGTGGAGAAGGGTTGTTAACAGATTACTTATTAAAAGTCCCCATAAATAGCCTGTTATACCAATAAGGGGAACTATAAACCAAAGACAGACAAGCCTTATAATGGTACCTATTACATTATGGACAAAGGCAGTGTTGGTTTTTCCAAGACCATGAAGTACGGAGCCTAAAGTAATGGATAAATACATAAAAGGGCAAAGCCATGCCAATATTTTGATATATTCACCTGCTTCACTATGACCGAAAATTGTAGTTCCTATAAAATCACCATAACATAGGAAAATACCTATGCAAAATATTCCCGTGACAAAGGAGAACCATACAGATACCTCTGTGGTTTTTATTACGTTTTGAGACTTGCCACCGGCATTTTCTCCTGCAATGGCAGGTAAAATCATGGTAGAAACAGATGTATTAATGGCTGATGGAAAAGTGACCACCGGAAGTGCCATTCCGGTAAGTATTCCATAAACACTTAAGGCATCATTAGAAGTCATTCCGCTTTTTACCAGAACAATAGGTACTAATATGGCTTCTATACATTGAAGAAATGTAATCATTATCTTGTTAATTGTAAGTATGTATGAAACTGAAAAAAGATTTTTAATCTGAAAGAAAAGCTGGTTAATTTTAAATTTGTAGATTTTTTCAGTGCTTATTGCAATTACACAGAAAATAACCCCTCCTAATTCTGATATTACCATTGAATATACTGCAATAAGAGGAGTGATTTCTATGGCTTTTTCCACCCAGACCAGTCCTAATATGTATAGGGAAATAACCTTAACAATCTGCTCAAAAATAGAGGAAACAGCCGGAACAAAGGTTTTCTTCAGACCTAAATAATATCCCGATACACAGGCATGAAAGGTGGTAAGGGGAATGGTTATGGCTGCATATTTTAAAAGTTTTTCACATTCATTGTTTTTTATTATGTGTAAAGAAATACTGTCTGCAAAATAAAAAAGCAGAAGTGCTGTTGTAACAGACAGAAATAATGACATTATAATGCTACTTACAAATACAAGAAATTTATCTTTGTTATTACGGCTTTCTGCAACAAATCTGGATACGGCAATTTGTATTCCACCACAGCTTAAGGCAACACAAAAGCCTAAAACCGGAAAGATTAATTGAAAAATTCCCATACCTCTTGCACCTATTAAGTTTGACAGGAATATTCTATATAAGAAACCTATTACCCTGCTTAAAACACTGGCAAGGGTAAGAATAATTGTACCTTTGATAATTTGATTTTTTACTGACATAGCAACACATAGCAATAATTATTTATACAATTTATTCACAAAATGGGAAAAAATGCTATTAACATAAAATAAATAAAGGAGTAGGCCATGATATATCTGGATAATGCAGCAACTACAAAAATAAGCGATGGGGCAATAAAGGCAATGGAGCCTTATATAAATGAAGTGTATTCTAATCCGTCAGGAGTGTATGCTTTTTCAAAAATGTCCAAGGAACTTATTGAAGAAACCAGAAAAAACATAGCAGATTTTATAAATGCCAAACCGGAAAATATTTTCTTTACCTCCGGAGGAACTGAATCCGATAACTGGGCATTAGAAAACTCAAAAAATAACGGAAAACACATAATAACATCAAAAATCGAACATCACGCAATTTTAAATAAGTGTCAGCAGTTAGAAAAGGATAAAATGAAAGCAACTTACCTAAACGTAGACAGTCAGGGAGTGGTAAATGCTGATGATGTGGAACGAAATATAAGGGATGACACGGCAATTATTTCAATTATGTTTGCCAACAATGAAATTGGAACAATAGAGCCTGTAAAAGAAATAGGTAAGATTGCTAAGGAGCATAATATAATTTTTCATACAGATGCAGTTCAGGCTTTTGGGCATGTATCCATAGACGTGGAGAAAATGAATCTTGACATGATGAGTGCCAGCAGCCATAAGTTTCATGGACCAAAGGGAGTGGGATTTTTATATGTGAGAAATCCTGAAAAAATGATCCCCCTTATTTATGGGGGGGGACAGGAAAGAGGAAAACGTTCAGGAACGGAAAATGTAATTGGCATTGCTGGAATGAACGGGGCGTTACAGGAAGTGATGTCTAACTTTACTGATAGAGTGCAAAAGGAAACTAATTTAAGAAATTATCTTATAAACAGAGTTTTAAGTGAAATACCGTATATAAAATTAAACGGCAGTATGGCAAGAAGGCTTCCGGGGAATGCCAATTTTACCATTGCAGGAGTGGATGGTACCTCGTTAGTAGTATTAATGGATAATGACGGCATATGTATTTCATCAGGCTCGGCCTGTTCCTCAGGTTCAGATGCACCATCCCATGTAATATCTGCAATAGGTGTACCGGAGAAATTTGCTTATGGAACTGTAAGAATAACATTGTGCAGTGATAACACAAAGGAAGAAATTGATTATACCATTCACAGATTAAAGGAAAACATAAAAATGTTAAGAAGCAGGTAAAAAAAGAAAAACTACGTGTGCCATAGGAACAAATCCATACAGCCACGTAGCCTTACATAAATTATTTCTCATAAATCTTTAAATTATATCTGTTAGCTATATCCTCTATTTTGTTGAAACCAAAACCTATATCACAAGCCTTATGGGCATCAGAACCTATCGTCACATATTTTCCACCAAGTTCAGTGTAACGTTTTATAATGTCTGTGTGAGGATTTGGAAAATCAAGACCCTTAGCAAGTCCTGCTGTGTTAATTTCCAACTTTATATAGTGAGTAATAATAAACTTTAAAATTTCATCAATTACATCCATGTAATCAAAAACACAGTAATTAGCATCTTTATTTGGGCTGTATCGCACTATGTAATCCAAATGACCTAAGGTATCAACGGAATTAAAACTATGCAAGGCATCAAGGAGGGTGGAAAAGTACAATTCAAAAGCCTCCCTGTCGGTGTGGGATTCCCAAAAACTGTAATAATAAGGGTCCATATTGTCAACCACATGGCAGGAGCCTATAACAAAATCAAAGTTTACATTATGTAAAAGCTTCCTGCATAATTGGACATTATCCATTGTAATGCCAAGTTCCACACCTTTTAGAATCTGAATTTTGTTTTTATACTTGTCTGCATAATGGTTTAATGTGTCAAAATACCTGTTAAAATCAATATAAGGTGACTCTCCTTTAACAGGCCAGTTAAAATCCTGATGGTCTGTTATGGCAATTTGTTTCATATTTAAAGAAACTGCTTTTTTTATAATATTATCTAAAGTTTCCTCGCTGTCAAAAGAAAAACTGCTGTGAACATGATAATCTGAATACATAAAAACTCCTTTATTAGTGTGCATGAATAAAAAATGAAAAAATAAGCAAAATATCAGTTGTTAAAACAATCAGGCTTTTGCATTAATAACAAAAACAGCCGGTGAAAATATTTTGTTTACACCTAGAAAAATATAACAAAAATACCAATAAAAATCTACTTTTAAGTGCAATTATGGATTTCTTGACAAAATTTTAACAAAAAACCAATAAAAACCACAAAAACACCTTGATATTTGTAAATGAATTATGTAAAATAAGTTTTAGGTTAATGAAGATTAACAAAAAATTTTTAAATTCTTATTTTTAGGAGGAAAAATCAAATGGCAGTTAAAGTTGCAATTAACGGATTTGGACGTATCGGACGTCTTGCATTCAGACAGATGTTTGGAGCAGAAGGTTATGAAGTAGTAGCTATCAACGACTTAACAAGTCCTAAGATGTTA
>NZ_HF991874.1:323475-331896 GCF_000432355.1 Eubacterium sp. CAG:161
AGTCCTAAGATGTTAGCTCACTTATTAAAGTATGATTCATCACAGGGTAAATACGAAAAGGCTGATACAGTTTCAGCTACAGAAGACTCTATCATCGTTGATGGTAAGGAAATCAAGATTTACGCTGAAGCAGATGCTTCAAAATGTCCTTGGGGCGAGCTTAATGTAGACGTAGTTTTAGAGTGTACAGGTTTCTATACATCTAAGGCGAAAGCTCAGGCTCATATCGATGCAGGTGCTCGTAAGGTTGTTATTTCAGCTCCAGCTGGAAATGATCTTCCTACAATCGTTTACAATACAAACCATACAACACTTAAGCCTGAAGATACAATTATCTCAGCAGCTTCATGTACAACAAACTGTTTAGCACCTATGGCTGATGCACTTAACAAGTACGCTCCAATCCAGAGTGGTATCATGTTAACAATTCATGCATACACAGGTGATCAGATGACTCTTGACGGACCACAGAGAAAAGGTGATTTAAGAAGATCAAGAGCAGCAGCAGTTAACATCGTTCCTAACTCAACAGGTGCTGCAAAGGCTATCGGATTAGTTATTCCTGAATTAAACGGAAAATTAATCGGTTCTGCACAGAGAGTTCCAGTTCCTACAGGATCAACAACAGTTCTTACAGCTGTAGTTAAGGGAAAAGACATTACTGTTGAAGGAATCAACGAAGCAATGAAGGCAGCTTCAAATGAATCTTACGGATACAATGAAGACGAAATCGTATCAAGCGATATCGTAGGAATGAGATATGGTTCATTATTCGATGCAACACAGACAATGGTATCAAAGGTTGACGATGATACTTATGAAGTACAGGTTGTTTCATGGTATGACAATGAAAACTCATACACAAGCCAGATGGTTAGAACAATTAAATACTTCTCAGAACTTGCTTAATTAATAAGTATTATAAAAGTTCTCTAATATTTAAATTAGATCCAAATGGGTCCGGCTTTAGGGCCGGACCTTTTGTTATATGAAAGGAGCACAAATATGCTTAATAAGAAATCAGTTGATGATATTAATGTTAAAGGATTAAGAGTTTTAGTTCGTTGTGACTTTAATGTACCTTTAAAGGAAGGTGTTATTACAGACGAAAACCGTCTTGTTGCAGCACTTCCTACAATCAAGAAATTAATTAATGATGGTGGAAAGGTTATACTTTGCTCACATCTTGGAAAACCAAAGGGAGAGCCAAAGCCTGAATTATCTCTTGCACCTGTAGCAGTAAGACTTTCAGAATTATTAGGACAGGAAGTTAAGTTTGCAGCAGACGACAATGTAGTAGGTGAAAATGCTAAGGCAGCTGTAGCAGCTATGAAGGATGGAGACGTAGTTCTTCTTCAGAATACACGTTACAGAGCAGAAGAAACAAAGAACGGAGATGAATTCTCAAAGGAATTAGCTTCACTTTGTGATGTATTTGTAAATGATGCTTTTGGTACAGCTCATAGAGCACACTGCTCAAACGTTGGTGTTACAAAATATGTTGATACAGCAGTAGTTGGATATTTAATGCAGAAGGAAATCGATTTCCTTGGAAATGCAGTAAACAATCCTGTAAGACCTTTCGTAGCTATTCTTGGTGGCGCTAAGGTTGCTGATAAGTTAAATGTTATTAACAACTTACTTGAAAAATGCGATACACTTATTATTGGTGGTGGTATGGCATACACATTTGTTAAGGCACAGGGAGGAAACGTTGGTATTTCATTAGTTGATGATACTAAGTTAGATTACTGCCTTGACATGATTAAGAAGGCAGAAGAATTAGGAAAGAAATTATTACTTCCTATTGATACAGTTGCAGCTGACGGATTCCCTGATCCTATTGACGCAGAAATTGAAACAATGATAGTTCCAACTAATGCAATTCCTGATGACAAGGAAGGACTTGATATTGGACCTAAGACACGTGAACTTTTTGCAGATGCTGTAAAGAATGCTAAGACAGTAGTTTGGAACGGACCTATGGGCGTTTCAGAAAACCCATGTCTTGCAGCAGGTACTGTAGCAGTAGCTCAGGCATTAGCTGACACAGATGCAACAACAATCATCGGTGGTGGTGATTCAGCAGCAGCAGTAAACAACCTTGGATTCGGCGATAAGATGACTCACATTTCAACAGGTGGTGGAGCTTCACTTGAATTCCTTGAAGGAAAAGATTTACCAGGTGTTGTAGCAGCAAACGACAAATAACGCTAAGGCAAATGAGTCCATTTACACAAAAATAAATCAAGAACAATGAATGCTTGCATTCATTTGTTCATAGATTTATTTTTGTGAAGCTGGCGAATGCCAGCGTGCTTATTGACGTGGAACGTCAATAAGAAATGGAAAAAGTGTTAACATATAAAGGAGACATAAACATGAGAAAGAAGATTATTGCAGGCAACTGGAAAATGAACAAAACTCCTAGCGAGGCAGTTGCATTAATAAATGATTTAAAGCCATTAGTAGCAAATGACGAAGTAGACGTAGTATTTTGCGTACCTGCTATTGATTTAGTTCCTGCCATTGAAGCAGCAAAGGATACTAACATCAGCATTGGTGCAGAAAATATGTACTTTGAAGAAAGTGGAGCATATACAGGAGAAATCGCTCCTAACATGCTTACAGATATTGGAGTAAAATACGTTATTATCGGACATTCAGAAAGAAGAGAATACTTTGCTGAAACAGATGAAACAGTTAATAAGAAAGTTCTTAAGGCATTTGAACATGGTATTACACCAATCATTTGTTGTGGAGAATCTCTTACACAGAGAGAACAGGGAATTACAATTGACTGGATTCGTCAGCAGATTAAGATTGCTTTCTTAAATGTAACAGCAGATCAGGCTAAGACAGCAGTTATCGCTTATGAGCCAATCTGGGCTATTGGAACAGGTAAGACAGCAACATCTGACCAGGCTGAAGAAGTATGTGCAGCAATCAGAGAATGCATTAAGGAAGTTTATGATGAAGCTACAGCTGAAGCAATCAGAATTCAGTATGGCGGATCAATGAATGCCGGAAATGCAGCTGAGTTATTAGCTAAACCTGACATTGACGGTGGTTTAGTAGGCGGTGCAAGCCTTAAGCCGGATTTTGGAAAGATTGTAAACTATAACAAATAATAAATTGTCTAAACATACAGGACGCCGGATGTAACCGGCGTTCTGTTATGGGTTTATAGAGAATAAAGGAGAAATAGAATGAGCAAGAAACCTACGGTATTGATGATATTAGACGGTTACGGTTTAAATGATAAAGTAGAAGGAAATGCTGTTTTACAGGCAAATACACCTAATATGGATAAGCTTATGGCTGAGTATCCATACGTTAAAGGTTATGCCAGTGGTTTAGCAGTAGGTCTTCCTGATGGACAGATGGGTAACTCAGAGGTTGGACATCTTAACATGGGTGCAGGACGTATTGTTTACCAGGAACTTACAAGAATCACAAAAGAAATTGAAGACGGAACATTCTTTGAAAATGAAGAGCTTGTAAAGGCAATGGAAAATGCCAAGAATAACAACAGTGCACTTCATATTTTCGGATTATTGTCAGACGGTGGTGTGCATAGTCATAACACACATATTTATGGCACAATTGAAATGGCAAAGAAATTCGGATTAGACAAGGTATATGTTCATGCATTCTTAGACGGAAGAGATACACCTCCATCATCAGCTGCTGAATATATGGAACAGTTAGTTGAAAAGATGAAGGAAATCGGTGTTGGTGAAGTAGCTACCGTTTCAGGACGTTATTATGCAATGGACAGAGATAACAACTGGGATAGAGAAGAAAAGGCATATGTGGCAATGACAAAGGGTGAAGGGGTACAGGAAACTGACCCGGTTGCAGCTATAAAGGATTCTTATGCAAAGGATGTAACAGATGAATTTATGCTTCCAACAGTTATTACTAAAGACGGACAGCCTGTAGCAACTATTAAAGACGGTGACTCGGTGGTATTTTGCAACTTTAGACCTGATAGAGCACGTCAGATTACAAGAGCTTTCTGCGCAGATGACTTTACAGGATTTAACAGAGAAAAGAAGCTTGATTTAGTATTTGTATGCTTTACAGAATACGATGTTACTATTCCAAATAAGTTAATTGCATTTAAGAAGGTAGAAGTAACAAACACATTTGGTGAATTCCTCGCAGCTAATGGATTAAAACAGGCAAGAATAGCTGAAACAGAAAAATATGCCCATGTAACATTCTTCTTTAACGGTGGTGTGGAAGAACCAAACGAAGGAGAGGACAGAATATTAGTTGAATCTCCTAAGTATGTTCCAACATACGACAAGAAGCCTAGAATGAGTGCATATACAGTTTGTGATGAAGTATGTAAGGCGATTACAGGTGGAAAATACGATGTGATTATAACAAACTTTGCTAACCCTGACATGGTAGGTCATACAGGAGTTATGGAAGCTGCGGTTAAGGCAATAGAAGTTATTGATGAGTGTGTTGGTGAAGTGGTTGAATTTATCAAAGAAGTTGACGGACAGTTATTTATCTGCGCAGACCATGGTAATGCAGAGCAGTTAATTGACTACGAAACAGGAGAACCATATACAGCACATACAACTAATCCTGTACCATTTATTTTGGTTAATGCAGATCCTAAATACACATTAAGAGAAAATGGTGTGTTAGCTGATATTGTTCCTACATTAATTGAACTTATGGGAATGGAACAGCCAAAGGAAATGACAGGAAAATCACTTTTAATTGAAAAATAATTAAATTATATATGATTTGAGGCGTGACAGTTTATAAAATTGCCACGCCTTTAATATTAAAAGGAATGCAATGAAAAAAAGAAAAAAAGCAAAAATGAATTATACCCGGTATCGTTCCAGGTATATAAGAAGGAAAAAATTAAACACAAAAAGAGTTGCTATATGCATATTAAGTATATGTCTTGTAATAACAGCAGCTGTAACAGCCGGTATTGCAGGGAAAAAGAAAAATAATAATGTAAAAGAGGCAATGGCTACTCCTGCATACACAAAAAATGAAACTACAGATAATAAGGAAAAAGAAACCACAAAAAAAGTAAAAGCAGAAAAGACAGATGTTACCCTTATTGCAGTTGGAGACGATTTGGTAAGTGATTCGGTTTTATATACAGCTAAAAGAAGCGATGGAACCTATGATTTTTCAAGTGTGTATGAAAAAATGAAGCCGGATTTTAAAAAAGCAGACATAGCTATTATAAATCAGGAAACAATACTTGGTGGAGACAAGTTTGAATATAAAGGTTATCCATGCTTTAACACCCCTGACAGCATGGGAAAAGCCATTATGGATGCAGGGTTTAACATTGTGCAGCAGGCATCAAATCATTCCTATGATACGGGAGTAGAAGGAATAGAACATTGTATTAAATATTGGAAAAAACATAAAAAGAAAGTTCTTATGGTGGGACTTAATGAAAATGAAGAAGAATACAATACCATTCCCATATTTAAGTGTAAGGGTATAAAGTTTGCCATTCTTAATTATACATATGGCTTAAATGGCTTTAAATTGCCTGAGGATAAAGGATATCTTGTAAATCTTTTAGATGATGCCCACTGGGATAAGGTAAAGTCAGATATAGAAAAAGCTGAACAGATAGCAGACTTTACCATTGTACTTCCCCATTGGGGGCAGGAATATGTTCAGCCGGACCCAATACCGGAGCAGGAAAAGTGGGCGAAGATGATGGTTGAAGCAGGAGCAGATTTAATAATAGGAACCCATCCTCATGTAGTTGAAAAAATTCAATGGATTAAATCTGATAACGGAAATTCGGCATTATGCTATTATTCCCTTGGAAATTACACCTCCGGACAGGAAAACTGGAAAACGCTGTTAGGAGGAATGGCAAAGCTAACCATTAGAAAAGATGAGAAAGGTATACGAATATTAAAAAAGAAGGCAGGAGTCGTTCCTACAGTTAATCACTATGTGTGGGGAAAGTCTCAGGGAGTGATAAGACAGCAATATACATATAGACTGTCTGAATATTCACAGGACATGTTGCAGGGACACAGTATACAGTGGTCAAATCCTGTGACATACACGGATTTAACAAAGCTTTCCCAGGAAGTTTTTGGAGACTGGGTGATAGAATAAAAAATAATAATAAATTGGATAAAAACCTCTCATATGTACAAAATAATTACTGGTAATTATTTAACGCAATGGGAGGTTTTTATGTATAAATATTTGAAAATAGTAAATGTAAAGGGCAGGGAAGTTATGGATTCAAGGGGAAATCCTACAGTGGAAGCGGAAGTTACCGTAAAGGCTTTGGGAATGCCAGGAGAAATATATACAGGATGTGCCATTGTTCCATCAGGAGCATCTACAGGTATATTTGAGGCGGTGGAATTAAGAGATGGAGAAAAAAGGTATGGTGGAAAAGGTGTATTAAAAGCAGTAAAAAACATTAATGAGGAAATATATCCTGCTTTAGAAGGAGAAAATGCCTTAAATCAAAATAAAATAGACCATATTATAATGAATCTGGACAAATCTGAAAATAAGGGAGAATTAGGGGCTAATGCAATACTTGCAGTATCAATGGCAAATGCGAAGGCCTGTGCTTTAGCTTTAAATATTCCTGAATATAAATATGTGGGAGGAATAAGTGCCAAAACTCTGCCGGTTCCAATGATGAACATATTAAATGGTGGTGCCCACGCATCAAATAATATTGATGTACAGGAATTTATGATTTTGCCTGTTGGAGCTGACAGTTTCAGGGAAGGGCTTAGATGGTGTGCAGAAGTTTATGACAGTCTGAAAAAAATACTGAAATCCAAGGGATTATCAGTGGCAGTAGGAGATGAAGGAGGATTTGCCCCTGATTTGTCAGGGGAAGAAGAAGCCCTTGATATTATTGTAAAAGCTATAGAAAATGCAGGATACAAGGCTAATGAGGATTTTAAAATATCCCTTGATGTGGCAGCTTCCGAGTGGAAAACAAATCAGGTGGGAGAGTATCTTATGCCAAAGAAAAACAAGCAGATGAATACAGATGAATTAATAGAAATGTGGGAAGAAATTTCAGATAAGTATCCTATTTTTTCCATTGAAGATCCCTTAGATGAGGAAGACTGGAAAGGCTGGGAGAAAATCACGGAAAAATTAGGAGATAAAATCCGTTTAGTTGGAGATGATTTGTTTGTTACTAATGTTAAAAGACTTAAAAGGGGATTAAAAAATAAATGTGCCAATGCAATATTAATTAAACTAAATCAGATAGGAACAGTAACGGAAACCTTAAATGCAGTAAAGATGGCTCAAAATATGGGATATATTGCCATTATGTCCCATCGTTCCGGGGAAAGTGAAGATACAACAATAGCTGATTTGGCAGTAGGATTAAATACAGGGTATATAAAAACCGGAGCACCTTGCAGGGGAGAGAGGACGGCTAAATATAACAGGTTATTAAGAATTGAAGAGCAGATGGGTATTTAGAAAAATATATCAATTGTCCGCTGAGAAGGCAACTCCTGGAAACAGGAGTTGTTTTACAGATTTTGTCCTTGGGCATTTTCAGGAGCTAATTTCTCATTTGCGATATATTCGTAAATGTTGTCCAATTCATGGATTGATCCTTCCACAATTTATACTTGATTTTAGTACCTTAATATGTTAAGATAATCAATGTTTGATACGAATTAGAGGGGGAAACGTGTGGCGTTTTCCATAAAGAAATATAGAGGAGGTGTGGACATTGACATTATTAAGAGTATTAACAGTAGTGTTTATGATAATTTGTTTAATTATAACAGTAGTTATCTTACTTCAGGAAGGAAAGCAGGCAGGTCTTACAGGAGCTATTAGTGGCGCTGCTGAATCATATTGGGGAAAGAACAAAGGACGTTCAATGGAAGGTAAGCTTGAAAAAGCTACTAAGGTTTGCGTAGTTTTATTCTTTGTAATTTCTATAATTCTTAATATGGGATTTATCAATTATTAAGATTAATTAAAAATGACTGACTGATGAAGGTGTAGATTTCTACACCTTTTTTCTATATATTGAGAAAGGATATTGAATGGCAGAATATAAAGACATAATAGAAGAAAAGAAAAAGGTGCTTATGAGTCTTATGAATGATAAGCATTATGTACCAATGAAGTTTAAAGAGTTAGCAGTAATATTAAATGTAAAAAAAGAAGACAGAAAGCTGTTGGATTTTGTATTGTCTGAGCTGGTTAACGAAGGAAAAATAACCATATCCAAAAGGGGAAAATACAGCCTGCCAAAAGAAACCTATGTAAAAGGAATTTTTATAAGTAATGAAAAAGGTTTTGGTTTTGTGGAGGTAGAAGGTGAAGAGGAAGATTATTTCATACCGGAAAAAAATATTGGAGGAGCCTTTCATCATGACACTGTTTTAGTGGCGG
>NZ_HF991874.1:331914-336379 GCF_000432355.1 Eubacterium sp. CAG:161
TTAGTGGCGGTAGAGCCTTTTTCTACAGGAAAGAGAAAAGAAGGAAAGGTTATAAAAGTTTTATCTCACGAAATAAGTGAAGTGGTGGGATATTTCCAGAAAAATAAATCTTTTGGATATGTGCTTCCTGATAACAATAGAATATCAAGTGATATTTATATTCCGGGAAAGTACACCATGGGGGCTGTACAGGGACATAAAGTAGTGGTGAAAATCACTGATTATGGTTCAAAGGATAGAAAACCGGAAGGAAAAGTCATAGAAATTTTAGGACATGTAAACGACCCGGGAGTTGACATTCTTTCAATTGTAAAGGGATATAACATACCATGTGAATATCCTAAAGAGGTGATGGAACAAATTGAAAATATTCCTGAAGAGGTACAGGAAAAGGACAAAGAAGGCAGACTTGATATTAGGGACTGGCAGACGGTTACGATTGATGGAGAGGATGCAAAGGATTTAGACGATGCCATAACCCTTAAAAAGGAAGATGGTATTTATACTTTAGGAGTTCATATTGCTGACGTGTCTCATTATGTAGTAGAAAATTCTCCTCTTGATAAGGAGGCAAAAGAGCGGGGAACCAGCGTATATCTGGTAGATAGGGTTATTCCAATGCTTCCCCATAAGTTATCTAATGGCATATGTTCGTTAAATCAGGGCGTTGACAGATTAGCTCTTAGCTGTATTATGAAAATAAACGAAAAAGGGGAAGTAATTGATCATCAGGTAGCAGAAACTGTAGTTAATGTTGACAGGAGAATGACCTATACAGCGGTAAATGAGATTATTACAAACAAAAATCCCGATACAATGAATGAGTACAGTGAATTAGTGCCCATGTTTCAGCTTATGGCAGAGTTATCTTCAATAATTAGGGAAAAAAGATATGGCAGAGGAGCAATAGATTTTGATTTTCCTGAATGTAAAATTACATTAGATGAAAAGGGTTATCCTGTGTCTATTAAACCTTATGACAGAAATGCAGCCACAAAGATTATTGAGGATTTTATGCTTATGGCAAATGAAACCATTGCAGAATATTATTTTTGGCAGAAGATACCTTTTGTTTATAGAAATCACGAAAAACCTGACAGTGACAGAATGAAACAGCTGTCATTGTTCATTACTAATTTCGGATATCATGTTAAAATGTCTAAAGACGAGGTACATCCAAAGGAATTACAGAAGCTTTTGAAAAGTATTGAAGGAACTCCGGAGGAGGCAATGATTAGCAGAGTTACCCTTCGTTCAATGAAAAGGGCTGAATACACACCGGAGTGTTTGGGACATTTTGGCCTGGCTGCAAAATATTATTGTCATTTTACATCACCTATAAGAAGGTATCCGGATTTACAGATTCATAGAATTATCAAGGAATGTCTTTGCGGTGACATGACGGAAAAGCATATTGAACATTACAAGTCTATTTTGCCGGAGGTCACTAAGCATTGTAGCATGACTGAAAGGCGGGCAGATGATGCAGAAAGAGATTCTGAAAAAATGAAGAAAGCTGAATATATGAGAGGCTTTATAGGAGAAGAATATACAGGTGTCATATCTTCAGTTACAAACTTTGGCGTGTATGTTGAATTGGAAAATACAGTAGAGGGACTGGTTCATGTATCAAATATGACAGATGACCATTACGAATACGATGAGGCCTCCTATAGTCTTAAAGGTCAGCAGACAATGAAGACATATAAGCTAGGTCAGATAGTGAAAATCAGGGTGGAAAATGCTGATAAAGTAACTGGAACAATTGATTTTAGTATGGTATAAATATGGAAGGAGGGGAAAAACATGGCAAAAATTTCTGAAAAGTTAATTGCTACTAACAAAAAGGCAAGACATGATTATTTTATTGAGGATACTTATGAAGCGGGAATTGTGTTGCATGGCACTGAGGTTAAGTCCCTGCGTGCAGGACATTGCAGTATTAAGGAATCCTTTGTGAGAGTGGATAACGGAGAAGTTATTATATATGGAATGCATATTAATCCATATGAAAAAGGCAATATTTTTAACAAGGATCCTTTAAGACCTAAGAAATTAATGCTTCACAAATATGAGATAAATAAGCTTGTAGGAAAGTTAAATGAAAAGGGACTAACACTGGTTCCGCTTAGGGTTTACTTTAAGGGAAGTCTGGTGAAGGTGGAGATAGGTCTTGCAAGAGGTAAGAAACTCTATGATAAGCGACAGGATATTGCAAAGAGAGACATTAAGAGAGAAAGCGAAAGAGATTTCAAAATCAGAATGAGATAAAGTGACAGGAGGATATAAAATGTATACAGAATCATTAGTTAAATTAGGAAAGGTACGTTCAGAAATAAGGGAAATTTTTGAATATGGAAATAAGAGAAAGGCAGAAATAGGGGCTGAAAATGTTTTTGATTTCAGCATAGGGAATCCAAGTGTTCCGGCACCTAAATCAGTAAATGATGCCATAATTGACCTTGTAAACAATTTTGATTCAGTGGCACTTCACGGCTATACATCAGCTCAGGGAGATGCAAAGGTTAGAACTACAATTGCAAATTACATTAATAACAGATTTAATACAGAGATTGCACCGGATAACATTTATATGACCTGTGGTGCAGCATCATCTCTTACCATTGTATTTAATGCAATAATGCAGAAAGATGACGAGTGTATAGTGTTTACACCTTATTTCCCGGAATATGGGGTATTTTTAGAGAGAACAGGTGCAAAGCTTGTGGCTGTTAAATCTGAAGATAAAACATTTCAGGTAGATATGAAAGGATTTGAGACTGCAATTAATGAGAAAACAAAAGCAGTTGTAATAAATTCTCCTAACAATCCTTCAGGTGTTGTTTATTCAGTAGAAACAATTGAAAAAATGTGCGATTTGTTAAGAAAGAAGGAAAAGGAATATGGACATCCTATTTTTCTTGTAACAGACGAGCCATACAGAGAATTGGTTTATGATGATATAGAGGTTCCATATCTTATTAATTACTATGATGATACTTTTGTATGTTATTCATACAGCAAGGCTTTATCCCTTCCGGGAGAACGTATAGGATACATTGTTGTTTCTCCAAAGATGAAAGATGCAGGAGATGCCTATGCAGCAGTTTGTGGTGCAGGACGTGCCCTTGGATATGTATGTGCATCAAGTATGTATCAGAGAGTTATTGAAAAGTGTATTGATGATACAGCGGATATTTCAATTTATAAGGTAAACAGGGATTTACTTTACAACAACCTTACGGAAATGGGATATGAATGTGTATATCCTGATGGAGCATTTTATCTTTTTGTAAAGGCAATGGGAGATGATGCCCATGAATTCTGCGAAAAGGCAAAAGAGCATGAACTTTTGTTAGTTCCTGCTGACAGCTTTGGAACACCGGGATATGTAAGAATTTCTTACTGTGTTCAGACAAAACAGATTGAGGATGCATTGCCGGCATTTAAGAAATTAGCAGAAAGCTATCAGAAGTAGGTGAAATAATGAGTGAACAAAATAGTTGCGAATTTTGCAGTAATTATGTTTATGATGAAGAATATGAGGAATATGGGTGTGTGGTAAACATGGATGAAGATGATTTAGCCAGATTACTTCAGTTTAAAAACTCCAGCTGTCCATATTTCTCATATGGTGATGAATATAGAATAGCAAGAAAGCAGTAGGTAATGAAACAGGAAACTTACATAAAGATTTCAGAATTTGTAAGAAAATATCCACATGGAGAAAGTATAGTAAAATATGCCAATAATATTATTACGGGAGTAGTATATATGGCATATTTTGTTATGCTTATATTTCTTGCAGTAAACAGGGATGAAAGGGTAATAAGAATAGTTTTAGTAACAGGCATATCTTTTATATTGGTTAGTATTTTCAGGTATGTTGTGGACGCACCAAGACCTTATACTTTGTATGAATTTAAGCCTGTTGTAAAAAAAGAAAAGACGGGGCAGTCAATGCCGAGCCGTCATGTTTTTTCAGCATTTGTTATAGGTATGTCAGTACTTTATATAAGTGTTCATTTGGGAATTCTTATTTTGGCTGACAGCTTTTTAATGTGTTTTATGAGAGTAATAGCAGGAGTACATTTTCCAAAAGATGTAATTGTCGGAGCTATTATTGGAATATTAAGTGGAGTAATTGGATTTTACATTATTTAATTAAGGATTGGAGACTAAAATGGATAATCAGAATAAATATGTAAAAGATATGACAGTAGGAACACCATACAAGTTGCTTTTAGCATTTGCAATACCACTGTTAATAGGTAATGTGTTTCAACAACTGTACAATATGGTGGATTCCGTAATAGTTGGACGGTTTGTAAGTGCAAATGCCCTTGGAGCCATTGGAACTACAGCATCATTGCAGTTTTTTTTCTTTTCACTTGTAGGTGGTCTTTCCGTGGGAATTGGAATCATTGTTTCCCAGTATTTTGGTGCCAATGATGAAAAAAATGTT
>NZ_HF991874.1:336391-341794 GCF_000432355.1 Eubacterium sp. CAG:161
GCCAATGATGAAAAAAATGTTAAAGACACCATTGGAAATGCTACCATAATTATAATTGCATGCTCTGCCATAATGGCTATTGCGGGATACTTTGCAGCAAGACCTATTCTTATACTTTTACAGACAGATGCAGTTATTTTAGAGGATGCAGTGGCGTATCTTAAAGTTACATCAATTGGTATTATATGTATGGGATTATACAATGGTGTATCAGGTATTTTAAGAGCATTGGGAGACAGCAAGACACCTTTGATCTTTTTGATATTTGCCAGCATTCTTAATGTTATATTAGATCTTATTTTTGTGCTGGTGTATAACTGGGGAGTAGTGGGAGCAGGTGTTGCCACAGCGTTTTCGCAGTTTATTTCAGCAATAACATGTATAATATATGCTTATAAAAGTAATTCATATTTTAGAATTAAAAGAGAAAATTTCAAAATCAATAATATGATAATTAGAAAAAGCATGAGACTGGGTATTCCGGTAGCATTGCAAAATGCACTTATTGCTTTTTCATTAATTGTTTTACAGGCAATTGTAAACAGCTATGGAGCAGATTTTACCACGGCTTTTACGGTAGTATCAAGAATTGAAACCCTTATCCAGCAGCCATTTATGTCTATGGGGGCAGCAGTATCTACATATACGGGACAAAATCTTGGAGCCGGAAAAATTGACAGGGTAAAAAAAGGATTTAACACGGCAACAACCATTACCACAATATTTGCAATTAGCATAATGCTTTTATTCTGGATATTTACACCGCAGATTGTTTCCATATTCGGAAAAGACCCTACGGTTATGAAACAGGCTGTTGACGGACTTAGAATAACAAGCTGTTTTTACATATTTTTGGGAATGATATATACCACCAGAAATGTGTTAAATGGTGCCGGAGATGCAATATTTTCACTGTTTACCGGAATTGTGGAGTGTATAGGACGTGTAGGTTTTGCATATCCTCTTACCCTTATACCTTTCATGGGAAACTACGGAGTATTCTATGCTACGGGAATAACATGGCTTTTAAACGGACTGTTTAGCCTTATAAGGTATAAAAAAGGCAAATGGAAAAATATTAACATAGTAAAAAATGATATTTAAGGAGCGTTTATGTACGAAACCGCAGAAAATACGGAAAAAATAATTTTAGTTGCCGTGGCAACAGGAAATGAAGATGACGCAATGGAATCTTTAGATGAACTGGAGGAGCTGGTTAATACAGCAGGTGCATTGGTTGTGGGAAGAGTTATCCAAAATTTAGACCACATTAATAACACTACCTATGTAGGTTCAGGAAAGGTTCAGGAAATAAAGGATTTAATATGGGAAACAGAGGCAGATGCCATAGTATGTGATGATGAATTATCTCCTGCACAATATAAGAATCTTGAAGATGAATTAGATGTTAAGGTAATGGACAGAACTCTTATAATTCTTGATATTTTTGCAGGAAGGGCAAAAAGTGCCGAGGGAAAAATCCAGGTAGAGTTAGCACAGCTTAGATATCGTTCCACAAGACTTATTGGAATGAGAAATCTTTCAAGACAGGGTGGCGGAATAGGAACAAGAGGCCCGGGAGAAAAGAAATTAGAGGTAGACAGACGTCTTATCAGAAACAGAATATCCCAGCTAAAGGAACAGGTTAGAAATATGGAAAGCCACAGACAGGTTACAAGGGCTAAAAGACAGGACAATCCTGTTCCGGTGGTTGCCATAGTGGGATATACCAACGCCGGAAAGTCTACACTACTTAATACTTTAACAGCGGCAAATGTGCTAGAGGAAGACAAGCTTTTTGCAACTCTTGATCCTACAACGAGAAATTATAAGCTTCCTAACGGTCAGGAGGTTTTACTGACAGATACAGTCGGATTTATAAGAAAATTGCCTCATCACTTAATAGATGCTTTCAGAAGTACCTTAGAAGAGGCAAAGTATTCAGATATAATTATTCATGTGGTGGACTGTTCAAATCCTTCTATGGATAAAAATGTCCATGCAGTTTATGAAACACTAAAAAATCTTGAAGTAAAAGATAAAATAATCATTACGGTATTTAACAAAATAGATAAGGTAGAAGAAAAGCCAGTTTTAAGGGATTTTAATGCTGATTACACAGTTAGTGCTGCAATAAAGAAAAATATCGGATTAAATGAAATAAATGACGCAATAGAGGTAGCTTTGAAATCCATGCGTGTAATGGTGGAAAAGGTATACGATTATTCAGAAGCAGGAAAAATAGGAATAATCAGAAAATACGGTCAGGTACTTAGCGAGGAATATAAAGAAGATGGAATACATCTTAAGGCATATGTACCTTCGCAAATTATGGACAGAATATAGACATATCAGAAACGAAAGGCATAACAATGACTACAAAAGAAGCAATTAAAGAGAAGGACAGGAGGCATTGTAATGAAACATATAGAAAAAATATCTTTAATCGGATTAGGAGCCATGGGAGTATTTTTTGCACCGAGATTATATGAAACTTATGGTGAAAACTTTAGGGTTATTGCCAATGGTGAAAGAAAAGAAAGATTAGAAAACAAAGGTGTCACCGTAAATGGAATAAATTATAAATTCCCAATAATTACTCCTGATGTAATGGGAGATGAGGCCGATTTAATAATAATTGGCGTTAAGGGATATTCCTTAGAGCAGGCTACCGAGGATATTAGAAATCAGGTAGGGAAAAATACCCTTATTTTGTCACTTTTAAATGGGGTTGACAGTGAGGAACGTCTGATAAAAGAATTTGGAAATGAGCATGTTTTATATTCATTTATGAGAATGTCAGTAGTTATGAAGGATGGCAAGGCTGATTTTGATCCATATTGGGGAAAAATTCACTTTGGTGAGAAAGAAAATCACCAGTATACAGACAGGGTTTTGGCGGTAAAAGAGGTTTTTGATAAGGCTGATATTCCCTACTCCATTGAGGAAGATATGTTAAAGGGAATCTGGTTTAAATATATGTGCAATATTGGAGAAAATATGACCTGTGCCCTTTTAGGTATACCTTTTGGTGCTTTTAGAACTGATGATAATGCAAACTGGATTAGAATAAATGCCATGAGAGAGGTGGCTGCAATTGCCGGAAAAAAAGGAATTGATTTAGGGGAAAAGGAAATAGAGGCACAAAACAAAACTGTAGTTACAATACCTGAAAAGAACAAACCATCAACCCTTCAGGATTTAGAAGCAGGGAAGAAAACGGAAATAGATATGTTTGCAGGTAATGTGGTAAAAATGGGTAAAGAGCTTAATGTGCCTACTCCGATAAATGAAATGTTTTATCATGGAATACGTGTATTGGAAAATAAATAAAAAAGGAATATCAATATGGTGTTTCTAATTTTATACAACACGAAATGCAACACAAATGATTCAAATATGATGAGAACCTTAAAAAAAGGCAAAAAAATAAAGCTGCCAACGGGATTTGAACCCGTGGCCTCCGCCTTACCAAGGCGACGCTCTACCTCCTGAGCCATGGCAGCCTGTCATACGACTTAAAAATAATAACATATTCTAATGAATTTTACAATAACATATTTTAGTAATGTCATAATTGCATAATTCGTTGAATGTATGAAATTTTATTAATAAAATATTTTCACTAAATATTGAAACGTAAAAATATATGTGTTATGATTATACGAGCATTAAATCTGAGAAAAGAGGATGTACATATGAATAAAAAGGTATTATCGGTTTTAGTAGATAACACATCAGGTGTTCTTAACAGAATTGCCGGTTTGTTTAGCAGAAGAGGATATAACATTGACAGTTTAACAGTTGGAGAGACTGAAAATCCTAAATATTCCAGAATGACTATTGTAGTAACAGGTGATGATGCTATATTAGAACAGATTGTTAAGCAGATTACAAAGTTAGAGGATGTCAGAAGAGTTGATGTTTTAGAACTTAATAATTCAGTTACAAGGGAACTTATTCTTGTAAAGATAAAGACTACTCCTGCACAGAGACAGCAGATTATATCCGTGACTGAAATTTTCAGGGCTAATATTGTTGATGTGGCAAAGGACAGTGTTATGATTGAGATTACAGGAAGCCAGTCAAAGCTTTCTGCATTTTTAAGTCTTCTTGAAGATTATGAGATTTTAGAATTAGTAAGAACAGGTATCACAGGTCTTGCAAGAGGAATTAAATAGTGTAGTTTATATATAGAGAATTAATATTTACATTACATTCTTTATAAAATAATAAATATTTTACAAATGGAGGCGACAATTATGTCAGAAGCAAAAATCTATTATCAGGAGGATTGCAATCTTTCATTATTAGATGGTAAGACAATTGCAATTATCGGCTATGGTAGCCAGGGACACGCACATGCTTTAAACTTAAAGGAATCAGGATGCAATGTCATTATTGGTTTATATGAAGGAAGTAAGTCATGGGCTAAGGCTGAGAAGCAGGGATTTGAAGTATTTACAGCAGCAGAAGCAGCTAAGAAGGCTGACATTATTATGATTCTTATTAATGATGAACTTCAGGCTGATATGTATAAGAAGGATATTGAGCCAAACCTTGAAGCTGGAAATATGCTTATGTTTGCTCATGGTTTCAACATTCATTACGGATGTATTAATCCTCCAAAGGATGTAGATGTAACTATGATCGCTCCTAAGGCACCGGGACATACAGTTCGTTCAGAATATCAGGCAGGCAAGGGTACTCCTTGTTTAGTAGCTGTTGAACAGGATGCTACAGGTAAGGCTTTAGATTTAGCACTTGCATATGCTTTAGGAATTGGCGGAGCAAGAGCAGGTGTTCTTGAAACAACATTCAGAACAGAAACAGAAACAGACTTATTCGGTGAGCAGGCAGTACTTTGTGGTGGTGTTTGTGCATTAATGCAGGCTGGTTTTGAAACATTATGTGAAGCAGGATATGATCCAAGAAATGCATACTTTGAATGTATTCATGAAATGAAGTTAATCGTTGACTTAATTTATCAGTCAGGATTCGCAGGAATGAGATATTCAATTTCAAACACAGCTGAATATGGTGATTATATAACAGGACCTAAGATTGTAACAGAAGATACAAAGAAGGCTATGAAGCAGATTCTTTCAGACATTCAGGACGGTTCATTTGCTAAGGAATTCTTACTTGATATGTCACCTGCAGGACGTCAGGTACACTTCAAGATGATGAGAAAGAAAGCATCAGAACATCCATCAGAAAAAGTCGGAGAACAGATCAGAAAGCTTTACAGCTGGAACAATGAAAATGACAAATTAATCAACAACTAATCCGTTAGCAATTTTTAAGCGAAGGATTATAAACCCAAAAGAACACACAGCCTTGTGCTTGCACAAGAGGCTGTGTGTTCTTTTGGGTTTATAGGCGTGCATTTAAGGAATGCAC